>NZ_JBGGWA010000007.1:0-387263 GCF_041321145.1 Paraburkholderia sp. IW21 | reverse complement strand
AACAGGACCGTGAAACGACTCCACGCCGATGATAGTGCGGATTCCCGTGTGAAAGTAGGTAATCGTCAGGCTCCCCTGCAGGTCCGGAAACCCCACCCCTCAAAGGTGGGGTTTCTGCGTTTACGGCAGCCGGAAGCTGTAACGAAAAAAATCCGGGAAGCCGTCGCGCATACAAATTCCGAAATATCCTCCGGAAACCGCGCTTCACTTCCTGCCGATCCGAAGAGCATTCGCATAGCCCGTCAGTTCCAGATAGGCACGTCCAACATCCGCACCGTCGCGACTCACCCGCACTGCGCCTTCCCAATACACGGCACCCGTCGATTGCCGGGAATCGAGTTCCTGGTCGTCCATCAACGGATCAAGTCGCCACGTGAGCGCACCGGTTTTAACGGTCATAGAGACGGGATACGACGTATTCGTGCGTGGCGAGCGCCACGTGCGAACCGGCACGAAGTCGACCTGATCGCGGCCGAACGTCGTAACCTGGCCGTCGCGATGTCTCAGCGCTGCATGTGCCCAAACGGCGTGCCCATCGCGACCGCGGACCTTGAAGGCCATCAAGGCCGAGCCGTCCGTCAGGTTGGCGCCGAGCCAATCCCATCCGAGCGCATCGGCGTCGAGCAAGGTGCTCGACCATTCGTGATCGAGCCACGCCGCACCGGTGACGGCTGTATCAACCTTCGATGTGGTGCCCGCCGGGGTCGGGCGAACTACGCTGCCGCTCACGCGCAATTGCGGTTCGCTGTAGTAGTAGCTCGCCTGCTCGGGCCGCGGACCTTTGCGCGAGTAGCCGCGTTCACCCTGAATCAACGGCACTTGTGTGGGCGTCAGCGAGAGATGCAGTGCGAATCCGTTCGCGTCTACCGTGACGTCGTAGTGGCCGTCGGCGGCACGAATGATTTTCCATGCGTCGAGTTTGACGTCGGTATTGTCCGGCTTCGAATACGTCAGCCCGAACCCTTGGCGCGCAATGCGCTGATCGTGCGTGAGATGACCCAGTGCCGGATCGCTCAGTGCGGCATGCGCAATGATCAATTGCGAAGGCGCGAACGCACTTGGATCGGCAGCGTCGTGTCCGGTTGCCGAGCGGAAGAACGTGATCTGGAAACCGAGCGGCTGATTGTCCGGTGTAGTGAGCCAGCCCGTCGCGTACCACCATTCAGTGCGAAAAGCCGGGTGTGCACCGCTGTCCTGTGGAAGGACAACCGGATGATCCGGCGTGACTACTGCGAACTCGGACGTTGCGGCAAACGCAGGCGCAACAGCCATAAAGCCCATGTAAAGCAACGCCGCGAGAATCTTGACGTTTGGCCGCCGCGAACTCGTCAAGCGAGGCAGTGCAGTAAGCGACGTGCATGGCAAGATGGGCGCCAGCCAAAAGCTACTCGCGCGACACAGGCGGCCCACTCGAAAAATGCGACTCACTCGAAAAAATCGGCCCGCGGTCTCATGCGCCGAGTGTTGTGCCTGCAATCCCCGCATCACCAATCCTCCTTCACTGCGCGCACCGCGTCCACCGACACTGCGCCGCGACCCGCAATCACCGCCGTCGAACACGACGAAGCCAGCATCACCAGCGCGACCGTGCCGAGCACCGTCCATGGAACGTGCAGCGACATGCTCCAATGAAACGACTGCGGATTGACGACGAATACAAGGATCAGACTAATCGCGAATCCGAGAACGAAGCCCATCGCGATGCCACAAGCGGTGAGCATCCCGCCTTCGAGCGCGAGAATCGCGAGAACCTGCGAGCGGGTCACGCCTACATGCCGCAGCATGCCGAACTCACGGGCGCGCGCGAGCGTTTGAGCAGAAAACGTCGCCGCCACGCCGAACAAGCCGATCACGATCGCGACGGCCTCCAGAAGATAAGTGACAGCAAAACTCCGATCAAAGATCACCAGCGTGCGCGCGCGAATCTCGCCCGGTTGCGACAGGTCTAGCGACGCGCCGAACGGCAGCGCACGCAGCCCAGCAATAACGCGTTCGACGCTGCTCCCGGGCTGAATGGTGACGGCCACATCCGTCGCGCTTGTATCGGCGGTTAAACGCCGGTAATCCGAAAACCGTATCTGTATCGCGCCGGTCTGACGCACATAATCGCGCCATACGCCGGCCACGACGAACACGTGACCGCGCTCGCCCAGCGGCAACTGCACGCGCTCGCCGAGCTTGTATCCATACAGATCGACCATTGCTTCGGATACCCAAACAGGTGTCTGGCCGCCATGAAGTTCGGAGGCAGGCAATACCGCTCCGGTCATCTGCAGATTCGCGCCCGGATCGGCAGCGTCGATTTCACGCGCAAGCACGGCGATGTCCGGCCGTGCAGGATCGAGCGTGAGATGAGAGGTGCGCGCAAACGCAGCGCTCTTGATGCCAGGCACCGCAGCCAGCAGCGTCTGTTCGTCGGGGCGCAAGCCGCCGGTATCGCCGTTCGGCGCCGCGCGAACGTATAGATCGGCCGAGAGCAGATGGCCCAACCAGTCCTCGACGGAAACGCGGAAGCTTGCCACCATGATCGCCATCGCGACGATCAGTGCGAAGCTCGACAATACGCCGCCCATTGCAATCGACGCGTGGCCCGGCGCGTTCGCGAGGCGCGCCAACGCTAACGTGCTCGCCGCGTTAGCGCGTTGCCGGGTGCCGTGCGCACGGCTCGCGGCCCCAAAGATCAACGCGGTCACGCGCGGCATGAGCGCGATTCCACCGATCAGCAGCAGCGCGACGGCCATATAGCCGCCGATAGGCGCGTCGAACAACGGCGGCACCTGCGTGAGAACGGCCGCAACCAGCAGACAGGCCAAAGCGGGCCATGTCGTAGCGAGCCGTGCCAGCGCGCCTTCTTCGGCGCCTGCCTTGAGCGCCGCTGCAGGTCGCGCGCGTGCCGCCTCCAACGCGGGCGCAAGACTGCCCAATATCGACACGGCGATGCCGAGCGTCAGAAACAGCGCACTAGCCAGCGGTTCGAAGCCGACCTGTGGCTGCACGCCAGGAAAATAGCCGCCACCCAGATCGCTGCCGAAAAACCGCAGCGCGCCACTCGCCATTGCATAGCCGAGCGCGAGTCCGGCCAGCGAACCGAGCAAGCCGAGTAGTGCACCTTCCATCAGAATCTGGCGCAACAACTGGCCACGCGTGAGTCCGAGCACACGCAGCATGGCGAACTGCGCACGGCGCCGTACGACACCCAGCGCCTGCGTCGAAAACACAAGGAACGCGCCGGTAAAAAGCGCCACCAGCGCGAGTACGTTCATATTGATCCGATAGGCGCGCGACAGACGATCGGTGCGGCTTTCTGCGTCGCGTGTTTCGGAAATCACCCACTGGCTGCCGAGCCGCGCTTGCAGGCCATGCTTGAAGCTTTCGCGATCGACACCGCGTTCGAGCTGCAAGTCGATGCGCGACAGCTTGCCCACCTTGCCGAACTTCCATTGAGCGGCAGCGATATCCATCACCGCTAGCCGCTGACCTGGACGCGTTCTCACCAGACCACCGGCCACGCGCAAATGCACCATCGCCGTGCCGTTGCGCAGCGCCACGTGATCGCCGATCTTGACCTTCAACCATTGCTGCGCCGCCGACGAGAGAAACACCGTATCGGCCGCGAGCGTATCGAACGGCCGCTCGGGCGACGGCACCCCGATCAGGTCGGGCGCAATGCGGCTAGCCTTGAAGACGTCGATGCCGAGCACCGGCAGCGCGGCGCTCTGATCCGGCACGGTCACATCGAGCGCGAGTACGGGACTCGCCAGTGCCACACCCGGTTCGGTCGCCAAATGCGGATAGATGGACTCGTCGAAGAGGGGTTGTGCACCGCGCACCTGCAGATCGGCCACGCCTGACAAGCTGCGAGCCGCCGCGGAGAATTCGTTGAAGGCCGCGCTGTTGATCAATTGAACTGCGTAGCCTAACGCGACCCCGAGCGCGATCGTTGCGATTGCAACCAGTGCGCGTGCGCGATGACTGCGCCACTCGGCGCCCAACAACCAGCGCGCGAGCCTGCGATGGCCTCGCATTCGCTGCAGTGGGCGTGGGTCAGCGTGCATCATCGGCTGAAGGTGCGGTGGATCGAAAGTCGGGATGAGCGTTGGACGATGCGTTGCGTCCGGATGATGCGTGCAAGCCACCGTCGCTCAGAATCAGGATCCGGTCCGCAACGGCCGCGGCTGCTTCAGAATGCGTGACCATGATGGTGGCCGCCCCGGTTGCCTTGCTTTGCGCGCGGAACAAGCTGAGCACATCGTGCGCGGTATCGGGATCGAGGTTGCCCGTGGGTTCGTCGGCGAGAATCAGCTTGGGGCCATGCACGAGCGCCCGCGCAATGGCGACGCGCTGCAATTCGCCACCCGACAGTTGCCGCGGAAAATCATCGCCGCGGCCGTTCAAGCCGACAGCGGCGAGCATATCGAGCGCGCCGGCTATGGGCAGATCGTTTAGTAGCAACGGTAGCGCCACATTCTGCGCTAGCGTCAGATGGGGCAGCACGTGAAAAGCCTGAAACACGAAGCCGAGTTTTTGCCGGCGCAGACGCGTCGCCGCGTTGTCATCCAGATCCGAGACCACGCTGCCGTCGATGATCACGTCGCCGCCGTCCGCGCTGTCGAGTCCTGCGACGAGATTCAGCAGTGTCGATTTGCCGACGCCGGAATCCCCCATGATCGCGACGAATTCGCCCGGCGCAAGCGTGAAATCGAGGTGTGCCAGCACGATGCGGCCGGCGCCGTAAGTCTTGCTCAGACCGCGGCACTCGAGCGCGGGAACGACACCTTCGTCATGAAGCACCATGCGGTATCCGTTAAGTCTGGCCGGGGGGCGGCGTCCAACCATGCGAAGAACGACCGTACTGTGCACGCGCCGTCGTTCCCTGAACCGCCGAAGTATATTCGGGTTCTGTAAGGCACGCAGAAACCCTCGATATCAATCTGAAAAGCGGACCGGGGAAGCGCGGCGCCGGTTTTTCCGGGCGTACGAAGACGCTTCTTTGGCGTTCCGGCGCAAAAAATTTTTCTACTCGCGGACGAGTTAAATTTTCGCCGACCTCTCTAGATCGGGCTTGGTGCGCTCTGATGCACCAGCATGATCTACTTCAGTGCCAATCCTCACACGGAAGCCTTCGCGCAAGAGCCGCCAACCGCCCGCTAACTACTTTCTTTTGCCTGCAAAAAAGCACGGCGCATATCTTTCGCCGCCAGGTTTGTGCGTTTGCACATTTTTTTGCATTCCGCAAGGGCAGGCGTGGCAACCATGCATTGCCAAGGGGGTTGCCGCGTTGTTGCGCTGCAAAATTATTCTTATCTTGGTAATCTCCCACCCTTGGTCATTCGACTGCGGGTAAACGTGAGGCACGCAGCACCGCCTCAACGTCAATTTCAGCGAAATCCAGCCTACATATCCATTTCAATGCTTTCGTTTTTGAAGGCGTTGGAGCGGCGTTTTGTATTTCACGTTTTTCAACAGAACACATGCCATTGCCTCCGCTTCTTAGCCTACTCATCTGGATCCCTATTGTCGCCGGCCTGGTGGTGTTGCGTGCCGGATCCGACGCAGCACGTAGTCGCACGCGGTGGTTCGCGCTGATCGGCGCGGTAGCGGGTTTCTTGCCGGTGATTCCGCTCGTGATGAATTTCCGCAACGACGTGACGTCGATGCAGTTCGTCGAGAACCTCCGCTGGTCGCCCACCTTCGATATTGCGTGGCATGTGGGTGTGGACGGGATTTCGCTGTGGCTCGTCGCGCTGACCGCGCTCACCACGATCATCATCGTGGTGGCCTCGTGGGAGTCGATCACGGAACGCACTGCCCAGTACTTCGGCGCGTTCCTGATGCTGTCGGGTTTCATGCAAGGCGTCTTCACATCGCTCGACGGCATGCTGTTCTTCATCTCATTCGAAGCGACGCTGATCCCGCTATACCTGCTGATCGGGACGTGGGGAAATTCGAATCGCTCATATGCCGCGGTGAAATTCTTCTTCGTCTCGTTCCTCGGGTCGCTGATGATGCTGATGTCGATGCTGTATCTGTACAGCCAGACGCACAGCTTCGATCTCGCGCTGTGGCGTGAAGCGCACCTTGGCACCTGGCCGCAAGTACTGATCTTCCTGGGATTCCTTGCTGCGTTCGGCGTGAAGGTGCCGATGTGGCCGCTGCACACGTGGCTGCCGGACGTCCACCTCGACGGTCCGACCGGCGCCGCCGTGATGATCGGCATGCTGAAACTGGGCGGCTACGGTCTGCTGCGTTTCGCGTTGCCGATCGCGCCGCAAGCCAGCCACTTTTTCGCGCCGATGATGATCACGCTGTCGCTGATCGCGGTGATCTACTCGAGCCTGCTGGCACTCGTGCAAACCGACATGCGCCGCTTGCTCGCGTATTCGACGATTGCGCACATGGGCCTCGTGACGCTCGGCCTGTTCGTCTTCAACCGCATCGGCCAGGCGGGCGCGATTGTGCAGATGCTCTCGTACGGCGTGGTGTCCGGTGCAATGTTGCTGTGCACGGGCATGCTCCACGACCGCACGAAGACCGCCTCCATCGCCGAATATGGCGGCGTCGCCAACACCATGCCGCGCTTTGCGGCTTTCGTGATGCTGTTCTCGATGGCCAATATCGGGCTGCCGGGCACGTCCGGTTTTGTCGGCGAGTTCATGGTGCTGATGGGTGCGATCCGCTTCAATTTCTGGATCGGCGCAATCGCGGCATCCACGCTGATCCTGAGCGCGGCCTACACGCTGTGGATGTACAAGCGCGTGATTTTCGGCGCCATTGCCAATGCGCGCGTCGCGACGCTGAAAGACCTCGGCAAGCGCGAGTTCGTCCTGCTCGGTGCCATGGCGTTGCTGGTGCTGGCCGTCGGCCTTGATCCGAAGCCGTTCACCGATGCGATCGATCCGTCGGTCGGCACACTGCTGGCTCAATCGGAACGCTCTGCGCATCCTTCGGACTCCGCACCGGCTGATGGTGGCGAGCACTTGCAGGCCGCAGCGCCTGTTGCCGTCACGGCACGCACGCCGGGCTGATCCAACGAAGTGTCTCGCAGATGCAGCATTCGTCTCCAGATGCTGCTCCGCGGATGCACTTTTCCCGCATCGACACACGTCCCTTTTCGCGCACTAAAACGCGGTGTGACCTGAATGGTATCGCCGCGTTTTAGTGCGTGTTTAAAGGAGTTTTCGTGATCCGGCAACTCTGCCAATCCGGTGCGCCAGCACATAACTGACTCTCACGTGCGCGCAGGCGTGCGGCAACGTGTCGCACAATGGTGCGACGCAATAGATTGTTGCTGATCGAGGGGTTTTAATCTATTCAACGTCCCCCTACCATGCGAGCGCTTACTAATGGAGAGCGGTCGAATGACGTTCGTTGAAGTCGTTAAAAAGAGGCAAGGGATATGAAAGGAAAGACTCTGCGAGGGTCGATACGTTTCCTTTCCGCCGGCCTCATGGTGTTGCTCTCGGGTTGCAGCAACCTCGATATTTTGAATCCGAAGGGGAGTGTGGGGCTGGCCGAGCGTGACCTGATTGCCACCTCGACCTGGGCCATGCTGATCGTGGTCGTTCCGGTTATCGTGCTCACGCTGCTGTTCGCGTGGCGTTATCGCGCTTCGAACAAGAACGCCGAATACCGTCCGGGCTGGGTGCATTCGACCCGTATCGAAATCGCCGTCTGGACCATTCCGACGCTGATCATTCTGTTCCTCGCCGTGTTGACGTGGAAGAGCACACACGAGCTTGATCCGTATCGTCCGCTCGAGTCGCAGGTGAAGCCGATCAATGTCGAAGTCGTTGCACTCGACTGGAAGTGGCTGTTCATCTATCCCGACCTCGGCATTGCATCGGTGAACCAGCTGGCGTTCCCGGTCGGCACGCCGGTGAACTTCGTCATCACGTCCGACACGGTGATGAATTCGTTCTTCATTCCGCAGCTCGGCGGCCAGATCTATGCGATGGCAGGTATGCAAACGCGTCTGCATCTGATCGCTGATGAAGCCGGCAACTACGCGGGCACGGCGGCGAATTTCAGCGGCAAGGGTTTCTCGGACATGAAGTTCCGCGCGCTCGCTACGTCGCCTGAAGAGTTCAACGCCTGGGTCGCCAAGGTGCGCGCCTCGTCCGACCGTCTCGACATGGACCGTTATCACACGGTATCGGCGCCCACGGAGAAGGAACCGGTGCGCTACTTCTCGTCGGTCGATCCGAAGCTCTTTCACAACATCATTGCCCGATACAACAACGGGAACGTCCTCGACAACATGAAAGACGCTAACTGTGGGCCTAAGGGGTAACGCATGTTCGGAAAACTTACGCTCGATGCGATTCCGTATCACGAGCCAATCATCGTGGGGGCGGGCGTTTTCATGGCGCTCGTTGTGCTGGCCGTGCTCGGCACGATCACGTATCTCGGCAAATGGCGCTACCTGTGGACGGAGTGGCTGACCTCCGTCGACCACAAGAAGCTGGGCGTCATGTACATCATCGTCGCGATGATCATGCTGCTGCGCGGCTTCTCGGACGCGATCATGATGCGTCTGCAACTGGCGCTCGCCTATCTCAACCCGGGCTATTTGCCGCCGCATCACTACGACCAGGTGTTCACCGCGCACGGCGTCATCATGATTTTCTTCATGGCGATGGCGTTCATGATCGGCCTGATGAACCTGATCGTACCGTTGCAGATCGGCGCGCGCGACGTCGCGTTCCCGTTCATCAACTCGCTCAGTTTCTGGATGACCGCGGTCAGCGCGATCCTGATCAACCTGTCGCTGGTGATCGGGGAGTTCGCGCAAACGGGCTGGCTGGCTTATCCGCCGTTGTCTGAATTGCAATTCAGCCCGGGTGTCGGCGTCGACTATTACCTGTGGAGTCTGCAGCTCTCCGGTATCGGTACGCTGCTCACGGGCGTGAACTTCTTCGCGACCATCGTGAAGATGCGCGCGCCGGGCATGACGTTCATGAAGATGCCGGTATTCACGTGGACTGCGCTGTGCACCAACGTGCTGATCATGGCGTCGTTCCCGATCCTGACCGTGACGCTCGCCTTGTTGGGTCTGGACCGCTACCTCGGCATGCACTTCTTCACCAACGACGGCGGCGGCAACGCCATGCTGTACCTGAACCTGATCTGGGCATGGGGTCACCCCGAGGTGTACATCCTGATCCTGCCGGCGTTCGGTATTTTCTCGGAAGTCGTGGCGACCTTCGCCAGGAAGCCGCTGTTCGGCTACAAGACGATGGTGTGGGCGACCTGCGCGATCATGGTGCTGTCGTTCCTCGTGTGGCTGCACCACTTCTTCACGATGGGTTCGGGCGCCGATGTCAACGCGTTCTTCGGTATCGCGACGATGGTGATTGCGATTCCGACCGGCGTGAAAGTGTTCAATTGGCTGTTCACGATTTACAAGGGCCGTCTGGAATTCACGACGCCCGTGCTATGGACGATCGGCTTCATGGTCACGTTCACGATCGGCGGTATGACTGGCGTGATGATGGCGATCCCGGGCGCGGACTTCGTGCTGCACAACAGCCTGTTCCTGATCGCTCACTTCCACAATGTGATCATCGGTGGCGTGCTGTTCGGTTATCTGGCCGGTTTCAACTACTGGTTCCCGAAAGCATTCGGCTTCAAGCTGAACGAAAAGCTCGGCAAGGCTGCGTTCTGGTTCTGGCTGGTCGGTTTCTATGTCGCGTTCATGCCGCTGTACGTGCTCGGCTTCATGGGCATGACGCGTCGCCTGAACCATTACGACAATCCGGCATGGCATCCGTGGCTGATCCTCGCTGCGTTCGGCGCAGGGCTGATCGCTATCGGCATTGCTTGCCAACTGGTGCAGCTGTACGTCAGCATCCGCGACCGCAATTTGCCGCAAAATCGCGATGTCTCGGGCGACCCGTGGAATGGCCACACGCTGGAATGGGCGATGAGCTCGCCGCCGCCGGTCTACAACTTCGCGATCATCCCGACGGTGCGCAAGCTGGACGCGTTCACCGACATGAAGTCGCGTAAGGGCAACGAGGCCGAGCCGGTGTATCGCGACATTCATATGCCGTCGAACACATCCGCTGGTTTGCTAGTGGGCTTGTTCTCGCTCGTGCTCGGTTTCGCCGGCGTATGGCACATCTGGTGGCTTGCGATTATCGGCCTGGTCGGCGCGATCGGCACGGTGATCGTCTATAGCTTCCAGGACAACGACGGCTACTACATCCCGGCCGACACGGTCGCGCTGATCGAAGAAAAACGCGCGGGTGCAGGTGCGCAGGTCGCGTTGGAGGTTGACTGATGTTACAGAAGACTATTGCGGTTCAACCGCATCTCGCGCCGGACCATGTGCCGTCGCAATCGGTGTTCGGTTTCTGGCTGTATCTGATGACCGATTGCATCATCTTCGCGGCGCTGTTCGCCGTGTTCGCGGTGATGGGGCACCAGTTCGCGGGCGGCCCGAGCGGTAAGGATCTGTTCGAGATTCCAGGCGTCGCGCTTGAAACGTCGATGCTGCTGCTGAGCAGTATCACGTACGGTTTCGCGATGCTGGGCGCGCATAAGAACAGAAAGGGCGTGTTGCTTTTCTGGCTCGGCGTCACGTTCCTGTTCGGTCTCGCGTTCCTCGTGCTGGAAATGCGCGAGTTCTCGCACCTGATCGCCGAGGGCGCAGGCCCGGGTCGCAGCGCGTTCCTGTCGTCGTTCTTTACGCTGGTCGGCACGCACGGTTTGCACGTGACGTGCGGCCTGATCTGGATGGCGGTGCTGGCCGTTCAGGTGATGCGGCATCGCGATCTGACCGAGCGCGACATGATTCGCCTGACATGCTTGAGCCTTTTCTGGCACTTTCTGGACGTCGTATGGATCGGCGTCTTCACCTTTGTCTATCTTGCGAGCGTGATCTAAATGGACCATAGCCATCACTCACACTCGGCACACACGGGTGAAAGTCACGGCAGCATCGGCAGCTATACGACGGGTTTCATCCTCTCCGTCGTCTTGACAGCGGCGGCGTTCGGTCTCGTTCTAACCGGGACGTTGACGGGCGAGAACGCATTGCTCGCGATCGCGGGCCTCGCGTTCGTGCAGATCGTCGTGCATCTGATTTTTTTCCTGCATATGAATACGTCGTCGGCACAGCGTTGGAACGTCATGGCGTTCGGCTTTACGGTGCTCACGGCCGTGATTCTGATCGGCGGCTCATTGTGGATCATGCATAACGTCAGCATGCACATGATGTCCCGCTAAGCGGAAAACGTTGCAGGTTGAGGAAAGGCCCCGCAAGGTGAAAGTCTTGTGGGGCTTTTTTCGTGCATTCCGAACGCGCGCCATTTCGAGGAGCAGGCTGGCTCTTCTGCTCCCACGTGGCCATGGTCGCGGTCTAAAGCGGCACAACCCCCGGTCCCGGGTGCGAAGGCGGTTCGCCGTATGGGAAAAAGACGGGCCCACAACCGAAATGAATGGGCGGACACTCCCAGCCGCGCCGAATGACAACAGGCGGCATCATCCCGCCAGGGCAAGCAGAAGGTGCGTCTCGTGTGATGCGGGCGATGCCGCCGCGTACGGACTGCGACGCCGAGCGGTCGAGTTCATCGGCGCGAGGCAGGTCTTTAAGGACTAGCGCTTTCATGGTGGATCTCCGGCAAGGTTGGATTGACAGCGAGCCCGGACATCGCCGCGCTCATGGGTTCCCATTGCACACACCATGCCATCCGCCGCAAAGCGCTATGCCGTCCACGTTTGCCGGTCTTGCGAGCGAAAGGTGATTGGGACAGCCCAACTCGCCACGCCACGATGTCGGCAAGCTGCCAACAACTGAGCCTAACGACGTGATGGCCGCGCGCGCTCGTCCGCTGATCAAGGAATTGCTGTACGTCGCGGTAGGCGGCCGTCAGTTTTGATGCCGGAGGCCGCGCCATCCGGCGAGCAGGGCGGGCAACTCAGCCATGTCCCTGAAGACGTGAACCGCGCCCGCGCCATGCAATGCAGTGGCGCTGCTGTGGCCCAGCTCTTTCGGGCAATATCCGAACACGGTGGCGCCGGCGGCCACGCCTGCAGTCGCGCCCGTGACGGTATCTTCGACAACCGCGCAACGTGCCGGGTCCACGCCCAATGCTGCGGCCGCCGCCAGGTAGACATCGGGATACGGCTTGCTGCGGGGTGTTTCATGGCCGCTGAAGATGCGTCCTTCGAAACAGTCGAAAATACCGGCCTTGGTCAACTGCAATTCCACCTTGATGCGATCGGCGCCCGACGCGACGGCAATGCGCCCGTTAAGCGCTGCATGGATCGCGCGCACCGCGGGCGCCGCGCCGTCAATCGCCACCAGCTCGAGATCGAGCGCCGTATTGCGGCGGTCGCGGAACTGCATGAGCCAATCTGTCGTAATCGCAAAGCCGGTGCGCGCTTCGATCAATGCTGCTTCGTCCTTGACGGCCTTGCCGACAAAAATGCGCATGGTTTCTTCGACGCTCAACTGCCAGCCCAACTCGCCGAGCATCTCGGTCAGCACGCGGTTGGTGATGGGTTCGGAGTCGACGAGCACGCCGTCGCAGTCGAAGAGTACGGCGTCGAAAGGGAAATCGGCCATCGGGCAGGGTACGGATAAAGGTCGCAGAGCCGGCAAGGATACCTCACCGGCTCGGGCGGCACTGCGTCGTGGCAGCGCTTCAACTACGTGTCGCACGCATCGGACGCGTTCGCTCTGGCGCCACAGCCGCGCCCAAATGCACAATCGCGCGTTGCTCGGAACGTCTTCTTCAAATTGATTCTCGCCTTTGGCACCAGGTGATGGAAGCGACTATTCATCTTCGGATAGTTGCCCGCCTTCACCGCGGCGGTAAAAGTCGCCGGTGTCGTACTGGTGGTGAACGGGCGTGGCGGGGTTGCCGAGCGGATCGGTCGTGCCGATCGTGGCGCCCGTTGCACCTCGCACGCTGCAGGGCGTTTCATGCCACGCAAATCAAAGCGACGGTTTTTCCCCGCTGCTGCGTTCAAGAAGAAACGGAGCCACTTCTGGCTTCGGCTCTTTTGGGAGAAAACACATGACTTCGACCAAACCGGTCCGTCTTCTGACCGCCATGCTTGTTGCCGCGATGACTTGCGCCGCCGCGCTGACGGCCGCGCCCGCGTTCGCGCAGGCCGTGATCATCGCGCCGATGGCGCCGCCGCCGCCGCGCGTCGAAGTGATGCCGGCGCCGCGCGCCGGTTATGTCTGGGATCAAGGCCGCTGGCGTTGGGCGCACGGCCGTTATGTGTGGGTGCGCGGCCGCTGGCAGCCGGTTCGCGCCGGCTATCGCTGGGTGCCGGGGCATTGGGTGCAGCGCGGCCCCAACTGGCGCTGGGTCGAAGGACATTGGGCCTGAACGTGGAGCGCTGCGGCGCTCCTGAGCGCGCTTCGCTGCACTTTGCAATCCAACCCGACAGGTCACCATGAAAACGCTCGTGATAATTCTGCTGGCGGCGACGCTCGCCGGTTGTGTCGTCTATCCGGCGAGGCCGGCCTACTATCGCCCGGCGGTCGTCGTATATTGATCGGAATGTACTCGGCAATCCACCCGGCGGGCACCGTTCGAACCGGTGCGTGCACAACCAATCGATCCGCGCAGCGTATCCGGCGCGCGGTGGGGAGCCGCACGTCTTGAGCGAACGCGATCCCGATACGGAACTGCTGGCAGGAGTCGCCCGGCAAGACCCGGCCGCCGTCCGCTCGCTGGTCGCTCGCAAGCTGCCGCGACTGCTCGCGCTCGCCACGCGCATGCTGGGTGACCGCATGGAAGCGGAAGACGTTGCGCAGGAGGTCTTCGTGCGGATATGGAATCAGGCGTCGCACTGGCGGGAAGGCGAGGCGAAGGTCGATACCTGGGTGCATCGTGTTGCGCTCAATCTTTGCTACGACCGGTTGCGTGGCCGCCGCGAAGATCCGCGCGACGAGATGCCCGACCAGATCGATCCTGCCGCGCTGCCCGACGCCGCCCTCGAAGCGCGCGCCCAGGACCAGCGCGTTCGCGAGGCGCTCGCCGCATTGCCGGCACGGCAACGCGAGGCGCTGGTGCTCAATTACTACCAGGAGATGTCGAACATCGACGCCGCCGCCCTGATGGGCATCACGGTCGATGCGTTGGAAAGTCTGCTGGCACGCGCGCGCCGCAATCTGCGCGCTCAACTGGCCGGCAGCGGCCTTAGCAAGGACAAGTCATGACGCCCGTAAGATTCCATCAGATCGTTGCAGCCTACGGCGCCGATCCGCGCCGTTGGCCGCAACAGGAACGCGCAGCGGCAGAGGTGTGGGCGGAGTTGCATCGCGCCGAAGCCGATGCGGTGCTGGCGGACGCGGCCGGCATCGATGCCTGGCTGGCCGTCGATCAAGTCGATCCGCCGGGCGCGGCGTTGCAGCAGCGCATTATCGGCAGCGCGCCGGTATTGCAGCCGGCAGTGCCGCGCCGGCGGTTGTGGTGGTCGGGCGCGGCGGTGGCAGGCGTCGGGCTGCTGGGCGGCCTGGCCGGCGCTTTTGCGGTGTCGTTCTTCGTCTTGACCGGGGCGGTTCCGCAAGTGCACGAGTCCTCTTATTTAACTTCGAGCTTCGGTGGTTCATCCGCCGATTGGAGTGGCGAATGAACGGCCGGTCATGGAAATTCGTGCTGGGGGCCTCGCTGGTACTCAATGTGTTTTTACTGGGCGCGATTGTCGGCGGTGCTTATCAATGGTTTGCAGCACGTGGCGCGACAGCGCCAGTAATGGCGCAGCAGCGCGCGCTGCGCTTCGCCGCCGAAACGTTGCCGGCTGAGCGTCAGAAGGCCTTCGTCGACGGTTTGAAGAATGCGCGTCGTGAGGGCCGGCAGTTTGCCCGCGAGGGCCGCGAAGGCCGTCGCGAAGTGTTGCGTCTGCTCGCCGCGCCGCAGTTCGATCGCGCGGCGCTGGACGCGGCGCTGGCCCGTACGCGGGCGGCCGACAGCAGTCTGCGTGCGCAAGTGGAAGGCAGTGTGGCGGATTTTGCGGCGACGCTGTCGCCCGAACAGCGCGTCGCATTCGCCGACAGCCTGAAGCTGCGCGGCCAGTGGCGTGAGCCTCAGCCGGCTGCCAATGCAAACAAGCCGGGGAAGGCGGCGTCGAGTGAATCTTCGAGTGAAGCGTCGGGCGATTAAAAAATTCTGAACGACCGCGACGGATTTCATCGCGGTGGCCGTTTAAAGCGTGTCCAATGCCGAAGAGGATGGTATGGCTACATCACCAAACACGAATGCCGCGGCGATTGCGCTGAACCGCTTCGGCCTCGGCGCGCGTGCTGACGACACGCCGCCCACCGACCCGAAAGGGTGGCTGCTCGCGCAGTTCGAGCAGTATCAGCCGCGGCCTGCCGCGTGGGCGAGCCTGCCGGATTCGGTAGCGCTGTCTACCGAGTTGGCGCAACAGCGCATGCAGTTGAATCAGCAGAACCGGCAGGCCCAGCAGAATGCAAGCGAGGGCACGGCCGTCCATCAGGCGAATGCGCAAGGAAACGCGCAAGGCCGCCCGCAAACTTCGGCGCAAAACGCTGAGCAAACTACTAAGCAAACCGAACGAAAAGCGTTGCGGGTCGAAATTCTCGACATCTACCGTTCCTCGGTGAACGCACGTGTCGCGAGCGCGCTGACCACGCAGACGCCGTTCATCGAGCGGCTGGTTCATTTCTGGGCGAACCATTTCGCGGTATCCACCGAGAAGCCCGCCGTCGCGGCACTGGCCGGCTCATTCGAAGCGGAAGCGATCCGCCCGCACGTGCTCGGCCGGTTCGAGGACATGCTGGTCGCGGTCGAGCGTCATCCGGCCATGCAACTGTTTCTCGATCAGACGCGCTCGGTCGGGCCGGACAGCATGGCGGCCATGCGAGCCGAGCAGCGCAATCCGAATAACAAACGCGGTCTGAACGAAAACCTGGGGCGCGAAATCATGGAGCTGCATACGCTCGGCGTGCGCAGCGGCTACAGCCAGGACGATGTTACGGAATTCGCCCGCGCGCTCACTGGCTGGAGTCTGGCCGGTAACCCGGGAAATCCGGCCAACCCGGGCCGCCAGGGCATACAGCCGAACGCCGCGCCGGGCACCTTCGTGTTTCGCGCCGCGCTGCACGAGCCGGGTTCGAGAACCATCATGGGCCGCCGCTACGACCAGCCGGGCGTCGAGCAGGCGCTCGCGATCCTGCACGACCTCGCGAGCGCGCCCGCCACGGCGCAGCACATCGGCGGCAAGCTCGCGCGTCACTTCGTCGCCGACAATCCACCGCCTGACGTGAGCGCGCGTCTCGCGAACGCTTTCGAGCGTAGCGGCGGCGATCTGCCGACCGTGTATCGGGTGTTGCTCGACATGCCGCAAGCGTGGTCGCCGGTGGCCGTGAAGTTCAAGACGCCATGGGAATGGACCATTTCTTCGATGCGTGGACTCGGCTGGCAGGACTTAGGCAACGTGCAGGCAGCGCCCATCCTCACGCAGCTCGGCCAGCCGGTGTGGCGTCCAGGCTCGCCCGCCGGCTACGACGATATTGCGGCGAGCTGGGCCGCGCCTGATGCGCTCGTGCGCCGGGTCGAAGTGGCGCAGCGCTTCGCGTCGCGCGTCGGCGACCGGCTTGATGCGCGCGCGCTCGGGCAGACCTTGCTGGCTGGATCGCTCAGTGCGCCGACGGCCACCGCTGTGTCGCGCGCCGAGAGCGCGTCGACGGCGATTGCGCTGCTGCTGGTCTCGCCGGATTTTCAACGGAGATGAATGCCATGCTTTCACGCCGCAAGTTTTTGAGCGTCGCCGCCGCTGGCGTGGGCGCGATTCTCGTGTCGCCGCAGATCGCCTTCGCGAGTGTCGCAACCGATCGCCGCTTCGTGTTCGTGATCCAGCGCGGTGCGGCCGACGGCCTGAACATCGTCGTGCCGTACGCCGAACCCGCCTACGCCAGACTGCGCGGCGCGCTCACAATCGATACGTCCACCGCAACCCGGTTGGACGGCACCTTCGCGCTGCATCCCTCGCTGGCACAAACCGCCGCGATGTACGCGGATCGCCAGGCGCTGTTCGTACACGCGGTGGCGTCGCCGTACCGCGACCGTTCGCACTTCGACGGGCAGAACGTGCTGGAGACCGGCGGCACCTCGCCTTATCAGCTGAAGGACGGCTGGCTGAACCGGCTGGTCGCGTCGCTGCCCGCCACGCGAGAGAACGCGATCGCCTTTGCGCCGACCGTGCCGATGGCGCTGCGCGGCAAGGCGGCGGTGACGTCGTACGCGCCCTCGGCGTTACCGCAGGCGCCCGACGATCTGCTCACGCGGGTCGCGCAACTGTACGACCAGGATGCGCAATTGCGGCCGCTATGGGAATCGGCGATGACCGCGCGCGGACTCGCGGGCGACGCCGGTGCGCGTCAGGACCCGGCGAGCCTCGGCAAGCTCGCCGCCGGCTTTCTGGCACGCGACGACGGCCCGCGTATCGCGATGATCGAAACCGGCGGCTGGGACACGCACAGCGCGCAGAACCCGCGCCTCGCCAATCAGTTGAAAGCGCTCGACACGATGCTCGCGGCATTGCGCGACGGCATGGGTCCGTTATGGAGCAAGACCACCGTGCTGGTGGCGACGGAGTTCGGCAGAACCGCCGCCGCCAACGGCACGGGCGGCACCGATCATGGCACCGGCTCGGTGGCGATGGTGCTGGGCGGGTCGGTGGCGGGCGGACGCGTAGTCGCCGATTGGCCCGGCTTGAGGCCCGGCGATCTTTACGAAACGCGTGATCTGAAACCGACCACGTCGCTCGATGGGTTGATCGCCGGCGCCGCGAGCGAAAGCCTCGGGCTCGATCCTCAACGCACGGCCGCCACGCTGTTCGGCCAGACCGGGGCGATGCGGCCGATGACGGGGCTCGTGCGTGCGTAGCCGTGTCGAACTCGCCGGCAAAGCCATCATTGGGCGCGGGAGCCAAGCCACGGGGTGGGGCTGATCGCGTCTCGCACGGCGATGCAATGGCATCCTGCGCGGCCGCCAACATGCCGTTAGCGTTTGCCGCCTGCAAGCCGTCGCGCGGCGGGCATGCGCCGCAGCCGCGCCATCGCGATACAGCCGAGAATCGGCCCGATTGCGAGCATGCTGAAAGCGCCACGCCACCCGGCCAGCGCGACGACGTCGGGCACCAGATGAATGCTCACCAGCGTCAGCAGAAACCCCGCGCAGGTTTGCGCGGTGAGCAACGTGCCGATTGAGGCGGGCTCGGCCAGTTCCGCGATGCTTGCCGAGAACTGCGCGGAATCGGCGATGACCGACACGCCCCAGCACAGCGCGACGCAAGCGACCAGCCACACCGGCGCGCCGAGCAACCAGCCCATCAGCGCGGCACACGCGCCGCTCACGGCCATGGCGCCGATCGTCACAGTCGTGCGGCCGAGGCGGTCCGCCAGCACGCCGCCGAGCCACGCGCCGATCGCACCGGCCGCGACCGCACCGAAAGTCAGCCATTCGGCGGCCACGCGGGGCTGCTGCATGCCGGCTGCCGCGAAGCTCGCTTGCAGGAACACGGCGAGCCACGCCCACATGGCATACAACTCCCACATATGGCCGAGATAACCGAGGTTCGCCAGCCGCAACGCCGGATTGCGCCAGGCCCCGGCCAGTGCGGACCATTCGATGCGCGTCGCGCGCGCCATGTTCGGACCGACACCGCACAGCAGGATCGCGACGCCCGCCAGCAGCGCGCAGCATGCTGAGATTCCATAGATCGCGCGCCAGCTCGAACCGCCGAGCGCGGCCAGCAGATGCGGGCTCGCGGAGCCGAACGTCAGGGCGCCGACCAGCAGTCCGATCAACAAGCCGAGGTCGCCTTTCGCCCACGTCGCCGCGAGCCGCATGCCGACCGGATAGATGCCTGCCATGCAGATGCCGGTGACGAGCCGCAATCCGATCGCGACAGGGCTGGCAGGCGAGAGAAACACGAGACAGGCGGTGGCCGCGCCTGCCGTCAGCGCGCTCAGCATGAAGAGCCGCCGCGGATCGAAGCGGTCGGCGAGCGACAGGAGCGCGCTCGTCACCGTCCCCGCGACGAAACCTGCCTGCACCGCGCTCGTCAGCAAGGTTGCTTGCAATGCGGAGACGCCTTGCGCCTGCTTGACGATCGCCACGACCGCCGACGATGAAAACCACACGCTCATCGCGCCGACCTGGCACAGCAGGAGAATGACGAGCGAACGCGTCTTGCCGGCCGTCGCATGGGGCCGTCGAAGTGGGCTTGCCGAGGGGTCTTTCATGCGGGCCGTTTATTGCGCGACGGATGCAGCAGCGGATTCGGAGGTGGAATCAGTGGCGGGTGCGGTAGGTGGCCGAGTAGCCGACTCAGTAGCGACGGCGCTGGCTTGCGCGGCGTGAATGGCATGCACGGACTTCGCACCGACCCGATGATAATTGCGGCCGTAATAGATCAGCGCATCGCCGCCATGATGCGTATGCGCGGCCTTCACCGCGCAAAAGAACACCGTATGCGTGCCGACTTCGCTCACCGATTCGATCTCGCAGTCGAGCGAAGCAAGCGCGCCATGCAGGACCGGCGCGCCCGTCACGAGCGTATCCCATTGCGCGGCGGCGAAACGCTCCGCGATGGGCAGCGAACCCGTGGCGAAATGCGCCGCGAGCGCTTGCTGTTCCGCGCTTAGTACATTGACGCAGAGCGCGCCGTTTTCGCGGAAGGCCGCGTTATTGCGGCTGCTGCGATTGATGCAGACAAGCAGGGTAGGCGGCTCGTCCGTGACCCCGCATACCGCTGAAGCCGTGCAGCCCGCGAGGCCGGCAGAACCGTCGCTGGTGATGATGTTGACGGCGGCGCCGAGTCCGGCCATTGCGTCGCGGAAGGTGCTCTTGTCAAGCATGGAAATATGCGCCTCTGCGGAAAAATCGCCGTGCCGCGGCCGCGCGGTACGAACTCGAAACGTGCATGACGGTGTCAGCGCGCAGCGTCATCAGGAGCCGCCGCGCACGCCGGCGAGCGAAATTGGGCCGCCGTGTGGTTCGCCGGCAGACGCGCATGACCGAACAGCTTCTCGCGCAACGTGCCGTCGCGATACGCATGCTTATAGGCGCCACGTTCCTGCAGAATCGGCACCACCAGTTCGATGAAATCCTCGAAGCACTCCGGCGCGACGGTCCGCGACAGATTAAAACCATCCACGCCGCTTTCTTCGGTCCACGCGATGAGTTCGCTCGCCACACGCTCAGCCGAGCCGACGAGCGGCGCCTGGCGGCTGCCGAGCACCATCTGTTCCAGCAGCTTGCGTTTGGTCCATTGCGGGCCGGCCGCGAGCGTCATGGCTTCGACGTTCGAAACGATGGCCTGGCTCTTGCCGGTTTCGATCGGTTCGTCGAGGTCGTAGCGCGCGAAGTCGATGCCGAGCGACGCCGCCGCATGCACGAGCGCCGCCTCTGAACTGACATACTTCTGGTATTCGGCGTATTTCTCCTGCGCTTCCTGATCCGTGCGGGCCGTGATGACGGTTTGCCCGAGCAGTACCTTGATCTCGTCCGCGCGACGGCCACGTGCCACGGCGTGAGCGCGAATGTCGTCGACGATGGCCTTCACGGCGGGCCGGGCTTGCCCGTTGACGAACACGCACTCCGCGTGCGCCGCGGCGAACTGTTTGCCGCGCGCCGACGAGCCTGCCTGATAGAGCACCGGCGTGCGCTGCGGCGACGGCTCGCTCAGATGCATGGCGTCCACGCGATACTGCTTGCCGTGATGATGGATCACGTGGACTTTCGACGCGTCCGCGTAGATGCCTTGTGCTTTATCGCGCAGCACCGCGCCGTCTTCCCAGCTGCATTCCCACAGTTTGTAGACGAGTTCCATGTATTCGTCGGCGAGGTCGTAACGATCGTCGTGCGCCATTTGCCCGGTCAGGCCGATCGCGCGTGACGCGCTGTCCAGATAGCCCGTGACGATGTTCCAGCCGACCCGTCCGCGCGTCAGATGATCGAGCGTCGACATGCGCCGCGCGAATAGATAGGGCTGCTCGACCGTGAGATTGGACGTGACGCCAAACGACAGATGACGCGTGACCGCGGCCATGGCCGGAATCAACAGCGTCGGGTCGTTCACCGGCACCTGCACGGCCCCGCGAAGCGCCGCATCGGGGTTGCCGCCGTAGACGTCGTAGACGCCCGCCACATCCGCGAAAAAGATGCCGTCGAACAGACCCGCCTCCAGCGTGCGGGCATAGTCCGTCCAGTATTGAAGATCGGTATAGCGGGCGGACTGATCGCGCGGGTGGGTCCACAAGCCTTGCTGGATGTGGCCGACGCAGTTCATGTCAAAAGCGTTAAGAACAATTTCCTTCGGCATGGTGTATTCCGGCTGAGGTGGACGAATGTTGACGGCGGGCGTTCGAGTCGCGCACCGTGCTGCAGGGCTGCGTCGCGATCGTTCGTATAATATAGTGGACAAAAAATCACTATGCAAGACATTGATTTTGCCCTTTAATGGTCGGCGAGGCTGGCCTGTGCCGCCTCAATATAATTTCGCGTTGCTCACTTTTAATCGATTTCGATCTTTCCATGTCCGAATCCGCTGCTATCGATCTGACCCAGGCAATCTCTTCGCGCGTGAAGACTGAGCGCGAGGCGCGCAACTGGTCGCTGAGCGAATTGGCGGAGCGCTCGGGCGTATCGAAAGCGATGATCAGCAAGATCGAACGTGGCGAGGCGAGTCCGACCGCGACGGTGCTTGGACGTCTTTCGGGGGCATTCGGGTTGACGTTGTCCACGTTGCTGGCGCTCGCCGAGCAGACGGGCGAGCGATTGGCGCGGCGTGCGGAGCAGATGATCTGGCAGGACCCGGAGACGGGTTATACGCGGCGGCGGATTTCGCCGCCTACCGGCGGGGTGCTCGAGTTACTTGAGATCGAGTTGCCCGTGGGCGTGAGGGTGCCTTATCCGTCGGATGCATTTGTGTTTCAGCATCAGCAGATCTGGGTGACGAGAGGGGTATTGACCTTTCGTGAAGGCAAGCAGGTCTACCGGCTTGAGGAAGGGGATTGCCTGCAGCTTGGCGCGCCGGTGGAGTGTGAGTTCTTCAACGGCGGGGAGGGGGTGTGTCGTTATGTCGTCGGCCTGGTTCGACGCTGAGCGTTTCAAATACCAGGACGACAGGCAACGCCGCCGGTGTGCCCTCGCGGCGCTAGCGGCCGCTGCCTGTCGTCACTCGTCAAGTGCCGTGGACGATTAACCCCCACCGCCTTGCGTACCGACCGTCAGCTTGTTGGTCACCGACTTCACGCCCGCAATACCCTTCGCCACTTCCTCCGCTTGCGGAATCTGCGCACCATCCGGCACCGATCCAGTCAACGTTACCGCGCCGCCGCGCGCCCGGACAAACACGTTCGACACATCGAAACCCTGTGCTTTTGCCAAAGCCCTGCGCACATCCAGACCCAATTTGCGGTCCACCTTCCTCGTGGCTTTAGGATTGGCACCCGGCGCCGCCATGCTGCCCGAGGCCATCGCGTCGCTCGACTGGGCATAAGCGCTGGACGCAGTCGCTACACACAACGCAATGCCGAGCGCCTTCAAAAGATTGACTGTTTTCACGTTTTCTCCACTCCTCGAAAAGTTGAATTCGCATCGCTGCATGCAAAAAACCACGCGCCTGCGAGCACTTCACCGCCCGCATGGAGTCCCCTGTCTTGTAGAAGCTTGTAGAAGCGCGACGTTGTGAAGCTCCCAGCGCGCTTAAACAATACTCCAGCAAACGCGCTAGTGTTGAAAAAACTGACCAGACCGCAGTGCCGCCGGTTGCGCGATTCGCCTGTCATGGCGGTTTCGATTATCAAGTTTTTCCGCCGACATGTCGCCGTGAACGCGGCAGCACCGAAAGAAGAAATCCGAGCAGATCAGACTATAATTCCGCAGCCCGGATCACCCTCGAGCCGGGTCACGGTGCGTCCTTCAGAGGGTGTCGTTTCGCGGGAGCGCGTTTTCATTTTGAGCAAATCCAATCACAGCCCGATCGATAATCCGGTCGACGGCCCCGGCGCCGATGAAGCGGCGCAAAAACCAGCGGCATCCGCGAGGCCGCATACGGTCGTCGCTACCCGGACGGCGCACGAGGCGCACCAGGACGACCGGCACTTCGTCACGGCACTCGCGCGCGGGCTCGAAGTGCTCGCGTGTTTTCGCTCGGGCGACAAATCGCTGAGCAATCAGGAACTTGCCCTGCGCTGCAATCTGCCGAAATCGACGGTATCGCGCCTGACCCATACGCTCACACTGCTCGGCTATCTGATCCATCTGAAGGAGAGCGGTAAATACCGGCTTGGCACGGCTTCGCTTGCGCTGGGCAGCGCGATGCTGGCGCGGCTCGATGTGCGCAAGATCGCCCGTCCGGTGATGCAGGAATTGGCCGACATCTCCGGCGCAACAGTATCGCTGGGCACCCGTGACCGGCTCTCCATGATCTACGTGGAAAATTGCCGGGGCTCGGTGGCGCTCACGCTGACATTGGAGGTCGGCTCGCGTATTCCGGTCGCCACCTCCGCAATCGGCCGCGCGTGGCTCGCGGCGATCCCTGAACATGATCGCCTCAGCTTCATGGAACAGGTGCGCGAGCTCGATCACGTGGCGTGGCCGAAAACCCGTCGCGGTATCGAGAAGGCGCTCGACGATTACCGCACGCTGGGCGTCACGACCTCGTTCGGCGACTGGCAGAAAGACGTAAACGGCATCGCCCGCGCGTTCCAGCCAGGCGGCGAACTGCCGATCATGGCGATCAATGTCGGCGGGCCTTCATTCAAGCTCTCGAAGGAATTCCTGCTCGAGGAAGTGCGCCCACGGTTGATCGACGCGGTGATGCAACTCGAAAGTGCGCTGTCGCATTGAGGGCAGTGCGCGGAACTCCTCAGAACCACTGCGGCGCCATGCTGAGCGTCGTATCGTCGAGACCGCGCAGCGTTGCAAGCATCAGCGAAACGCGCGGCAATTCCCAACGGAAGAACCACTGGCACGCATGCAGCTTGCCACGATAGAAGTCACGATCGGCTTCGCTCTTCGCCGCGGGTAACGCGGCACTCGCCACGATCGCTTGCCGCAACCACGTCCACGCAATCACGATATGTCCGAATGCTTCGAGAAAAGCGTTCGCATTGGCGAGCACGCGTTCGCTCTCGTTAGCAAGCGTGGGCAGTAACGCCTCGACCGTGCCGGACAAGTCACGCCATGCCGCGCCTAGCGCATCGGCATACGCTTGCAGGGCCGGGTGAGCGCGCGCTGAATCGTTACTGCGTTGTATTTCGCGCTCCAGTTGCTTGAGCGCGGCGCCCTGTTTCATGACCACTTTGCGGCCGAGCAGATCGAGCGCCTGGATGCCGTGCGTACCTTCGTGAATCATGTTCAGGCGATTGTCGCGGTAGAACTGCTCGACCGGATATTCACGCGTATAGCCGTAGCCGCCGTGAATCTGAATCGCCAGGCTATTCGCTTCGAGGCACCACTGCGACGGCCACGACTTCACCACCGGCGTCAGCAGATCGAGCAGCAGGCCCGCTTCGGCGCGCGCCGTGTCGCTCCCGCCGGTGTTCTGTTCGTCGACGAGGCGCGCCGCGTACAGGCATAGCGCGTATGCGCCTTCCACATAGGCCTTTTGTGCGAGCAGCATGCGGCGCACGTCGGCATGTTCGATCAGCGGCAGTTGCGGATCGAGCGGGTTCTTGTTATCCGGGCGGCGCCCTTGCGGCCGTTCGCGCGCGTAATCGAGCGACGCCAGATAGCCGCGATAGCCGAGCATGACCGCACCGAGGCCGACGCCGATGCGCGCTTCGTTCATCATGTGGAACATGTAGGCGAGGCCGTGATGCGGTTCGCCCACCAGCTCGCCGATGCATTCGCCGCGCTCGCCGAACGACAGCATCGTCGACGTCGTGCCGCGCCAGCCCATCTTGTGGATCAGCCCCGCGAGCGCGACGTCATTGCGCGCGCCCAAGCTGCCGTCGTCGTTGACGTGAAACTTCGGCACCGTGAAGAGCGAGATGCCCTTGACGCCCGGCGGCCCGCCAGGAATACGCGCCAGTACCAGGTGGACGATGTTCTCGCTCAACTCGTGATCGCCGCCCGAAATGAAAATCTTGTTGCCGCGGATCGAATAGGTGCCGTCTTCGTTGGGCGTCGCACTGGTGACGAGATCGGAGAGGCTCGAGCCCGCTTGCGGCTCGGTCAGCGCCATCGTGCCGAACGCGCGGCCTTCGAATAGCGCCTGCAGATACTTGCGCTTTTGCGCGGCGCTGCCGAAACGTTCGATGACGTTCGCATTCGCCGTGGTGAGCATCGCGTAAGACGAGGTGGCGATGTTGGCGCTTTTGAAGAGCGACAGGCATGCAAAGGAAATCACCGAAGGCAATTGCATGCCGCCCCATTCATAGTCTTTGCCCGCGGCGAGGAAACCGGCGGAGCGGAACGCGTCGAGCGCTTCCTTGACCTCGGCGGGCATCGTCACGCGTTGACCGTCGAATTGCGGCTCGTGTTCGTCCGAGAGACGGTTGTGCGTGGCGAACTTTTCGGCGGCAACCGCATGAGCGGTTTCGAGCGCTGCGTTGAAGGTCTCGCGGCTATGGTCGGCATGGCGCGTGCGCTGCGTGAGCGTCTCGGCC
Organism: Paraburkholderia sp. IW21; assembly: GCF_041321145.1. Classification (NCBI taxonomy): domain Bacteria; kingdom Pseudomonadati; phylum Pseudomonadota; class Betaproteobacteria; order Burkholderiales; family Burkholderiaceae; genus Paraburkholderia; species Paraburkholderia sp. IW21. The sequence continues at coordinate 361,654 of NZ_JBGGWA010000007.1, read as the reverse complement.
TCGAGCACTTCGAACAGCTGGAACTCCAGATCACGCGAGTTGATGATCAGCGCATCTTGCATGGGAAAAAGCCCGTCAAAAGTTGAGCCGCTATGCAGAACAGATGCGCGGCAAACACGAAAACGCGCAAAACGTATGAGAGCGGCTCGATTGAAAAGTGCGGCATTCGGGTAAGTCCCGATGATCCGCCCATCGACGATGCGTGTCAGTTTATATTGAAAGTGAATGAGCGTGCTTTTATTTACAGGCCGAATTTCGGCACGTATGATGGTCACCAAAATCTGGAATAAAAGTCTGCATAGCAGAACAACTTGGAGGAGCGTCGTAATGTCTGTGAAAGACCTGTTTCAACTGGACGGCAAGGTTGCACTGATCACCGGAGGCTCTCGCGGGCTCGGCTTGCAGATGGCCGAGGCGCTGGGAGAAATGGGTTGCCGCGTGGCGATCACCGCGCGCAAGGCCGACGAACTCGCCGAAGCGAAAACCCATCTGCAAGGCCGGGGGATCGAGGTGCAGACCATCGTGAACGATCTGCAGCGCTTCGAGGGTATTCCCGGTCTGGTGGACGACGTGCTCGGCCTGCATGGCCAGATCGATATTCTCGTGAACAACGCGGGCGCGACATGGGGCGCACCCGCCGAAGATTATCCCGACGAAGCGTGGCACAAGGTCATGAACCTGAACGTCAACGCGCCGTTCTTCCTTGCGCGCGAAGTCGGCAAGCGCAGCATGATCCCGCGCCGTGCCGGCAAGATCATCAATATCGCTTCGGTAGCAGGCCTGAAGGGTTCGCCGCCCGGCATGAACACGATTGCGTACAACACGTCCAAGGCCGCCGCGATCAACTTCACGCGCGCGCTCGCCTCGGAGTGGGGCAAGTACAACATCAACGTCAACGCGATCTGCCCGGGCTTTTTCCCATCGAAAATGTCGGCGGGGTTGCTCGATAAGCTCGAAGACACGATCGTCTCACGCACGCCATTGCAGCGTCTGGGCGGCGACGAGGACCTGAAGGGTCCGGTCGTGTTCCTCGCGAGTGAAGCGTCGCGTCACATCACGGGCCAGCATTTCGCGGTGGATGGCGGCTCGATCATTGTCTGATTGACCGGGTTCGAGGTGGAGCGCGGCGGTATTGCCGCGCTTCGCTCACGTACTCACGCACATAACAAGGAGACGCCGCATGGATTTTCAGCACTCGGACAAGGTCAAGAGTTTGCAGAAGCGCCTGAACGCATTCATGGACGAGTATGTCTATCCAGCCGAGGCGATCTTCGAAACGCAGATGGACGCCGCGCGCGAATCGGGCAACCGGTGGCAGCCCGCTCCGGTGATCGAGGAATTGAAAGAAAAGGCGAAGGCCGCCGGCTTGTGGAACCTGTTCCTGCCCGAGTCTAAATATGGCGCCGGGCTCACGAACCTCGAATACGCGCCGCTGTGCGAAATCATGGGGCGCTCGCATATCGGTGCGGAGCCGTTCAACTGCTCCGCGCCGGACACCGGCAACATGGAAACGCTGGTGCGATACGCCACGCCCGAGCAGCAACAACAATGGCTGCTGCCGCTGCTCGACGGCACGATCCGCTCGGCGTTTGCGATGACGGAGCCGGACGTGGCGTCCTCGGACGCGACCAATATCGAGGCGCGCATCGAACGCGACGGCGACGAGTACATTTTGAACGGCCGCAAATGGTGGACCTCGGGCGCCAACGATCCGCGCTGCAAGATTCTCATCTTCATGGGCAAGTCCAATCCGGATCACACGAACCGGCATCAGCAGCAGTCGATGATTCTGGTGCCGATGGACACGCCTGGCGTGAAAGTGCTGCGCCATCTGCCGGTATTCGGCTATGACGACGCTCCGCACGGTCACGCCGAAATCGCCTTCGAGAACGTGCGCGTGCCGGCCGGCAACATGCTGCTCGGCGAGGGCCGCGGCTTCGAGATCGCGCAAGGGCGGCTCGGACCGGGCCGCATCCATCACTGCATGCGTTTGATCGGGCGCGCCGAGCGCGCGCTCGAGGCGATGTGCCGCCGCTCGCTGGAACGTGTGGCGTTCGGCCGGCCAATCGCCGATCAGGGCGTCACGCGCGAGCGGATCGCGAATGCGCGCATCATGATCGACCAGACGCGCTTTCTGGTGCTGAACGCGGCCCACAAGATGGATACGGTCGGCAACAAGGACGCGCGTCAGGAAATCGCCATGATCAAAGTGGCTGCGCCGAGCATGGCGTGCCAGGTGATCGATTGGGCGATGCAGGTGCATGGCGGCGGCGCGGTCAGCGACGACTTCGGCCTCGCGCGGGCATATGCGAGTTCGCGCACGCTGCGTTTCGCGGATGGGCCCGACGAAGTGCACCGTAACGCCATCGCGAAGATGGAACTCGGGCGCTACCTCGGGAATTCATGATGTTTATTGAGCCTACGAAGGCCCTGATTCATTAGCCATGCGCGTCTGCCTCGCGGCGGATGTGAACGAAGCGCGCACCATGAGTGTGAGACGCGCACAGACAGACAGTCAGTCAGGCAGGAGACGCCTATGAACGAACGCCATCATCCCCATTGGCCGCCGCAAGTGCCAAAGCATCTGACGCTGCCCGAAACCAACATTTTCTATAACGCCGAGGTGGCGGCGGCGCGCTTTCCCGACAAGCCGTTCATCGTCTTCTACGACACGCCGGTCACGTTCCGCGAGTTCAAGGACGAAGCCGAGTGCATCGCGGGATTCCTTCAGCAGGCGTGCCACGTCAAGGCAGGCGACCGCGTGCTGCTTTACATGCAGAACAGCCCGCAATGGATCATTGCTTACTACGGGATCTTGCGTGCGAACGCCGTAGTCGTGCCGGTCAATCCGATGAACATGAGCGGTGAGTTGGCTCATTATGTAGAAGACAGTGGGGCGACGACGATCATCGCGCCGCAATGCCTGTTTGCGAACGTCGAGCCGCTGATCGGTAAAGAGCCTGGTCAGGGTCTCGAGCACGCGATCGTCGTGACCTATAGCGATTATCTGAAGCGGCCGTCGCCGATTGCGGTACCGGAATTCGTGTCCGCGCCGCGCAAATCCTTCGATATTCCCGGCGTCACGCCCTGGTGCGACGTGCTCGAACGGCGCATCGCACCGGGTCCGCTGACCACCGGTCCGGACGATCTGTGCGTGATGCCCTACACGTCCGGTACTACCGGCAAGCCGAAGGGCTGCATGCATACGCATCGCAGCGTGATGAGCACGCTGCTCGGCGGCTGCGTGTGGTTTTCGGCGCCGGCGGATGGCGTCTATCTATCGGTATTGCCGTTCTTTCACGTGACCGGCATGCAGGGCGGCATGAACAGCGCGGTCTTCTCTGCCGCAACGATCGTCGTGTTGCCACGCTGGGATCGCGAGGCGGCGGCGCTATGCATGCAGAAATATCGCGTGACCGCGTGGCAGTCGATCACGGCGATGATGGTCGACTTTCTGTCGAATCCGAAGCTCGGCGAATACGATTTGTCGAGCCTGACGGGTGCGCGCGGCGGCGGCGCGGCGATGCCGGACGCCATTGCCAGAAAGCTCAAGTCGCTGACGGGCCTCGATTACGTCGAAGGTTACGGCATGTCCGAGACGATTGCCGGCACGCACATCAATCCACCGCATCGGCCAAAGCCCCAATGCCTGGGCATTCCGGTGTTCGACGTGGATTCGCGCGTGATCGATCCGGTCACGTTGCAGGAACTCCCGCAAGGCGAAACCGGCGAGATCGTTGTGAACGCACCGCAGGTGATGCAAGGCTACTGGCGCAATCCGAAGGGTACCGAAGAAGCGTTTATCCAACTCGACGGAAAGCGTTTTCTGCGTACCGGCGACCTCGGTCATATCGACGAGGAGGGGTATTTCTTCATGACCGATCGCCTCAAGCGCATGATCAATGCGTCGGGCTACAAGGTCTGGCCCGCGGAGGTCGAGGCGCTGATGTACCGGCATCCGGCGATACACGAGGTGTGCGTGATCGGCGTGAAAGACGAGAAGCGCGGCGAAACCGTGAAAGCGCTGGTGGTGCCTGCTGCGGCGCACGCCGGCACGATCAGCGAGCAGGAGATCATCGACTGGGCGCATGAGCAGATGGCATCTTACAAGGCGCCGCGCATCGTCGAGTTCGTCGCGTCGTTGCCGAAGTCAGGCAGCGGCAAGATTCTGTGGCGCAAGTTGCAGGAAGAGGATGCGGCGCGCACGGCCGCTGCCGCGGCGAGCAACGGAGGCACCACGCCATGACATGGCTTGACGCATTACTGGACGAACCGTTCGTCTGCATTACCGACATGCTGCACCGCTTTGCCAGGGAACGCGGCTCGCACGCCGCGTTGATCTGCGACGATGAGGTCGTGACTTACGCCGCGCTGGACGCGCGAGTCGATCGCTTTGCCGCTGCGTTGCAGCGCGACGGCATCAAGCCTTGCGATGCGATTGCGTTATGCGCGGCCGCTTCGGTGGAATACGCCGTGGCGTTTCTCGGCGGCCTGCGGGCTGGGGCCGCGGTTGCGCCGCTTGCGCCGTCGTCGAGCGCGGCGAGTCTCGTCAGCATGATCGGCAATTCTGGTGCGCGGTTGCTATTCCTCGATGCGGACGTCAAGCGTCTCCTCGAACCAGTAGCCAGCGAGATCAGCGCAGTCCCCGTCGCGCTCGATATGCACGCAGGAAGCACCGCACTCGAAGCTTGGCTCGCGCCCACGGGCGCTGCGCCTGAAGCCATAACGATCGATCCGGCGTGGCCGTTCAATATCATCTATTCGTCCGGCACGACGGGCACGCCAAAAGGCATCGTGCAGTCGCACGGCATGCGTTGGGCCTACGCGGTGCGCAGTATTCAGCGTGGCTATGGCCCTGACGCCTTGACGCTGATCTCCACCCCGTTATATTCGAACACGACGCTCGTGAGCTTCATGCCGACGCTGACCTTCGGCGGCACGGTCGTGTTGATGCCGAAGTTCGACGCCACGCGTTATCTGGAGCTCGCGCAGCGCTACCGCGTCACACATACGATGCTCGTGCCGGTCCAGTATCAGCGCTTGATGGCGCATCCGGACTTCGACCGTTACGACCTCTCCGGCTTCCAGGCCAAGTTCTGCACCAGCGCGCCGTTCGCGGCCAGCGTGAAGGCGGACGTGGTGCGGCGCTGGCCGGGCAAGCTCACCGAGTACTACGGCATGACCGAAGGCGGGGGCTCGTGCCAGTTGGAGGCCGACGAATTCCCCACCAAGCTGCACACGGTCGGCAAGCCGATTGAAGGCCACGATATCCGCCTGATCGACGAACTCGGCAACGAGGTGCCGGCGGGCGAGGTCGGGGAAATCGTCGGCCACTCGCCGGCGATGATGACCGGCTACTACCGGCAACCGGACAAAACCGCCGAGGCGGAGTGGTACGACCCAAGCGGCAAGCGCTTCATCCGCACGGGCGACATGGGCCGCTTCGACGCAGACGGTTTCTTGACGCTGCTCGACCGCAAGAAGGACATGATCATTTCGGGCGGCTTCAACGTCTATCCGAGCGACCTGGAGGCTGAACTGCGCGCGCACCCGGACGTTGCGGATGTCGCCGTGGTGGGTGCGAAGTCGGCGCAGTGGGGCGAGACGCCGGTTGCGTTCGTGGTGCGCCGCCCGCTTGCAGAAATCGACGCCGACAAGCTGCTCGCCTGGGTCAACGCGCGGCTCGGCAAGATGCAGCGGCTCTCCGCGCTGACCTTCATGGACGCATTGCCGCGCAGCCCAATCGGCAAGGTGCTGAAACGGGAATTGCGCGAGCAGTTCTATCCCGCTGGGCGTTGACGAGGTGTAGAGACGCCTCATCCGTGTGCGGAGTGGCCGGAAGTGCGTACGCAGATTATCGAGGCGTTGAAGGGGTAATCAGAAGGCGGCAGGGATGCCATCTTCGACAACGAGAAAGGCGCCGCGAAAATCACGGCGCCTTTTTTTGCCTATATCACGTCGTTACTTCGCCGCCGTCGCCAGCGAATTCAACCCCACCGCCTTCAACTGCCCACCCTGAACCACCGCTGCAAGCGGGTTGCCGATCACGAAGCCGCCGCGTTCGTCGACACCTGTCACGCTTTGCGGATTAGCCTGTGGCGGGAGCGCCTTCACGGCCTTATCGAACTGATTGCGGATTGCGGTTGCGTCGCTGACGCTGCCGGCCAGTTTCATTGCGATTGCAGTCGCATAGACCGCGGTGTAGTTCAGCGCTACCTCCTGGCTTGGATCGCGCCCGTCATGGCTCTTTCGGAAGCGCTCCACGAAGGCTTTCGCATTCGGTGTGACATCGTTGGCCAGCGGCAATACGCCGATCGCACCGTTCAGCGGCGCGTAGCCGCCGGTGACCTTGGCCACTTCGTCGAGCTTGGCCTGATCCATCACGATGAAGCCGCCCTTGAAGCCCAACTCGCGCGCCTGCTGCGCGATCAGACCGGTCGGCTCGGACGGGCCGCCGATAAACATCACGTCCGGTTTGGCCGCGAGCACACGGCTCACGCCGCTATAGAAATCGGTGGCGCGGTTATACGACATTGAATTGTCCGCGACGATCGTGCCGCCGGCCGCTTGCCACGCAGGTTTGAATGCGGCGACCCAGACCTTGCCGTAGTCGGTGTCGGTCGCGGCGAGCGCGACCTTCTTGCCGTACGTCGCCATTTCGTACTTGATGAATGCGTTCAGATACGACGTGAATTCAGGCGGAATCCGCACGGTGAGCTTGTTGCCGCGCGCGCTGATCTGCGGCACGCTGGTGTACGAGAGCAGCAGTAGTTTCTGCTGCTCGTTGCTGGTCTGCACCGCGAAGCCACCGCCCGAATGCGGCACGAGCACCACGGCGGCCTGCTGTTCCTGCGCGAGGCGTCGCGCGTTGATCGCGGTTTCGGCGGGGTTGTACTTGTCGTCGAGGGGCACGATCTCGAGCTTGATCTTCTTGCCCGCCACTTCGATGCCGGCCTGATTGACGTCGGCGGCGGCCATCTGCATGCCTTCGAGTACTTCCTGGCCGTACTTCGCCGCACCGCCGCTCAATGGGCCCGAGTAGCCGATATGCACCACCTGCTGCGCCATCGCGGTGCCGGCGCCGAGCAGCGCGGTCGTGGCGACTGCCGCATATACGCCGGCTTTGCCGCACAAGCGTTTGATTGTCATACGTGTCTCCTTTGGATTTATAAAATGTGCCGGGGCTCGAACTGCGCCCGGCAGTGCATCAAATTCGTTCAACCGCCGACGTAAGCGCGCCGGATCGCTTCGTTGTTCATCAGACTCGCGTGATCGCCTTCGAGCACGATACGGCCGCTCTCGATCACATAGGCGCGGTGCGCGATTTTCAGCGCCGCAAACGCGTTCTGTTCGGCGAGCAGCACCGTCGTGCCCGCGCGATTGATCTGCTGGATCACCTCGAACACCTGCTTGACGACCAGCGGCGCGAGGCCGAGCGACGGTTCATCGAGCAGCAGCACCTTGGGCCGTGCCATCATCGCGCGGCCAATCGCCACCATCTGCTGCTGGCCGCCTGAAAGCGAGCCTGCCGGATGCTCCTTGCGTTCGGCAAGAAGCGGGAACAGCGAGAACACCTGGTCGAGATTGCGCTGATTGCCGGCCTTGTCGCCCCGATGCACATAGGCGCCGAGCGTGAGGTTCTTCAGCACCGACATGCCCGGAAACAGCTTGCGGCCCTCGGGGCACTGAATCACGCCGTTGCGCACGATCTGCGCGGGCGTCATGCCAAGCAGCTCGCGTGTGCCGAGGCGCAGGCTGCCGCTCGCGGCGCGGCGCAGGCCGCTCGTCGCGAGAAAAATCGAACTCTTGCCCGCACCGTTGGCGCCGAGCAGCACGACCAGTTCGCCGTCGTCCGCATGCAGGGTGATGCCGTCCAGTGCGCGGAAACTGCCGTAGTCGAGTGCGACGTTTTCAAACTTCAGCATGCTCGCTCCCAAGGTAAGCGTCGATCACGGCCGGGTTCGCGCGAATCTCGGCGGGCGTGCCTTCGGCGATTTTCTTGCCGTAGTTCAGCACCATGATGCGGTCGGCGAGCTTCATGATCATGTTCATCTTGTGTTCGACAAGGCATACCGTCACACCGTGTTTCACAAGCTTGCGAATCAGTTCGGCGAGGCCTTCGGTCTCTTCGGGATTCACGCCGCCCGCGGGCTCGTCGAGTAGCATCAGGCTCGGCTCAGTGGAAAGCGCGAGAGCCACAGCCGCACGTTTGCGTTCCTCCTGCGAGATGTCGCCGGCCATCCGCTCGGCAATCGCCGATAAGCCGACGAAGTCCAAGGCCTCGCGCGCTTTCTCGCGGCAGATGCGTTCTTCCCGTTTGAGCCTGGATGAATGCGTCAGCACGTCCCACAGGCCAGAGCGCGTGCGCAGCCGATGGCCGACGATCAGATTGTCCAGCACGCTGGCCCGGTCGAATAGCGCGGTGGATTGAAACGTGCGCGCGACGCCGAGGCGCGCCATCTGGTCGGCGCTCATCCTTGTCACGTCCTGGCCTTTGAAAAGGATGCGTCCAGACGTCGGCAAATGGGTGCCGCTGATCAGATTGAAGAAGGTGGTCTTGCCCGCGCCGTTCGGCCCGATGATCGCATTGATCTTGCCGGCTTCGATATGCGTGCTGACGTCGTCTACCGCGACGAGGCCGCCGAAGCGTTTGCAGAGCGAGTCGATTTCAAGCATGACGGTCTCCGCGCGTGGGCTGTGACTGACGCGCGACCCTGCCGCCGTTCGGCATCGCACGTGTCGCGCGCCGGGTCTTTCTCGCCTGATACAAACCGACAATGCCGTTCGGCAGAAAGATCACCAGCAGAATCAGGATCGGGCCGAACACGACAAAGCGGTATTCCTGCAAAAACTGCAGGTACTGCGTGAGCCATGGAACGGCGAGCGCGCCGAGCAGCGGACCGGCGAGGGTGCCGATACCGCCCACCAGCATGTACATCGTCATGTCGAAGGTATGCTCGACGCCGGCCAGGTCCGGTCCGAGAAAGCGCACGGCGCCCGCATACAGGCCACCCGCGAATCCCGCATAGACGACCGAGAGGACAAAGGCCAGCACCTTGTTGCGCATCAGGTTGATACCGAGCGACTGCGCGAGGCCGTCGCTATTGCGGATCGCCATGAAGGTCCGGCCGAGCAGGGAGTTGACGATGCGATGCATCAGCCACACGCCGAGCACCAGAAACGCGAACACCAGGTAATAGAGCGGCCGCGGATTTTCAAACGAGACGATGCCGAAGCCCGACGGCGCCGGGATGCCAACGATGTCCGTGACGCCATGCGTGAGGCTGTCCCATTTCTCGATGACGAGAAACATGATGTAGCCGACGCACAGCGTGAAGATCGAAAAGTAATGGCCGCGCAGACGCAGCGACAGGAGGCCGACCAACACGCCCAGCACCGCCACGACTACACCCGATGCGAGGAACGCAAGCCAGAACGGTACCTGATGATCGACCGTCAGAATGCCGACCGTGTAGGCGCCCACCGCCATGAAGCTGCCGTGCGCAAGATTGAATTGTCCCGTGTAGCCGGTGATCAGATTCAGCCCGACAGTGGCCAGCGCGAAGATGTACGCGGTGGACATGACGGTGAGCATGTAATCGTTGGTGGCCAGAAACGGAAACACGAGACCGAGCACGAACAGCAGCGTCCACCCCAGCTTGCCCTCGAATAATTTCATGGTTAATTTCACGATGCGCGCAGTTCCCTGGTGAACAGCCCCTGAGGACGGACCGACAGAATCACCACCAGCAGCACGAAGGCGATAATGTCCTTGTAGTCGGTCGAGATGTAGAAGGCGCCGAAGCTTTCCGCCATGCCGATGATCAGCCCGCCCACGATTGCGCCCGGCACGCTGCCCATGCCGCCGAGAATGATGATGACGAAGGCCTTCAGGATCACCAGTTGGCCCATGGCCGGATAGACGAGATTGATCGGCGCATACAGCGTGGCGGCCACGGCGGCGAGGAGGCCTGAAATACCGAAGGTCAGCATCGTGACCCTGTTGGCGTCGATGCCCATCAGCGAGGCGCCCTCGCGGTCCTGCGCCATCGCGATGATGCTCGAGCCGATCACCGTGTATTTGAGGAAGAGTTGCAGCAACACCACCAACCCGAACGCCGCGCCGATGATCAGCAGGCGCTGCAACGGCGCGGTCACGCCGCCCAGATCGATGATGCCGACGTAAGGCGTCGCCATGCGATGAAAGTCGGCGCCCCAGATCGCCTGCGCGCCGGCTTCGAGAAACAGCAGGAGGCCGATCGCGGCGATCATGGGGTGCAATTCGGACGACTTGCGCAGCGGATGGAACACCAGCCGGTCGGCGAGGATCGCGAGTACCGCGACCGCGACGCCGGAGCCGATCATCGCGAGCCAGTAATTCCAGCCGAGCCGGCTCATCAGATAGAACGAGACGAACGCGCCGACCATGTAGAACGCGCCGTGGGCGAAATTCGGCACCGCGAGAATGCCGTAGACCAGGGTGAGTCCGAGCGCGACAAGGCTATAGACGCCGCCCAGGGTTAGCCCGTTGAGGACCTGCTGCAAAAACATATCCACGCTTTTACACCCTCCAACTGGGCACGCGGCGCAATCGTCACACCAGACTTCTGGGGACGCATCGCCGGATGCCTGACTGCGGACGGGACAACCGCTACTGCCCGAATCAGGCGAGGGTTGTCGACGGTGGCGACGATGTCGACAGTTTAAAACGCAGCGCAACGGCGCGGACTACGAGATGCGACGTGCGATGGCGCGGGAGAAATTTGGCACGGGCGTTCGCTTTTCGTCAATAGGTTTTTCCATTTGATTGTTCTGCATTGCAGATTACTAGGGAAGTCACTTAGATGGCTCGCGCGATTGACCCACCCGTTTTGGCAACCGTACACTCATCGCGCGCGAGCCGCGCGGTTACTTGCATTCAGCCCTGGATTGCCGATCGGTCGATCGCGCATGCGCCGAGTGTTGGCGAAGAAGGGGGAGTAGGCTTGACATTGCTTTGTACGCGCCAGTATTCTGCAATGCAGAAATTCAATCGGCCGTTGACGCACTCGCCACATTTCGATGCGTGTGCTTCGCGAAGCGGCTGCCAACATGATGCTTCGCGCTTTCTCAAGGTGCCCCGCCCATGAACTCCGCACTCGATATCCCCAGCGTTCGTCAGATGGTGTCTCCGGAAGAGTGGCAGGTCCGCGTCGACCTCGCCGCCGCGTACCGGTTGGTGGCCTTGTTCGGTTGGGACGACCTCGTGTTCACGCATATTTCAGCGCGCGTGCCAGGCCATGAACACCAGTTTCTGATCAACCCGTATGGCCTGTTCTTCGAGGAAATCACCGCGTCGAGTCTGGTCAAGGTGGATCATGAGGGACATCCCGTCATGCCGACCCCGTTCGACGTGAATCCCGCCGGCTTCGTAATTCATAGCGCCGTGCATGATGCGCGGCCCAACGTGAATTGCGTGCTGCACACGCATACGGCCTATGGCGTCGCAGTCGCGGCGCAAGAGGATGGTTTGTTGCCGTTGTCGCAGCAATCGGGTTTCGTGTTGACGAATCTCGCTTACCACGACTATGAAGGCGTCGCGCTGCGCGATGCGGAGAAGGCGACGTTGGTCGCCGATCTCGGCAACGCCAATTACATGATGCTGCGCAATCACGGTCTGCTGACCTGTGGACGCACGGTTGCCGAAGCGTTTCAGGCAATGTATCTGTTCGAAACCTCATGCCGTATTCAGATCCTCGCGCAAGCGGGCGGCAAGCTGATCGAAGTGCCGCAGTCGGTCATCGAGACGATGGACGAGCAGGCGCGTCAAGTCAGCAAAGGCAAGGGCGCCAATCTGGTGTGGCCCGGCCTGCTGCGGCGTCTGACCCGGCGCAATCCCGGCTACGACCTGTAGGCTGCAATGCGGGCGGCTATGCGTCGTCCAACCTCATCAACCGCGCGCAAGATGCCGGCGCTCCGCGCATGCAGCGCGCCGGCTTTGCCCAACGGGCGCCGTTAGAACACGTGCCGGACGCCGACGTTGACGCCGGTCGTCGTGCCGGTGGCTTCGTCCAGTGCATTGTTGACGGATAGTCCGGTGTGCATCGCGCCGTGATTGGTCACGAAACCGACTTGTCCATACACCGCAGTGGCCTTCGACAGCGAATACTCCACGCCGGTGGACGCCAACACCGAATTGTTCGACGAGTTGATCCCGTCGCGCGTGACCCACACGCCCGCGTCGACGTTCAGCGCCGGTGTGATGCGATAGCGGGCGCCGCCTGAGTAGACACGATCGTTGAACGACCCCGCCACCTTGTACTGCACGTAGGAAGCCTTCACGGTCAGGTTGTTGAAGACGTAACTGGCGCCGAGCGCGCGGCCGTTGAAGGCGATCGCGCTCGGTATCGCGATCGTCGCAGCGCTGCCGCCCGCATTGCCGCTGTAGAGCGCCGCGTCGACCGTCAGGCCGCCGAGGTGATAGCGCAGGCTCGCCGAGTACTGACGGCCCGCCTGAAAAGCGCCGGCTGTGCCGCCTAACGCCATCATCGCGCTGGCTTGCAAGCCGGCGATTTCCGGCGACGTGTACGAAATGCCGTTCGGGTTGAACAGGCCGGTCACATAGACGTTGTTCAGGTACGTGATGAGGCCGCTGCCGAAATACGACATCTCGCGCGGATCGAAGTCGTACACCGCGAGGAAGAAGGGCGAGAACTGCAAGCCGGCCTTGACCGTACCGAAGCGGCTGTCGATGCCGACCCATGCCTGCCGGCCGAACTCGTTGCCGTTCGAATTGCTGAGCGAGCCGTTGGCAATGCTGATGCCGCTTTCGAGTTCGAAGATCGCGCGCACGCTGCCGCCGAGATCTTCCGAGCCGCGCATGCCGAAGCGTGAACCGGAGAGACCGCTGTCGGTGAACGAGTATTGTTGACCTGCGCTCTGGCCGGTCTTCGGATTAAGCGTTTTGCTGGTGTAGAGGAGGGAACCGTCGACGATGCCGTACAGCGTGACACTGCTTTGCGCATAGGCGCTCTGGGTCGCGCCCAGTGCGCACGCACCCACTAATCCGAGAATGGCTCCAAACCGATTGCGATGACTTGCCGGCATGCTTCGTGTCTCCTTGTTTATTGGAATCAATTGAACTGGCGAAGTAATGCTTGTGCTGCAAGGTTCTGGCGATTTGTTGCGCGATGCGATTTGAACGGGCGATAACACGCCTTCGCAATCTGATAAGGCATGCGAAATATGGGGTCTGCTGGTCCGCGCCTTGAGTCCGGTTGCCTGCCGGGTGTCTCCTGATCGCTGAGGCCGCTCGCGCTACTAAAAGCTCATTGATCGCGTGCTTGCGCACAGGATGCAGGCGCAATTTGGCACGATCGTTCGTTCTGTGTCAACGGGGGAAATCGCTCGGTTGGCCTGCAATGCAGTCCAAAATAGGGAAAACACCTGGCGGGGGGAGGGTGCTTGATTTGTTCTGTAAGGCTATGTAATACAAGGAAATTGGCGACAACAACCGGTTTGGATTACCGTTTGCGTTGTCGCCAAGGCAGTTCTGCAATGCAGAACTTAAAATTTGACTATCGGCAAGCGACTATCTTGGGCGGCTCCCGCCCGAAATGATGTCGTCGTACTGATTGAAGATGCGCCTACCTCCCCGCGCTGCTGGTTGTCCGCTGACCTGGAAGTTGCGAACAGCGCGGAAGTGCAGGTGTCATTGCACGGGCTTTTAATGATTGAACACCCGCGAGTTCTTACCGACGAAGTGCATCGCCGACGACTGCGAAGAGCCTGCGGCAGGGGCGCCGTAACCCGAGCTGTCGCCATAGCCGGACGTGGTGTGCGAAGGCTGCTGATATTGCGTATGCGGCTGATTGCTCTGCATGTCGTGCATCGAGACAGCGGGCGCTGTCGTTGTGTCGTTCATCGGTGTGTTCGGCTGCTGGGCGAACGACAACGTCGGGATTGCGAGGATCGAGGCAATGAGCATGACGTGTTTGAGTGCTTTCATGATGGTTCTCCAATAGTGTGTGATGCGGCCGCGCCGGCCTATCCGGTGGAGGCGTACTCACAGAATAAGCAGCTTTCCTTAACTTCTCCTTAGGCGAGGTTAAACATCTCCCCTTTACTTTTCGAAGCACGAAAATTGCTGCGCGACAGGGGCGAGCACGGTGACGGGTGAGTGCGCGCATAAGCATGTCTTAAGTAAAAATCGTGCTTTCAACGGTAGTGGTCTTTTTTGTTCCGAGAACGTACCTCGCTTAAGCGTCCCTTAATCGATGGTCAGGTAGCGTCGCTCGAATTGAAAAAAAAGAACAGCCTGCCATTGGGTTAATAAAAAAATCTTTTCGAGGTGTGCCTGAGTTTCGCAACGTCATTCAATTGACATTTCGAGCCGCTAAAGTGAAACCGCCGTTTTTTACGGTTTTACTGTACTGACGCGGTAGAGGGATGTCGTTTACTTGACAAAGAAGAAGTACATTTAATCAGGACACCTTTAAAAATGAAAAAGACTTCCATCGCTTTGATGATTTCGGTTGTGATGGCACTTTCGGCGTGCGGCGGAGGCAGTGACAATCCGAGCCCTGCAGCGGCGACTCCGATTCCCAATACGGCGACGGCCGCCGGCTACACCCTCGCGGTATTCGCCCGGGCGCCGTCGGCAACACAGAAGCCGGATTCAATCGTGCAGCTGGGTTCCAGCGTATTCATCGGTTATCAGAACGCCGGCGAAGTGAAGGACGGCTCGGTGCCCGGCATCACCAACCAGGTCGTGCAGTACGACTTGAACGGCAACGCCTTGAAAGTCTTCACGGTGCCGGGTCATGTGGACGGCCTGATGGCGCGCAGCGACACCAACACGCTTTGGGCAATGGCCAATGAAGACGGCAAACCCGAGTTGACCATCATCGACCTGGCTTCGGGCGCGCAGAAGACCTATCAGGCGACCGTCAATCCCACCGTCCACCGCGGCGGCTACGACGATATGCAACTCATCAACGGTGTCGTGTACGTGAGTGCATCGGCTCCCGCGACGCCGGGTGTGGGGCCGACTGTCGTCGCGCTCACGCTGAATGCGAACGGTTCGACTTTCGACGTGACGCCGGTGCTGGCGGGCAATGCTCAGGCCATCGACATCACACCGTCGGTGGGGGGAGCCGCGAACCCGACTTTCAATCAGCCGGTGACGCTGACGCTGACCGATCCCGATTCATTGGCCATCGACCCGACGGGCAAACTCGTGCTGGATAGCCAGGCGGACGGCAAGCTCGTCTTCATCGGCAATCCGGGGCCGAGCCAGAGCGTCAGTGTCCTGACGCTCACGCTGTACAGCGATAAGGACGGTCCGGTCTACCCGGTCGACGATACGCGCTTTGTGCCGGCGGCGGGTCCGACGGGCAAGACGTTCATGCTGTTCACGGACTCCAGCAACACGACTTACCGGGTCGATGCGCCGTTCAAGCAGGGTGACGCGTACAGCGCAGGCCAGGGCCAGGTGATGCAGTTGGACTTGAAGTCCGGCCACCTCACGCCGGTAGTCGCGGGTATCGGTGCCGCATCCGCGCTGCAGGATCCGCACGGGATGCTCTTCGTCGCTCAGTAAGTAGAAAGCAGAGGGCGCCTCAGTGAGTTTCATGAGGCGTCCGGCCGTGGAGCCAGTCCGTTACAGGCGGGATGCCACGGCCACCCGTTTATCTCAATCCTCATCCCAGCCGCGGCGCTCGCGTCTGTCGCGCTCATGCTCCTCATGGCGGTGCCACTGCCGCTCGCGCCATTCCTGCCGCTCATGCCATTCGCGGGCACGCCAGTCGTCGGCATAGCCATATCCCACTGCCGGCGGAGCCGCATAGACAACCGGCGGAGGCGCAACGTAGACAGGCCGGGCGGGCACGAACACCGGGCCGGGAATGCCGATGCCGATGCCCACGTCGACGTGGGCGGACGCGATTGAGGAAGCCACTAATAGCGCGCCGCCGAGAACCACTGATAATTGCTTTTTGTGCATGATTTTCTTTTCTCCTGATGGTTGCGGGCGATGGCAGTGAAGATGGTCCGAAGTTTAGGCAGGACGGCGGATTGCAGGTGCAAGAAGGATGCGAGATTGGTAACACGGAGTAACGGTGTGCAGCCTTAAGGTTGCCCTAATGATTTCCGTGCACCATGAACCGGCTAAACCACCGCTTTTTCTCCGCTGTGTGCAACCCGCCACGCTGTTTTGGGCACGAACCGTCAGTCCATTGCCGAGTCGCGCCATTTCAATTTTTGCCGACTGGCATTCACGATGTAGCAGGAGACGCAATGTTTTTTCCCGCTGATGTTTGGGCGCTCGCGCGTCTGTGGTGCATGTACCCGGTATTGGCCGGCCTTGCGCTCTGGTATTTTTCGCGGGCAGACCGTCTGCTGCAGATGGTTCGCGCCGCTCATTGAACCTCGGCCCCGCCGGGTGGACGCGCAACGGCGTCCGTTGCGACTGCGCGCCAACTTCGCGCTTGCTGCGCCGCGTCATGCGCACCGGCCACCGCGCCGAACCGCAGTTTTTTCCGCCAGATCGCCCCGACTTGCTCTCGCGCGACACGCGCGACTGATCGCCCTACCTTCCGCCAATCCGTTGTCCCACAAGGCTCCGACTGCCATCGGGCAGCTTGCGCGCGGCGATGGTGTCGCATTTCCACATGTGGTTGTCGCAAATAGTCGGCAACGCGTACTTTTTTCTGGCAACTATGTATGCACAGCGCGGACGGACGTCCGCCACGCAGCAAGTATCTTGCATGGGGCCCGAGTAAGTGCTCTGCATGGGGCCGGAGTAAGCGCTGAAGCGCTAACTCCGGCCGACAGCTAAAGCGCTAACTCGGGTCGACGCAAGTACCTTGCATGGGACCCGAGTAACCGCTAAAGCGCTAACTCGGGTCGACATAGGAGAGTATTCAATGAATTCCCCGAAGGTCGTGGTCGAAGGGCTGTGCAAGGTGTTCGGCACCAATCCGAAGCAGGCGATTGGCATGCTGGCAGGCGGCGCGACGAAAGAGGACGTGTTCGCGCGCACGGGTCACATCGTCGGTGTCCACAACGTATCGTTCGAAGTCAAGGAAGGCGAAATCTTCGTGCTGATGGGCCTCTCCGGCTCCGGCAAGTCGACGCTGATTCGCCTGATCAATCGCCTCGTCGAGCCGACCGCCGGTAAGGTGCTGATCGACGGCCGCGATGTGGCCAGCGTGCCGCGCTCGGAACTGACGGCGCTGCGCCGCAAGGACATGAGCATGGTGTTCCAGTCCTTTGCGTTGATGCCGCAGCGCACCGTGCTGTCCAACGCGGCATTCGGGCTGGAAGTGGCGGGCCTCGGCCGCAAGGAACGCGAGAAGCGCGCGATGAGCGTGCTGGAGCAGGTCGGCCTCGCGCCGTTCGCGGAAAAGCTGCCCGCGCAGTTGTCCGGCGGCATGCAGCAGCGCGTGGGTCTCGCGCGGGCGCTGGCGGTCAACCCCTCGCTGATGATCATGGACGAGGCCTTCTCCGCGCTCGATCCGCTCAAGCGCAAGGAAATGCAGAACGTGCTGCTCGATCTGCAACGCGAGCAGCAGCGCACCATTCTGTTCGTCTCGCACGATCTGGAAGAAGCGATGCGCATCGGCACGCGGATCGCGATCATGGAAGGCGGCAAGGTAGTGCAGATCGGCACGCCGCAGCAAATCATCACGAATCCCGCCGATGATTACGTGCGAGCGTTTTTCGAAGGCATCGACACTAGCCGTTATCTGACGGCCGGCGACCTGATGCAGACCGACGCGGTGCCGCTCATGCAGCACTCGCTGCAGATCGACGCATCGAGCGTAGCCGCGACGCTCAACGGCAGCGCCGACTACGCGTTCGTGCTCGACGGCGAGCGCAAGATTCGCGGTTTCGTGTGCCGCGATGCGATGGGCAGCGCGTCGCCGCAGCTCAATCACATCGAATGTATCCGCCGCACTACGCCTTTGGACGATGTCGTCGAACGCGTCGTGGCGAGCCGTGCGCCGTTGCCGGTCGTCGAAGCGGACGGCTCCTATTGCGGTTCGGTCAACAAGACGAACGTGCTGAATGTTCTCACGCGCCACCGAGGTTCCCATGTCTGAAATCATTCCACTTGGCGCCTGGGTCGATCACGGCGTTCACTACCTGCTCGACCATGATGCGAAAACCTTCGATTCCATCGGCAAGGTCATCGAGAGCTTTGCCGCGGTAGTCGAGCACAGCCTGCAAGCGGTGCCGATGTGGGCGCTGATGGCGTTTTTTGTCGGTATCGGCTTGTGGCGCGTGGGCTGGCGGTTCGCGCTGTTCACCTTGCTCTCGATGCTGCTGATCTACGGCACCGGCTTCTGGGATCAGATGGTGATCACGCTCGGCCTTACGCTCTCGTCGACCTTGATCAGCCTGCTGCTCGGCGTGCCGCTCGGCATCTGGACGGCGAAGAGCCGCACCGTCGAGATGATCGTGCGCCCCGTGCTCGACCTGATGCAGACCATGCCCGCGTTCGTGTACCTGATTCCGGCGGCGATGCTGTTCGGTCTCGGCCGCGTGCCGGGGATTCTTTCCACCGTGATCTTCGCGATGCCGCCTGCCGTGCGCCTGACGTCGCTCGGCATCAAGCATGTGAACCGCGAAATCGTCGAAGCAGGGCAGGCGTTTGGCTGCACGCCGTGGCAATTGCTCTACAAGGTGCAGTTTCCGAATGCGTTGCCCTCGATCATGACCGGCGTGAACCAGACGATCATGATGGCTTTGTCGATGGTGATCATCGCCTCGATGGTCGGCGCAGGGGGTCTCGGTAACGACGTGCTGGCCAGTATTCAGCGGCTCGATATCGGGCTCGGCTTCGAAAGCGGTCTCTCGGTGGTGATGCTCGCGATCATTCTCGACCGCATCACGGAAAGCTTCGGCCGCTCGCCGGGCATGGCGCGGGCGCCGCTGCTCTCGGGCATCCGCAGTGTCATGAAGGTGCGCCGGGCGCCGGCGGCGCAACATAGCTGAGCCGCCTCTATGAAGCGCGACGCGATCACACCTGTCGAGGCCGAATCCGAATCGCCGCTGTCCGGGCTTGCGCATTTCGGCTTTCTGACGCTGCCGAATTTTTCGATGATCGCCTTCACCAGCGCGGTCGAAGTGTTGCGTATGGCCAATTACGTGGGTCGCGCGCAGCACTACACCTGGTCGGTGATCACGCCGGACGGCGAGCCGGCGCGAGCGAGCAACGGCATCACCGTGAAGCCGACCACGACGCTGGCCGCGGCGGGCATGCCGGATGTGCTGATCGTCTGTGCCGGCTGGCATGTGCGTGACTATGTCGACGACACGATTATCGCGTTGCTGCGCGACGTTGCGTCTAAGGGCATTCCGCTCGGCGGCATCTGCACCGGACCGTATGCGCTGCTGGCCGCGAACCTGCTCGACGGTTATCGCTGTACCGTGCATTGGGAAGACATGTCGCCCTTGCACAAGCGCTATCCGCACGTGCATTTCGCGGATGAACTGTTCGTGATCGACCGTGACCGGATGACCTGCACCGGCGGCACCGCGCCGCTCGATCTGATGCTGAACCTGGTCGGCATGCGCCTCGGCCACGCTGTCGCGGCGCAAGTGTCCGAGCAGTTCATCGTCGAGCGGATTCGAGGGTCGACCGATTATCAGCACATTCCCGTCGACGCGCGGGTCGGGTTTTCGCGTGCGGAACTGATCGAAGTCGTGCGGCTGATGGAGGCGAATATCGAAGAGCCGTTGTCGCTCGATGAACTTGCGCGGCTCGTGCATCTGTCTCAACGCCATTTGCAGCGCATGTTCAAGATGTTTCTGAGCGTATCGCCGACGCACTATTACCTCACTCTGCGGCTGCGCCGCGCGCGCGAACTGCTGCGCAACACGGATGCGTCGATCGCGCGCGTCACGGCCGTGTGCGGCTTTCATTCGCCGTGTCATTTCAGCAAGGCCTACCGCGCGCAGTTTGGTCACGCGCCGAGTGTCGAGCGGCGGCTGTCGGCGTGAATCGCTCGGCATAAGCGAGCCGCGCATAAAAAAGTCCGCGTAAGAAAATCCGCTTAACCAAACCAGTCAAGCATCAATCACCCTGAGGGAACGCCATGAAACGTTTGTGGGCTGCGTCGTTGTGCGCGCTGTCGGTCTCGTCTGTCTTTGCCGCGGAACCTGCCACGTGCCGGAATGTCCGATTTGCCGACGTCGGCTGGACCGATATCGCGGCGACTACCGGGCTTGCATCGACAGTGCTCGAAGGGCTCGGCTACAAGCCGACCAAGACTATCGCCTCGGTGCCGATCACGTTCGCCGGCGTGAAGAGCAAGCAGATCGACGTGTTCCTCGGCTACTGGTCGCCGACTATGGACCCGATGATCGATCCGTTCAGGAAAGCCGGCCAGCTCACCGTGCTGCCCACGCCGAATCTGACCGGCGCGAAATACACGCTGGCCGTGCCGGACTACGCGTATCAGGCGGGCATCAAGTCTTTCACCGATATCGCCAGTAACTACGACAAGCTCGACGGCAAGATCTACGGCATCGAACCGGGCAATGACGGCAATGCGCTCATCAAGAAGATGATCGACAGCAACCAGTACGGCCTCGGCAAGTTCAAGCTGGTGGAATCGAGCGAGGCCGGCATGCTGGTCGAAGTGAATCGCGCGATTCGCGACAAGAAACCGATCGTGTTTCTCGGCTGGGAACCGCATCCGATGAATGTGCAGATGAAGATCGACTATCTGACCGGCGGCGACGACGTATTCGGCCCGAACTACGGCGAAGCCAAAGTGATGACGGTCACGCCGAACGATTACTCGACGCGCTGCCCGAACGTCGCAAAGCTCGTGTCGAACCTGCACTTCACGACCGATATCGAGAACCACGTGATGCTGCCGATCATGAACAAGACGGATCCGAACAAGGCGGCGCGTGATTGGCTGAAGGCGAATCCGGGCGTGCTTGATAAATGGCTCGCGGGCGTGAAGACCTTCGATGGCAAGGATGGCTTGCCGGCGGTGAAGGCTTATGTAGCGGGAAAGTGAGGGTTTAGTTTTCGCGCCGTTGGGGGCGGCGCGAAAACCCGCTTCAAATCGCCCGAGCCCGCCCCGGAAAAGTTTCGTCATACCCACCGCTATCTTCCGCTTCCGCCGCCGTGCCGCGCTGTTCGCGGTACATCATCGGCGGCAAGCCGAACTGTTTGCGAAACTCACGGCCCAGATGCGACGCATCGGAAAACCCGCAGCTCGACGCGATATCCGCCACGGTTTTATCCGAACTCGTCAGCAGCCAGGCGGCTGTGCGCAACCGCACCTGCTTCGCATACGCCTGCGGCGCCTTCCCAGTTTGCGCCTTGAAGAGCCTTTCAAGCTGACGCGGTGACAAATCGAGCTTGCGCGCCAGTTCATCCAGCGACAACGAACGCCCAACATGCTGCTCCATCAGCAGAATCGCGCGCTTCACTTTCGGATGCGCGGCTGGGGCCAACCCGGGTGGATGCGGCTGCGGCGCATTCCCCTTCTGCATGTCGTCGACCAGCAGAATCCGCAGCGCCTTCTGCACGGTGGCCGTTTCAAAGTGGCGCAACAAAATTGCCGCCGCCACGTCAATCGACGCCCGCCCGCCGGAACACGTAATACGCCGCCGATCGATCACGAACAACCGATCCGCCACCAGCGCCTCCTCATTGACCGACGGAAAGCGCTCGATGAAATCCCAGTAGTGAAACCAGCTCACGCAGATGCGGTGCCCTTCCAGCACGCCCGCTCGCATCAGCGAGAACACACCGGTGCACATGCCGACGAGCGTCGCATCGGTGGCGGCGGCGCGGCGGATGAACGCCAGCGTCGCGTCGTTCGCGGCCGGCCCCGAATGCAGCAGGCCACCCACCACCACGACGTAATCGAACGGCTCGGCTTTGTCGAACGTCTCCCACGGCGTGATCTGGATGCCGCAACTCGCGCGCACCGGAGCGAGGGTTTCCCCTATCACGCTCCACGAACAGCGCACGGGCTTGCTGAAATCGCCTTCATCCGCGGACAGGCGTAGCAGGTCGACGAACCCCGAGAACGCCGTCAGCGTGAAGTTCGGCAGCAGGATGATGCCGAAGCGGATGCGCTGCTTCGAGGTGCCGTCGATCGATTGAAGAGGAAGCGGTTCAGCGGAATTCATGCATGCAGCCAGCAAGGGAAAAGGGTTGAATCAAGCATAGCACCGGGGATAGAGGGCGCTTTAACGGCATCGCTCATTGGGTCACGATCCAGACCATTCAACGGGCCATACATCAGGCTCATCAGGCCCATCCGGGTAGCACCAGCATCGCCAGCCGCGCCCGCACGGCCTGTCGCAAATGCGTCAGAAGTCATCGCAAATCCGCCGCCGCGCTTGGCCGGCGACCCGCTTGACGCCACTATCCCACTGTCATGCCGTTTTTATTCTATCGGTCCAAATTGACGTGCGGTGCAATAGGGGCTAATTCAAGCCGAACCCGGCAACCCAGGCATCGCAACGCATAAGGCACGCCATGAACGTCAGCGTCTTCGATCTGTTCAAGATCGGCATCGGTCCCTCCAGCTCGCACACAGTCGGGCCGATGATCGCTGCATGCCGCTTCGCCTCGCATATCGAAGACGCCAACCTGCTCGGCTTCGTGCGCCGCGTCAAGGCCGAGCTGTTCGGCTCGCTCGGGGCGACCGGCAAAGGGCACGGCACGGACAAGGCGGTGCTGCTCGGACTGGAGGGCAATCTGCCCGATCTGATCGACCCGGACCTGATCGAGCCGCGTTTGCAGGCGATCCGGGAGACCAAACAGCTGGTGCTGCTCGGCAAGCACCCGGTCAAATTCGACGAGCGCGAACACCTCGGTTTTTTCCGCAAGCTGATGCCGGGCGCACCGGGTTCGAGCGTCGTGCATCCGAACGGCATGCGTTTTCAGGCCTTCGACGAAAACGGCCAGCTGCTGGTGGAGAAAGAGTATTACTCGATTGGCGGCGGCTTTGTGATCAATCGCGAAGGTGACCGCGTCAACGGCCTGCGCGCCGGCGCGGAAGCGCCTTATCCGTTTCGTACCGGCGACGATCTGATGCGCGTGTGCCGCGAAACCGGTTTGTCGATTGCGCAGGTGGCCTTGCGCAATGAATGCGCGTCGCGGACCGAACAGGAGGTGCGTGAAGGTCTGCTGGCGATCTGGCGCGTCATGTCCGCTTGCGTCGAGCGCGGCTGCAAGGTGCGTGGCGAGCTGCCCGGCCCGATGCACGTCAAGCGCCGCGCCGCCGACCTGTGCGCGCAATTGCGTTCGCGTTCGGAAGAGTCGCTGCGCGATCCGCTGTCGATGCTCGACTGGGTCAATCTCTACGCAATGGCCGTGAACGAAGAAAACGCCGCCGGTGGGCGCGTGGTCACGGCGCCGACCAACGGCGCGGCCGGCGTGATCCCCGCCGTGCTGCATTACTACGTGAAGTTCATGCATGCATCGAACGACGAAGGCATCGTCACCTTCCTGCTGACGGCTGCTGCGATCGGCATCATCTATAAGGAAACCGCCTCGATCTCGGGCGCCGAAGTGGGCTGCCAGGGCGAAGTGGGCGTCGCATGTTCGATGGCCGCCGCAGCGCTCGCAGCGGTGATGGGCGGCACGCCGACGCAAGTGGAAAACGCAGCGGAAATCGGCATGGAACACAACCTCGGCATGACCTGCGATCCGGTCGGCGGCCTCGTGCAGATTCCCTGCATCGAACGCAACGCGATGGGCGCGATCAAGGCGCTGAACGCGGCGCGCATGGCGATGAAAGGCGACGGCCAGCACTACGTGTCGCTCGACAACGTGATCAAGACGATGCGCGAAACCGGCGCGGATATGAAGACGAAATACAAGGAGACGTCGCGCGGCGGCCTTGCCGTGAACGTCATCGAGTGTTGAGCAGGTGACGAAGCAACGTACCGACAGTACCGAAAGTATTAACAAGGACCAACGATGAGCCGCTATTCGATATTCAGCCTGTTGCGCAACGGGATGTCGTATCACGAGAACTGGGAGCGTCAGTGGAAGAGCCCGGAGCCTAAGCGTGAGTACGACGTGGTGATCGTCGGCGGCGGCGGCCATGGTCTCGCCACCGCCTATTACCTCGCGAAGGAGCACGGCGTGCGCAATATCGCCGTGCTGGAGAAGGGCTGGATCGGCGGCGGCAATACCGCGCGCAATACGACCATCGTGCGCTCGAATTATCTGTGGGACGAATCGGCCGCGCTCTACGAGAAAGCGATGAAGCTGTGGGAAGGCCTGTCGCAAGATCTCAACTACAACGTGATGTTCAGCCAGCGCGGCGTGATGAACCTCGCGCACACGCTGCAGGACGTGCGCGACACCGAACGGCGCGTGAATGCGAACCGGCTGAACGGCGTCGACGCCGAATTCCTCACGCCGGCGCAGATCAAGGAAATCGAGCCGACCATCAATCTGAACAGCCGTTATCCGGTGCTGGGTGCGTCGATTCAACGGCGTGGCGGCGTGGCCCGGCATGACGCGGTTGCGTGGGGTTTTGCGCGCGGCGCGGATCAGGCGGGGGTCGATATCGTGCAGAACTGTCAGGTCACGGGGATTCGCCGTGACGGCAGCCAGGTGGTCGGCGTGGACACCACGAAGGGTTTCATCAAGGCGAAGAAAGTCGCGGTGGTTGCGGCGGGCAATACGTCCACGCTCGCCGATATGGCCGGCATACGGCTGCCTTTGGAGAGCCATCCGTTGCAGGCATTGGTGTCCGAGCCGATCAAGCCGGTCGTCAATACAGTGGTGATGTCGAACGCCGTGCATGCGTATATCAGCCAGTCCGACAAGGGCGATCTGGTGATCGGCGCGGGCGTCGATCAATACACCGGCTTCGGGCAGCGCGGCAGTTTCCACATTATCGAAGGCACGCTCGAAGCAATCGTCGAAATGTTTCCGGTGTTCTCGCGGGTGCGGATGAATCGCCAGTGGGGCGGCATCGTCGACGTGTCGCCGGATGCGTGCCCGATCATCAGCAAGACCGACGTGAAGGGCCTTTATTTCAATTGCGGCTGGGGCACTGGCGGCTTTAAGGCGACGCCGGGTTCCGGCTGGGCCTATGCGCACACGATCGCGAGGGACGAGCCGCATCCGCTGAACGCGCCGTTCTCGCTCGACCGTTTCTACACCGGTCATCTGATCGATGAACACGGCGCTGCCGCTGTTGCCCATTAACGCTGACGGAGAACCAGATGCTGCTGATCGAATGCCCGTGGTGCGGGCCACGCGCCGAAACCGAATTTTCCTGCGGCGGCGAGGCGGACATTGCGCGTCCGCTCGACACCGACAAGCTCACCGACAAGGAATGGGGCGACTACCTGTTCATGCGCAAGAATCCGCGTGGCGTGCATCGCGAGCAATGGTTGCACACGCAAGGATGCCGCCGCTGGTTCAAGGCGCAGCGCGACACGGTGAGCTACGAGATTCAGGGCTACGAGACGTTCGAGCGTCCGCTGCTCGCGCTGGACAGCAACGAGGCAAAAGCACAAGACAAGGCACACGAGGGTAAGGCACCATGAGCCAGAAAGACCGACTCCCCAGCGGCGGGCGCATCAACCGCGCGATCGTACTGAGCTTCACGTTCAACGGCCGCAAGTATCAGGGCCATCAGGGCGACACGCTTGCGTCCGCGCTGCTTGCGAATGGCGTGCACTTTGTGGCGCGCAGCTGGAAGTATCACCGGCCGCGCGGCATCGTGACGGCGGGTGTGGAAGAGCCGAATGCGATCGTGCAGCTCGAAACCGGCGCTTACACGGTGCCGAATGCGCGAGCAACGGAGGTCGAGTTGTATCAGGGGCTCGTCGCAACCAGTGTGAACGCGAAGCCGAGCATCGAAAGAGACCGCATGGCGATCAACCAGAAGTTCGCGCGCTTCATTCCGGCGGGCTTCTACTACAAGACCTTCATGTGGCCGCGCAAGTTCTGGCCGAAGTATGAAGAAGTGATCCGCGATGCAGCCGGTCTCGGCAAGGCGCCCGAGCAAACCGACGCGGACCGCTACGACAAGTGCTTCGCGCATTGTGACGTGCTGGTGGTCGGCGGCGGCCCCACGGGGTTGGCTGCCGCGCATGCGGCGGCATTGTCGGGCGCGCGCGTGACGCTAATCGACGATCAGCCGGAACTCGGCGGCTCGCTGCTGTCGTGCCGGGCGGAGATCGACGGCAAACCCGCGCTGCAATGGGTCCACAAGATCGAAGACGAGTTGCGGCAGATGCCCGATGTGAAGATCCTGTGCCGCAGCACCGCATTCGGTTATCAGGACCATAACCTCATTACCGTCACGCAGCGGCTCACAGAGCATCTGCCTGTGTCGCAGAGGAAGGGTACGCGCGAACTAATGTGGAAGATTCGCGCGAAGCGCGTGATTCTCGCCACCGGTGCGCATGAGCGGCCGATCGTGTTCGGCAACAACGACCTCCCCGGCGTGATGATGGCTTCGGCCGTCTCGACGTATCTGCATCGCTATGCTGTGCTGCCGGGCCGCAACGCCGTGGTGTTCACGAATAACGATGACGGTTATCAGTGCGCGCTCGACCTGAAGGCAGCGGGCGCTCAGGTGACCGTGGTCGATCCGCGTGCTGGTGAGTCGAAGGGGACGTTGCCCGCACTCGCACGGCGCTACGGCGTCAAGGTCATGAACGGCGTGGCCATTACGGCCGCGCACGGCAAGCTGCATGTTGCGTCGGTGGACGTGGCGTCGTATTCGAACGGACAGATCGGTGCAAGCCAGGGTGAACTGCCGTGCGATCTGCTGGCGATGTCCGGCGGCTGGAGCCCGGTGCTGCACCTGTTCGCCCAGTCGGGCGGCAAGGCGCACTGGCATGACGACAAGGCCTGCTTCGTGCCGGGCAAGGCGATGCAGGCGGAGACGAGCATCGGCGCGTGCGCCGGCGATTTCACGTTGGGACGAGGTATTCGCCTCGCGGTCGATGCCGGAGTCGAAGCGGCCCGCGCGGTCGGCCATAGTGTTGCGCGGCCGAATCCGGTGCAGGTGGCGGAGATTACGGAGGCGAAGATGCAACCGCTGTGGCTCGTCGGCGGCCGCGAACTCGCGACGCGTGGGCCGAAGCAGTTCATCGACTTCCAGAACGACGTCTCGGCGGCCGACATTTTTCTGGCGGCGCGTGAGGGTTTCGAATCGGTCGAGCACGTGAAGCGTTATACGGCGATGGGCTTCGGCACCGATCAGGGCAAGCTCGGCAACATCAACGGTATGGCAATTCTCGCGCAGGCGCTCGGCAAGACGATTCCGGAGACCGGTACGACGACGTTCCGTCCGAACTACACGCCGGTTACGTTCGGCACGTTTGCCGGCCGCGAACTCGGCGAGTTTCTCGATCCGGTACGCAAGACGGCGGTGCACGAATGGCACGTGGAGAACGGCGCGGCGTTCGAGGACGTCGGCAACTGGAAGCGTCCGTGGTACTACCCGAAGACCGGCGAAGACATGCATGCAGCGGTCGCGCGTGAGTCGTTGGCGGTGCGTACGAGCGTCGGCATTCTCGACGCCTCGACGCTCGGCAAGATCGACATTCAGGGCCCCGATGCGGCGAAACTGCTGAACTGGGTCTATACGAATCCGTGGAGCAAGCTGGAAATCGGCAAGTGCCGCTACGGCCTGATGCTCGACGAAAACGGCATGATCTTCGACGACGGCGTGACCGTGCGCCTCGCCGACCAGCACTACATGATGACCACCACCACCGGCGGCGCGGCACGCGTGCTGACGTGGCTCGAACGCTGGCTGCAAACCGAGTGGCCGGACATGCGCGTGCGGCTCGCGTCAGTGACGGATCATTGGGCAACCTTCGCCGTGGTTGGTCCGAACAGTCGCAAGGTCTTGCAGAAGGTGTGCCACGACATCGACTTCGCGAATGCGGCGTTCCCGTTCATGAGCTATCGCGAAGGCACCGTGGCCGGCGCGGCCTCGCGCGTGATGCGCATCAGCTTCTCCGGCGAACTTGCGTATGAGGTGAACGTGCCCGCGAATGTTGGACGCGCGGTGTGGGAAGCACTGATCGCGGCAGGCGCGGAATTCGATATCACGCCATACGGCACGGAAACGATGCACGTGCTGCGGGCGGAGAAGGGTTACATCATCGTCGGCCAGGATACGGACGGCTCGATGACGCCGTACGACCTCGGCATGGGCGGGCTGGTCGCGAAGTCGAAGGATTTTCTCGGCAAGCGTTCCCTGACCCGCACCGACACGGCGCAGGCAGGGCGCAAGCAACTGGTCGGGTTGCTCTCGGACGATCCGTCGTTCGTGATTCCCGAGGGCTCGCAGATTGTCGCCGGTCCCTTTCAGGGCGATACCGCGCCGATGCTCGGCCACGTCACGTCGAGCTACTACAGCCCGATCCTGAAGCGCTCGATTGCGATGGCGGTCGTGAAGGGCGGTCTCGACAAGATCGGCGAAACGGTCACGATTCCGCTCGCCAGCGGCAAGCAGATTGCGGCCAAGGTCACCAGTTCGGTGTTCTACGACAGCGAAGGAGCACGTCAACATGTGGAATGAAACCAGAGGGACGCCGCCGGTCGTGGATCGCGCTGTCGGCGGGAAAGCGGGCGCGTGGCAGGAGTCGCCGCTGGTGGGTGCGGACGCACTGCTGAAGAAACATCAGGCGACGGCGTCGGCGGCTTTCCGGTTGAGCGAGCGGCCGTTTCTGGAACTCGTGAACGTGCGTGGCGATACGCGTGACGCAGCGTTCGTACGGGCAGTGGAGAGCGTGATTGGCTGCCGGCCGCCGGAGAAAGCGAATACGATTGCCCGCGGCAATGGTTACGACATGCTGTGGCTCGGTCCCGATGAATGGCTGGTACGCTCTGCCACCGCGCACGACGCGACACGTACCGCGCCGCTGCAGGCGAAGCTCGGTGCAGCGTTTGCCGGCGTGTTTGCTTCGGCGGTGGATATCGGCAGCGGTTATACGGTGCTCGAAATCACGGGCACGCGTACGCGTGAAGTGCTGGCGCGAGGTTGCCCGCTGGACTTGCATCCGAAGCTATTCGGCGCTGGGCAATGCGCGCAGAGCCACTATTTCAAGGCGTCGATGACATTGCTGCCCACCGGCGCGGATAGTTTCGATATCGTGGTGCGCCGCAGCTTCGCGGATTATTTCGTCAAGATCATGCTCGACGCGGCCGAGCCGCTGATGTCGTGAGGCGCGGCGAGCGGTGTTTTCACGCACCGCGCGCGGCGCTTCGTGCCTTTGATTGAGATGACGTCCACACGCATAGCCACCGCGCGTCTCACCGAGCGCGTGTGCCAGCAACGCGATGCCTATGCCGCGCTCGCGCTGCTTGATCAAAGCATCGTGTTGCGGCACCGGCGCATCGCGCTGATCCGCTATCTCCTCGCGCAGCAGCTAGGTGCACCGCTACTGCCGCGACATCATGACTACGTTGAGAAAATCGCCGCACGGCTGAGTGCGGAGACGCTCGCGCGCATTGTTGACGCTGCGCGTGCGCGGCTGCGACCGTAAGGCTCGGATTCATCTTTGCGGTGATGGCCTATATCTACGGGCAAACCGCGCTGCACGCGCAAACGCCGACGCTGCTGATCTGCGCGGGCCTTGCGATGCAGTTCTTTCTGTTTGCGATGTAGGCGGTGCTCTATACGTACACGCCCGAGTTGTATGGCACCGGCGCGCGGGCAACCGGCTCAGGTTTTACGTCGGTGATCGGCCGCTTGGGCTCGCTGATCCGTCCTTACGTGGTAGGCGTCGTGCTGCCGATGCCAGCAAGGTAGACTGGCGATGGCCGGACTGCGCGCGAAGGTGATGATACCCGGCGGCTGTGTCGGCCTACATGGTATGCGGAAACGACACAATCCGTTACGTCGTTTCCGCGTTGGACGAAAGCCCTGATCTAGCTTCGGCTACTTAACAATTATGAACTCCTCGCCAGGATCGAAAAAAAACGGATAGAAGCTACGGGCAAACGCAACGATATCAGGCGGCCCCGATAGCACGCCCATTTCCCATTTTCTGTCCGCATAAACGAACCATTCTCCGGGAATTGGCAGGACCGCATATCGCTCAGAATTGGCCCACAGACAGTCCGCAGGGCTGTCGCCCGGGTCTTTTTGCCAAGATTCGAAGAAGTCGTCGTCGGAGTGTTCGGCACGATGTACGAAGCCAGGGTACTTATGAAAGTGGAAATGAAAATAGCTAAACGGGTCTGGCTTCAGCACTAACGTGGCAAAATCGCTCGCATCTTTGAAGGCGAGCAACGCTCGTATAAGTTCAAAGAATCTCTGCGTCGAAATATCAACAGAATCAAAATAAAGCAATTCGGCGGACGAAGCTCCAGCCAGCTTTTCCCGGCCCGCGTGCGCACGCTCCCATAGCGGAAGAAAGATAGCCAAATCGGTGATGAAGTCTGGTTTGCTCATTTTGGAAGCCGTATCTTGATGGTGCCACGTGACGCGCCGGGCGGCACATATTCGGCAGTGGGATATCCAGCGTTCGAGTCGTCCCTGACGGTGTACCTTGCACCATCCTTTGCAAAGATGTCTGCTTTGCCATCTTTACTAAGAGACTGTACATAGCCACTTTCTAAGAGGTTCGCTTCAAACTCTGCCTTGCCGACGTCGGTTCGGATGTTGCGAATGCTACCGCCCGTTGTGATGTCAGTGTATTCCGATGTGATGCGCCCCGGCGGGATCCCATCAACCTCCGTCTCCGCAACTGGTTTGCACATCTCCTTGATGCGCTCCCAGTTTTCCGCAGTCTTTCTTGCCCCCTGACCGATCCCATACCTGACCGCCGGGTTTTGCGCGAGTCGCCAGACAAAAGCGATTCCACGCGCCGCGCCGTCGATCAGCCCCACTGAGAAATGACAGCTCCTACAAACGGTCCTCGCGCCTACGGCAGAGCCAGCCAGTAGAAGCTGACGCCCCCCTTGCAGGTTAGCGGGCGGTCCTACCGGTGAATCGCCGTAGTTATAGTTATCAATCCACTGATCGATCTCGTCGCTACTGATCGGAATATCCGTGCCGTCATTCAGGTCGAGAACGCTGCCGTTCCTTGCAACCGTACCAATACGGTACACGACCTGACCGTCCGGCGAATAGTCGAACCTGACCTTGAACACGCGTCGGACACCACCATTCACCGGACTCGCGTACTCATTGAACTTGAAGAGGTCAATGCGCCCGCGTCGGTCGTAGCGCAGATAGAAATCGCCGGTCGGATTGTAACCGTACAGGACACGATGCGCGGCATCGCGCGAAATGGCCTCGCTTGCAACGTTTTCTTCTACCGGATAAATCGAGAAGACGTTCCCCGTCGCATCCCGCGTGACCACCCACTGCCCTGCGACCTTCCCATCGGCCATCTGCTGCGCGAACGTGAGCCGGTTCGTGGCGTCATACGTCATCCCGTAGGACATCGTTACGCCGACGGCCCTTGGCGCATCAAAGCCACTGGCGCCGGTCGCGTCGCTGGTCGGTGTTTCAGCGATTCCCGTGGTGTTGCCGCTTGCATCGTAGACGAATGACTGAATTAGCCTCGGCGACGCGATCATCGACGGCCGCAGACTCGTTGCGTCGGCGTAGCGGATCGTGGAGACCGACGTACCGGACGCACTTTTTACTGTCGCGCGAACCGGTCTTCCCGTGTCGTCGTAGCTGTATTCGGAGGTGGCGCCACTTGCATCCGCGTCCTTCAGCAGGTTGCCCGAAGCGTCCCATGCCGTGCTGGTGTTGCCCGCCGGTGACGTGCTTCCCGTCGACCGCAGCATGCCGCCGATTGACGAGAGATTCAGCGTGGTGGCACGTCTGCTATCGGTGATCACTGTCGAGCCGGTCTGATAGGCGAACTGCACGTTGTGCCCCGCGTCCGGATGGCTGACGGCCACCGCGCGGCCCTGCGCGTCGTAGGTCCAGGTTGCAATGCGGTTACCCGACTCGTCGATTTCACCGGTCAGCGCATTCTTGAAACGGGTGTCGTCGTAGACATACCGGTGCACATAGCCATCCGGCCAGGTTACCGACACAAGATTGCCGTTTGCGTCGTACCCGTACTGCGTCATGCCGCTGAGCGGATCATTCAGGCGTGACAGCCGGCGCTTGTCGTCGTAATCGAGACGAAGCGTGAGGTCCTTGTTCGCGTTTGTGCCTGCCGCATGCTGGGTGATCGTCGTCAGCAGACCCGAAGCGTCGTAGGTCAGTGTCCGGGAAAATCCGGTCTTCGTGCTTTCCGAGAGCAGCATACCTTGCGCGGAATATGATTCGACGGTTTCTGTGCGAAGGTCAGTGAGCGTCCAGCCCGATCCGTTTTGCGCGAGCGCAAGGCCTGTAAATCCAGCTGTTCGCCACGTGCCGGCTGACCAGTTGAAGGTGACTGGTTCACCGTTCTCGCGATACGCGAGAACCTTTGACGAACTGCCGCTATTCGCATTGGCCAGCCCCAGGTTGCGCTGCCAGCTATGGAACCAAGCCGGTCCCAACGCATTGACATTTTTTGCGAGTGGTTTGGATCGGTAAGTACGCGTGAACTGCAACGGGATATCGTCGCCGCTAACGAAGTCGGTCTCCGTCGACGTTACCGCGCCACTGCCAGGGTAGATGGGGTCCGCGACAGGACAACTCTTTTCCGGTTCGTCGGTAGCGGGGATTGAACACCACTGGTCAATCAGCGCAAGATCGTTTATGCACGCGTAGTTGCCCATGCCGCCAGGCGTGTTGCTGGTCACATCAAGTCGGCAGCTTTTTGTCCCCGGGGTCGCGCCAGACTTTGAGTAAAGCGTGAAGCAGTCGTCTGCATTTGCACTGAATGCAACTGGCAGCAAAATGAACGCCACGAGTAGGCGCCCCACGTAGCCAGCCTGCCAATGAAACGAGTCTTTTGGTTTCATGAATCTCCTTTTATGTGTGTCGTTAGAAAAACGTAGTTGTCGCGACACTGCAGCGGGAGATCAGAAATCAAAATAGGAAAAATCGGAAACTGCGACGTCACAACACGTCTTCACAAACCTGCCTAATCAATAGGCTCTAATAGGGCCGCCGTCCGGCCACGGAACGACGATGATCATCCTTAACTCCGGTCAGAACTCGGCAGTGCGATCGTGGACCATGACGCAGTCGATCATTGATGGATCAAGTCTCTCGTGAGCCTGGATGTCGAATTGAGAGAGGCGTGTGACTTATCTGAGCACGACTAGGCGAGCTGCAGTAGCAGGCCAGCGATGCGGGGTTGCCAGAGATCCGGTACAGCGCCTTGGCAACTGTCTGACAGCAATGGCGAGAAAGTAATTGACTATCCATCGAGGCAACTTGCGGCATTGCCCGACGTTTTCGCCGACAGTTTCGTTACCGTTCTCCGAAGCCGGTGAAGATGGCGGTCAGTAAGCTGCGACGCATGCTGTTTTAGATCGTAACTCAAACCGCCGTGGCCTCGCGTCTCCTCGACGCCACCCCATTCGCGACAAAATACGGCGTCTCCACCCGCGCCAGCGCATCCCGCCCACGAATCCGATCCGCAATCTTCTCCGCGAGCATGATCGTCGGCGCGTTCAGATTGCCCGTGGTGATCTGCGGCATGATCGACGCATCGACCACGCGCAGCGCGTCGAGCCCATGCACGCGTCCCTCGCTATCGACCACAGCCATGTCGTCATAGCCCATCTTGCACGAGCACGACGGATGAAACGCGGTCTCCGCGCGCATGCGCACGAACGCATCGAGCTGTTCGTCCGTCGTCAACTCCGCGCCCGGATTCAACTCACGCCCGCGGTAACGATCGAGCGCCGGCTGGCGCATGATCTCGCGCGTAATGCGGATTCCGTCACGGAATTCCCGCCAGTCGAGCGGGTCGGCCATGTAGTTGAACAGAATGCCCGGATGCGCGCCAGGGTCGCGTGACGTGAGCTTCACACGGCCACGGCTAGGCGAACGCATCGAACCGACGTGCGCCTGGAAGCCGTGCATCCTGATCGCGTTCGAGCCGTTATAGTTAATCGCGACGGGCAGGAAGTGATACTGGATGTTCGGCCACAGGTCCTCATCGCGGGTGCGGATGAAGCCGCCCGCCTCGAACTGGTTGCTCGCGCCGATACCCGTGCCGCGCAGCATCCATTCAAGTCCGATCGCAGGTTGATTCCACCATTGCAGCGCCGGATAAAGCGAAACCGGCTCCTTGCATTCGTACTGGATGTACATCTCCAGATGGTCTTGCAGGTTTTCGCCGACGCCCGGCAGATCGTGTACGAGCGGAACGTCGAGTTCGCGCAGCCATGTCGAGCGGCCGACACCCGAGCGTTGCAGCAATTGCGGCGACGCAATCGCGCCGCTGCATACCAGCACTTCGCGGCGTGCATGCGCGGTCACCGCGTTGCCCTGATGCAGATACGCGGCGCCAATCGCACGCTTGCCCGAGAACAGTACGCGATCGGTCACGGCATGCGTCACGATGGTCAGATTCGGACGCGCTTTCGCACGATCCAGATAGCCGCGCGCGGTGCTGGCGCGTCTGCCGTTCGCCGTGACCGTGCGGTCCATCGGGCCGAACCCTTCTTGCTGATAGCCGTTCAGATCGTCGGTGCGTGGGAAACCGGCCTGCACGCCGGCTTCGACCATGGCGGCGAACAAGGGATTGTTGCCGGGCTTGCTGGTCGTCACATGCACCGGACCGTCGCCACCGTGGTATGCGTTCGCACCCGCGTCGCGTGTTTCGGCTTTGCGGAAGTACGGCAGGCAATCCAGATAGGTCCAGTTTTCCAGCCCAGGACGCCCGGCCCAGCCGTCGTAATCGAGTGCATTGCCGCGGATGTAGCACATGCCGTTGATCAGCGACGAACCGCCCAGCCCCTTGCCACGGCCGCATTCCATGCGCCGGTTGTTCATATGCGGCTCGGGGTCCGTTTCGTACGCCCAGTTATAGCGCCGTCCTTGCAGCGGATAGGCGAGGGCCGCCGGCATCTGCGTGCGGAAGTCGAAACGGTAGTCGGGGCCGCCTGCTTCGAGGAGCAGCACGGTCACGTCCGCGTCTTCGGTCAGGCGCGAGGCGAGCACGTTGCCCGCGGAACCCGCGCCCACGATGATGTAGTCGTATTCGTTCGAAGCCATCGCCGCCACTCCTTAGAACACCGGTTGATACGGGCCGAGTTCGACCTGCACGGACTTGATGCGTGTGTAATGTTCGAGTGTGGTGATGCCGTTCTCACGGCCGACACCCGATTGCTTATAGCCGCCCACCGGCATTTCCGCCGGCGATTCGCCCCACGTGTTGATCCAGCAGATACCCGCTTCCAGGCGATGGATCACGCGATGCGCCCGCGCCAGGTTCTCGGTCACGACACCCGCGGCAAGACCGTAGGCGGTGTGATTCGCACGAGAGATGGCTTCGTCTTCGGTGTCGAACACGAGGATGCTCATCACCGGGCCGAAGATTTCCTCGCGCACGATGCGCATATCGTCGTGGCAGCCGCTGAAAACCGTCGGCTCGACGTACTGGCCGTTGCCGAAGTGGCCCTCGGTAATCCGCTTGCCGCCGGCAACAAGCCGCGCACCTTCCTGCACGCCGCTTTCAATGTAGCCGAGTACCTTCTGCAATTGCGCGGCGCTTACCAGCGGGCCGAAGTTGGTGTTGGCCTCGGTGGGTGCGCCGACGCGAATCCGCTTGACACGCTCCAGTACCAGCGCTTCTAATCGCTCGGCAACGCTGCGTTGCACGAACACGCGCGTACCGTTGGTGCAGACCTGGCCGGAGCTGAAGAAGTTGGCGCTCATCGCGATGTCGGCGGCGCGCTCGAGATTGGCGTCGTCGAAAACCAGCAAGGGCGACTTGCCGCCCAGCTCCATGGTCACTTCTTTCAGCGACGAGGCGCCCGCAAGCGACATCACCTTCTTGCCTGTTTCCACACCGCCCGTGAACGAAATCTTCTCGATGTCCGGATGCGCGGCGAGCATCGCACCGACACGTCCGTCGCCTTGCACGACATTGAACACGCCGGCCGGCACGCCGGCTTCGGTATAAATCCCGGCGAGCTTTAAAGCCGACAACGGGGTGATTTCACTCGGTTTGAAGATCATCGCGTTGCCCGCTGCCAGTGCCGGAGCAGACTTCCAGCACGCGATCTGGATCGGGTAATTCCACGCACCGATGCCCGCGCACACGCCCAGCGGTTCGCGCCGCGTATAAACGAACGACGACGGGCGCAATGGAATCTGCTGCCCTTCGATGGCGGTGGCAAGCCCCGCGTAGTACTCGATCACGTCCGCGCCGGTGACGATATCGACCGCCTGGGTCTCCGCGATCGGCTTGCCGGTGTCGCGCGTTTCGAGCGCGGCGAGTTCGTCGTTGCGTTCGCGCAGGATCTCGACGGCGCGACGCAGAATGCGCGAGCGCTGCATCGCTGTCAGCGCGGCCCACTCGCGTTGTCCGGCACGCGCGGATTGCACGGCGCGATCGACGTCGGCCGCCGACGCCTGCTGCACCGTTGCGAGCGTTTCGCCGGTGGCGGGGTCGAGCGTGTCGAAGGTCTCTGCGCCGGTCGCGTCGACGTAGCCGCCGCCGATATAGAGACGTTGCGTTGCGAATACCGCCATGACTTGCTCCTTTCTAAAATCTCGCTGGTCTAGTTGCCGGCTTTCAGGACCAGATCGATGTATTCGTTCGCCACGCGCAGCGCCGCCTTCGTATCGAAGGGTTCACCGGACAACGCGCCGCGCAGCCACAGTCCGTCGATCAGCGCCGCCAGGCCGCTCGCCGCCCGGCGCGCCGCCGGGCGCGGCAGCGCTTTCGAAAAATCCGCGCACAGGTTCGAGTTCAACCGGCGCGTGTTCACGTATTGCAGCCGCCGCAATGGCGGCTTGTGCATGCTCTCGGACCAGAACGCGAGCCACGTTTTCATCACCGGGCTGCTGGTCTGCCCGGTGTCGAAATTCGCTGCGACGACCGCGCGCAGTTTCGAGCGCGGATCCGCCTTTGCCGCGCGGCGCCGCCTTGATGTGGCTTGCCACAGATCGCGCAGCACGTGGCGCATGGTGGCCTCGAGCAAGCCGTCCTTGTCGCCGAAATAGTGGCTGACGATGCCGGTGGAAATGCTCGCGCGCTGCGCGACCGAAGCGAGCGTCGCGCCCGCGAGACCGGTTTGGTCGATGGTCAGCAACGTGGCGTCGATCAACTGTGCGCGGCGGATTTCGCGCATTCCAAGTTTGGGCATGGTGCGAGGGGCAGCAGGCGAGGGCCCAGCCACCCAGGTATTCGATGAGGCATCGTAGTTTTTTTATATTGATCGGTCAATCAATAAAAGCCGGGTTGCATCAGCGTGCGCGCGGGTTGCGCCGCGCGTGTCGGTTCCGGCCAAACCGGTGTCGCGTTGGGTACATGTCCTTTGTTTCAGTGGGCGCTACGCTCGTTAAACGGCGCGCGAGTTCGACGAGGTCGGATCAGGCGCGCGCCGCTCACGAAACATGGAGACAGACAAATGAGCAGCAATCGCGGCGTCGTGTATCTAGGGCAGGGCAAGGTGGAAGTGCAGTCGATCGACTATCCGAAGATGGTCGATCCGCGTGGCCGGTCGATCGGCCACGGCGTGATCCTGAAAGTGGTGAGCACGAATATTTGCGGCTCCGATCAGCACATGGTGCGCGGCCGCACGACCGCCGAGGTCGGTCTGGTACTCGGTCACGAGATCACCGGCGAGGTGATCGAGATGGGTCGCGACGTCGAAACGCTCAAGATCGGCGATCTGGTGTCCGTGCCGTTCAACGTGGCCTGCGGACGCTGCCCGACCTGCAAGGCGCAGCATACCGGCGTGTGCCTGAACGTGAATCCGTCGCGCGCCGGGGGGGCTTATGGCTATGTCGACATGGGCGGCTGGATCGGCGGGCAGGCCGAGTACGTGATGGTGCCGTACGCCGACTTCAATCTGCTGAAATTCCCCGACCGCGCCCAGGCGATGTCGAAAATCCGCGACCTCACGTGCTTGTCCGACATTCTCCCGACCGGTTATCACGGTGCGGTGATGGCGGGTGTGAAACCCGGCGCCACGGTCTATATTGCAGGCGCAGGGCCGGTGGGGATGGCGGCGGCGGCTTCAGCGCGCCTGCTGGGCGCGGCTTGCACGATCGTCGGCGATATGAACGAGGCGCGCCTCGCGCATGCGCGCAAGATGGGTTTCCAGACCATCGATCTTTCGAAGGACGCCACGCTCGGCGAGCAGATCGAACAGATTCTCGGCAGGCCCGAGGTGGATTGCGCGGTGGACTGCGTCGGCTTCGAGGCGCACGGCCACGGCAGCAGCGGCCAGCACGAAGAAGCGCCGGCCACGGTGCTCAATTCGCTGATGGAAATCACGCGGGCCGCGGGCGCGATCGGCATTCCGGGCCTTTACGTGACGGACGATCCGGGTGCCACCGATGCTGCCGCTCGCAAGGGCAGCCTGAGCATCCGCTTCGGCCTCGGCTGGGCCAAGTCGCACTCGTTCCATACGGGGCAGACGCCGGTGATGAAATACAACCAGAATCTCATGCAGGCGATCTTGTGGGACCGGCTGCCGATTGCGGATATCGTGAACGTGACCGTCGTGTCGCTCGATGAAGCGCCGGACGGTTATCGGCAGTTCGACGGTGGCGCGCCGAGGAAGTTCGTGATCGATCCGCACGGGCTGTTGAAGGCGGCTTGAGGCGCCAAGGGACCGCGCTCGCGGATCAAGCCGCCAGCACAGGCGCCGTGGCCAGCGACGGCGCCTGCTTGCGCCGTTCGCGCGTGGGCGCCGTGCCGAATGCGTCGCGATAGCTCTTCGAGAAGTGGCAAGCCGACTGGAAGCCGCAAGCCATGGTGATATGCATGATCGACATGTCGGTCTGCAGCAGCAACTCGCGCGCGCGGCGCAAACGCAGCGTCAGATAGTAATGCGTCGGCGTCATGCCCAGATGCTCCCGAAACAGGCGCTGCAACTGCCGCTGCGACATGCCCGCGAGGCGCGCGAGTTCTTCGCGTGAGAGCGGCTCTTCGATGTTGTTCTCCATCAGCGAGATCACTTCGAAGAGCGACTTGTTGGCCGAACCGAGCCGCGCCACCAGCGGCATTTTCTGTTGTGCACTCGTATCGCGGACATGTTCGACGATGAACTGCTCGGCGATCTGCGTGACCCGTGCCGTGCCGACGCGCGGTGCGATCAGGTTGAGCATCATGTCGAGCGGTGCCACGCCGCCCGTGCAGGTGACGCGATCGCGATCGATCACGAACAGTTCTTTCAGAAAGCGCGTGTCGGGAAACTCTTCCTTGAGCGCCGACATGTTCTCCCAGTGAATCGCGCACGCATAACCGGCCAGCAATCCGGCGCGCGCCAGCGCATAGGTGCCGGTGCACAGGCTGCCGAGCACGCTGCCCGTGCGAGCGAAACGGCGCAACGCGGAAAGATGGGCGGGGGTGGTGGCGCGCTGCACGTCGATACCGCCGACCACGAACACGATATCCGGTTGGCCCACGCATTCAACCGGACCCGTGTCGACCGACAGGCCATTGCTCGCCGCCACCGGGCCGCCTTCGGGGCTCACGATCGACCAGCGGTAAAGCGTTTGTCCTGTCAGGTAGTTCGCCATGCGGAGGACTTCGATCGCATTGGTGAACGCGATCATTGTGAAGTTCGGAACCGGCATGAATGCGAAATGCGACAGCGACGCCGTGCGATCGGTGGACATGGGAGGAATGATTCCTTCGAATCTGTAATTTCGCGTCGTCGTGGGGAGCGGCGGCTCATGCAATTTTGCGGACTAGCGCAACTACCGTGCCATCAGGCTAAACCCTCGGTTCCCCATCAATCAGGTTGGATAGCTAAACATACAGCACCAGAACGGAGTCGTCGCGGTCCGCACACGCACCTGAACCGCGCGCTCCGCTCAACTGCGGTGCAGCATGAACGGGAAAGGACAACGATCGTTCGAAATGCGCGTCGCCGACTTGTCGAAAAAGGACGCGGATGGCGGAAAAGGCAAAGAACACGTCTGAATTCGTAAATTGACGCGCGAGGCGAACGTCAAGAATAGACGCAATGCAGACCGGTGGCGGCAGGGCTTCAAAGCCCGCTTCAAAGCCCGCCTCATGGCCCGCTTAATAGGCGCTTCCGGCCCATCGTCAACGACCCCAGGACCTTTCATGTCGAACCCGAATCCTTTCTTCGAAGAATCGCTGGCCACGCGCGACGCGCCGGTGCGCGGCGCCCTTTTGAAAGAGCTGGAGCGCCAGCAGTCGCAAGTCGAATTGATCGCGTCGGAAAACATCGTGTCGCGCGCGGTGCTCGAAGCGCAGGGCTCGGTGCTGACCAACAAGTACGCGGAAGGATATCCGGGCAAACGCTATTACGGCGGTTGCGAATATGCCGACGTGATCGAAACGCTGGCGCTCGATCGCATCAAGCAACTGTTCAACGCGAAGTTTGCCAACGTGCAGCCGCATTCCGGCGCGCAGGCCAACGGCGCGGTCATGCTCGCGCTGGTGAAGCCGGGCGACACGGTGCTCGGCATGTCGCTCGACGCGGGCGGCCACCTGACCCATGGCGCCAAGCCGGCGATGTCGGGAAAGTGGTTTAACGCGGTGCAGTACGGCGTCAATCGCGACACGATGCTGATCGATTACGCGCAGATCGAGGAGCTCGCGCAGCAGCATAAACCCGCGCTGCTGATCGCCGGCTTCTCGGCTTATCCGCGTGCGCTGGACTTCGCACGGCTGCGTGCGATCGCCGACGGCGTGGGTGCGAAGCTGATGGTGGACATGGCGCACATCGCGGGCGTGATCGCGGCGGGGCGTCACCAGAATCCGATCGAGCACGCGCACGTCGT
Source organism: Paraburkholderia sp. IW21 (assembly GCF_041321145.1). Taxonomy (NCBI): domain Bacteria; kingdom Pseudomonadati; phylum Pseudomonadota; class Betaproteobacteria; order Burkholderiales; family Burkholderiaceae; genus Paraburkholderia; species Paraburkholderia sp. IW21. The sequence goes on along the minus strand of NZ_JBGGWA010000007.1, from coordinate 320,849 downwards.
CACGTCGACCACGCACAAGACCTTGCGCGGGCCGCGCGGCGGCTTTGTGCTGACGAATGACGAAGACATCGCCAGGAAGATCAACTCGGCCGTGTTTCCAGGCTTGCAGGGCGGCCCGCTGATGCACGTGATCGCCGGCAAGGCAGTCGCGTTCGGCGAGGCGCTGCAACCGGGCTTCAAGACCTACATCGACAACGTGCTCGCCAACGCGCAGGCGCTGGGCGAAGTGTTGAAGGCGGGCGGCGTCGATCTGGTCACGGGGGGCACCGACAACCATCTGCTGCTGGTCGATCTCCGGCCCAAGGGTCTTAAAGGCAATCAGGTCGAGCAGGCGCTGGAACGCGCGGGCATCACCTGCAACAAGAACGGCATTCCTTTCGACACTGAGAAGCCGACTGTCACGTCCGGCGTTCGCCTCGGCACGCCGGCCGGTACGACGCGCGGCTTCGGCATCGGCGAATTCCGCGAAATCGGGCGGCTGATCGTCGAGGTGCTCGATGCACTGCGCGACCACCCCGAAGGCCATGCCGCAACCGAACAACGCGTGCGCCGCGAGATTTTCGCGCTGTGCGAACGCTTTCCCATCTACTGAGAACGCCTGGAGCAAACGATGAGCACTCTGCACGACAACAGCATCATCATCGACGGTCTGAACATTTCCAAGTTCGAACGCTCGGTGTTCGAGGATATGCGCAAGGGTGGCGTGACCGCGGTGAACTGCACGGTGTCGGTCTGGGAGAGTTTCCAGAAGACCGTCGACAACATCGCCGAGATGAAGCAGCAGATCCGCGAATACGGCGAGATTCTCACGCTGGTGCGCACCACCGACGACATTTTCCGCGCGAAGAAAGAGAACAAGACCGGCATCATTTTCGGCTTTCAGAACGCCCATGCGTTCGAAGACAACCTCGGCTATATCGAAGCCTTCAAGGACCTCGGCGTGAACGTGGTCCAGCTTTGCTACAACACGCAGAATCTGGTCGGCACGGGCTGCTATGAGCGCGACGGCGGCCTCTCGGGTTATGGCCGCGAAGTGATTCAGGAGATGAACCGCGTCGGCATCATGGTCGATCTCTCGCATGTGGGTGGCAAGACTTCTTCGGAAGCCATCGCGGCTTCGAACAAGCCGGTGTGCTACTCGCATTGCTGTCCGTCGGGGCTGAAAGAGCATCCGCGCAACAAGAGCGATGAGCAACTGAAAGAGATCGCCGATGCGGGCGGCTTTGTCGGCGTGACGATGTTCGCGCCGTTCCTCAAGCGCGGCCCGGATGCGACGGTTGAAGACTATATCGAGGCGATCGAATACGTGGTGAATCTGATCGGCGAAGACCAGGTCGGTATCGGTACGGACTTCACGCAAGGCTATAGCACCGAGTTCTTCGACTGGATCACGCACGACAAGGGCCGTTATCGCCAACTGACGAACTTCGGCAAGGTGGTGAATCCGGAAGGCATTCGCACGATCGGCGAGTTCCCGAACCTGACGGCCGCGATGGAACGCGCCGGCTGGAGCGAGACGCGCATCAAGAAGATCATGGGCGAGAACTGGGTGCGGGTATTCGGCGAAGTCTGGAAGGTTTGACTTCCACGCCCTCGCACTTATTGAACGTTACCCCATAAGAAACGGAGCCCCTATGCAACCCCAACTGCCTATCGACGTCGATCCGAACACCGGCGTCTGGACCACTGACGCGCTGCCGATGCTGTACGTGCCGCGTCACTTCTTCACGAACAACCACACCGCCGTCGAGGAAGCGCTTGGCCTCGACACGTATGCCGAGATTCTCTACAAGGCCGGCTACAAGTCCGCGTATTTCTGGTGCGATAAGGAAGCGAAGCAGCATGGCATTGCCGGCATGGCGGTGTTTGAGCATTACCTGAACCGCTTGTCGCAGCGCGGCTGGGGCATCTTTAGCATCATCGAGTCGGATCCTTCAAGCTCGCGTGCGCGGATCGAATTGCATCACTCGTCGTTCGTACTCGCGCAGCCGGGCAAGGAGGGCAAGCTTTGCTACATGTTCGCCGGCTGGTTTGCGGGCGCGATGGACTGGGTCAACGACACCGCGCCCGATTCCACACGCAAGGGTCCGCCGTCCCATTCGAAAGAAGCGCGATGCGCGGCTGAAGGCCACGATCACTGCGTGTTCGAAGTGTCGCCGCTCGCGTCGTAAAAGCGCACGAATACGCGCCATAAGCCTATCCATTCCGAGGTCGATCGCGATGCGTTACCCGAACCTTTTCAAGCCTCTCACGCTCAACCAGCTGACCTTGCGCAACCGCATCGTCAGCACCGCGCACGCGGAGGTGTATGCGGAGCCGGGCGGTTTGCCCGGCGACCGTTATATCCGCTACTACGAAGAGAAGGCGAAGGGCGGCGTCGGCCTCGCGGTGTGCGGCGGCTCGAGCCCGGTGTCGATCGATAGTCCGCAAGGCTGGTGGAAGTCGGTCAATCTCTCCACCGACAAGATCATCGATCCACTCGCGCGGCTCGCCGAAGCGATGCATCGCCACGGCGCGAAGATCATGATTCAGGCCACCCACATGGGCCGCCGTTCGGCGTTTCATGGCGAGCATTGGCCGCATCTGATGTCGCCCTCCGGCGTGCGCGAGCCGGTGCACCGCGGTAACGCGAAGATCATTGAAGTAGAAGAGATTCGCCGCATCATTTCGGACTTTGCGGCGGCCGCAAAGCGCGTGAAAGACGCCGGTATGGACGGCATTGAAATCTCGGCGGCGCACCAGCATCTGATCGATCAGTTCTGGAGCCCGCGCACGAATTTTCGCACGGACGAATGGGGCGGCTCGCTCGAAAACCGTCTGCGTTTCGGCACGGAAGTCTTGAAGGCGGTGCGCGAAGCAGTGGGTGCGGATTTCTGCATCGGCCTGCGTATGTGCGGCGACGAATTCCATGAAGACGGTCTCGATCACGAACAGCTAAAAGAGATCGCCCAGGCGATGAGCGAAACCGGCTTGATCGATTACCTGGGCGTGATCGGTTCCGGCGCGGATACGCACAACACGCTGGCCAACTGCATGCCGCCTATGGCGTTGCCGCCCGAGCCGTTCGTGCATCTCGCGGCCGGTATCAAGTCAGTGGTGAAGCTGCCGGTGATGCACGCGCAAAGCATCCGCGATGCAGGGCAGGCCGAGCGTTTGCTCGCGAGCGGCATGGTCGATCTGGTGGGCATGACGCGCGCGCAGATCGCCGATCCGCATATGGTCATCAAGATCCGCGACGGCCGCGAAGACGAGATCAAGCAGTGTGTCGGCGCGAACTATTGCATCGACCGCCAGTACAACGGGCTCGACGTGCTTTGCGTGCAGAACGCCGCGACGTCGCGTGAAGAAACCATGCCGCACGTGATCGCCAAAACGCGTGGACCGAAGCGCAAGGTGGTCGTGGTCGGCGCGGGTCCGGCGGGACTGGAAGCGGCCCGCGTCGCCAGATCGCGCGGGCACGATGTGGTGCTGTTCGAGAAGAACGACTACGTCGGCGGCCAGATCATGCTGGCGGCAAAAGCGCCGCAGCGCGAACAGATGGCGGGCATCGTGCGCTGGTTCGACATGGAGACGAAGCGCCTCGGCGTCGATCGCCGTCTTGGCGTCGCAGCAGACGAAAAAACCATCATGGCCGAGAAACCGGACATCGTCGTGCTCGCAACCGGCGGTTCGTCGTTCACGTCGCAAGTGGCGGCATGGGGCGTCGAAGAAGGTCTCGCGGTCAGTTCATGGGACGTACTTTCGGGCAAGGTCGAGCCGGGCAAGGACGTTCTGGTTTATGACGGCGTCAGCACGCATGCCGGCGCAGGCGTCGCGGATTTCATGTCGAGCCGCGGCTCGAACGTCGAGATCGTGACGCCGGACGTGAAGGTCGCGGACGACGTCGGCGGCACGACATTCCCGATCTTCTACCGCCGCCTCTATGCGCAAGGCGTGATTCACACGCCGAACTACTGGCTCGACAAGGTCTACGAGGAAGACGGCAAGAAGATCGCCGTGATCCGCAACGAGTACACGGAAGAGCAGGAAGAACGCGCGGTCGATCAGGTGGTGATCGAGAACGGCAGCACGCCGAACGACGCGCTCTACTGGACACTCAAGCCTGAATCGGTGAATCGCGGCCAGGTGGACGTGCACAAGCTCTTCGCGTCCGAACCGCAACCCTCGTTGAGCGAAGAACTCGGCAACGGCCGGTTCTTGCTGTTCCGCGTCGGCGACTGCATTTCCATGCACAACATTCACGGCGCGATCTACGACGCGCTGCGCCTTTGCAAGGATTTCTGACGATGAGCCCCGTGTTTGTCATCACCGTCCTGCTGTGGTTGTCGGTGGCGGGTCTCGCTTTCGCGCTCGCGAAGCGCGCCGCTTACTGGCGCGAAGGCCGCGCCACGGCGGCAGGCGCGTATGGCTGGACCAATTTGCTGTCGATTCCGAAGCGCTATTTTGTCGATCTGCATCATGTGGTTGCACGGGACCCGTACATCGCGAAGACGCACGTGGCGACCGCCGGTGGTGCGATCCTCGCGATGGCGCTGGTGTTCGTCAACTACGGTCTCGCGATCTATTCGCCCTGGCTCGACAAGCTGATTTTCCTGGCGGCGCTCGTGATGCTGGTCGGCGCGGTATTCGTCTGGCGTCGGCGGCATGGCGCGAAGGCGGTGCCGGCGCGGCTTTCGCGTGGACCTTGGGATCATCTGCCCTTGCTGCTTGGGTCGTTCGCGCTCGGTTTGGCGCTGTTCATCGCGCTGCCTGCTGCGGCGATGTCGGGTGCGCTGGCCATTATTGTCGCGTTGCTGATCGCAGTCGGCGCGTTCACGATGACATTCGGCGCGGCGCGCGGCGGTCCGATGAAGCATGCGCTCGCCGGTCTGCTGCACCTCGCGTTTCATCCGCGTCAGGAGCGTTTTGCCGAGCGTAACGACAATGACGTCGTGCCGCCGACCGCGCTGAAGACGCCCGTGCTCGACGCGAAGGAATATGGCGTCGGCAAGCCGGTCGAGTTTCGCTGGAACCAGTTGCTGAGCTTCGACGCCTGCGTGCAGTGCGGCAAGTGCGAAGCGGCGTGTCCCGCGTTTGCCGCGGGTCAGCCGCTGAATCCGAAGAAGCTGATTCAGGATCTCGTCACCGGTATGGTTGGCGGCACGGACGAGGCTTACGCCGGCAGCCCGACGCCTGGCATTCCGGTCGGCAAGCATGGCGGGGCACCGGGTAAGCCGCTCGTGTCGAGCCTGATCGAAGCCGACACGCTGTGGTCCTGCACCACCTGCCGCGCCTGCGTGCAGGAATGCCCGATGTTGATTGAACACGTCGACGCGATCGTCGACATGCGGCGCAATCAGACGTTGGTCGAAGGCAATGTACCCGGCAAGGGCCCGATCACGCTGGCGAATCTGCGCGAGACCGGCAGCTCGAACGGCTACGACATCGGCGCGCGTTACGACTGGGCGGTCGATCTGCAAGTGCAGGTCGCGCAACCGGGACGTCCGGTGGACGTGCTGCTGATCGCCGGCGAAGGCGCGTTCGACATGCGCTATCAGCGCACGTTGCGTGCACTGGTCAAGGTGCTGAACCGCGCGGGAATCGACTACGCGGTGCTCGGCGGCGTCGAAACCGATACGGGCGATACGGCACGGCGTCTTGGCGACGAAGCCACTTTTCAGCAACTCGCCCAGCAGTTGATCGGCACGCTGTCGCAGTACGCGTTCCGCAAGATCGTTACCGCCGATCCGCACGTGATGCACAGCCTGCGCAACGAGTATCGCGCGCTCGGCGGCTTCTATGAGGTGCAGCATCACACGGCGCTGATCGAAGAACTGGTCGCTAGCGGCAAGCTGACGCCGCGGGCAGTCGCCGCGTTCGCCGATCGCAAGGTCACGTATCACGACCCGTGCTATCTGGGCCGCTATAACGGTGAGACGGAAGCGCCGCGCCGTTTGCTGAAGACCATCGGCATCAAGGTGGTCGAGATGGAACGCAACGGCATGCGCGGACGTTGCTGCGGCGGCGGCGGCGGTGCGCCGTTGACCGATATCCCGGGTAAGCGGCGCATTCCGGATATCCGGATCGACGACGCGCGCTCGATCGGCGCCGAGATCGTGGCGGTGGGCTGCCCGAATTGCACGGCGATGCTCGAAGGCGTGGTCGGCCCGCGTCCGGAAGTCCTGGACGTGGCCGAACTGGTTGCAGCGGCGCTGGAGTAACGCGATGAATAATCCCAAACGAATCGATCCGCGCCGGCCGTTCACCATCACAGCCGACGGGCTCAAGCGCATCACGCTCGGCATGACGGGCTCGGCGGGCTCGATGGAATTCGCGGCGCCGGGCTCGTCCGCGCATCGCGAGCACGCGAAGCCGCGCCGCACGACAGCAACGCCGCAGCGCTCGCTGCTGGTCGCCGCGCACGCGGATCGCGGCGCGCTGGACGATCATGCGCGTCAGACCTTGGCCGCCGCTGCGCTGATCGCGGAGGCGACGACCGAAGTCGTGCTGTTGGTATTGGGCGAGTTCACTGGCGACGCTGCCGCGCTCGGCGCCGACAAGCTGATCGAGTTGCCGATATTCGACCGCCGCAAGTTCGCCCCGGTCGACGAATTGAACGCACTGGCAGCGTGCGTCGCGGCTTATGCACCGGTGCACATTTTCCTGCCCGACAACGCCACCGGCGACGGCGACCTCGGCCGCCGTTATGCGGCAGCCGCGAACGCGAGCGTCGCGACGCATGTCGTCGAGATCGATGCGGCGCACGTCGCGGCTTATATCCGGGCGAATACGGCGTTCGCCGCGCGCTCACTGCCCGAGGTCGTTCTGCTTGCTCCGAATGCCGTCGATTCGAAGTTGCCGTTTGTCGGCGCGGGCGAGCGGGTCGTGTGGCGTTTCGATGGCGAACCGGCTTTTTCGAAGGGCATCGTGCGCGATCTGGGCATCGAGGAAATCGACGCCGCCCAGCTCGCACTCGAAGAAGCGGATTTCATCGTTTCCGCGGGCAACGGCGTGAGCGATGTCCCAGCGTTCGAGCGTCTAGCTGTCACCTTAGGCGCGGCGATCGGCGCGAGCCGCGTCGCCGTGGACGACGGAAAATTCACCCGCGACAAACAGATCGGCGCCACCGGCAAGACCGTAGAAGCCAGCGTCTATATCGCGTTCGGCATTTCCGGCGCAGTCCAGCATCTGCAAGGGATCAAGGATTGCCGTCATGTGATCGCCGTGAATCTCGACGCCAGCGCACCGATCGCCAAGCGCGCGAATCTGACCGTCATTGCCGACGCGCAGGAAACCATCGCGGCGCTGAACGAAGCCGCGGCGGCTGCGCGCACGGCACGCGGCACCGGCGCCGCGCTATTGAATTCAACGGCTATCGCGGAAGGAGCCCTCGCATGAAAATCGCTGTCCTGGTTTCCATTGGGCGCCATCCGGTCAGCGGCACCGCACGCTACAGCCGCAACGACGCCGCCGCGCTGACGATGGCGCTCTCGCTCGCCAAAACTCACGGCGCGACGCTCGACGTTTTACACGCGGGCGATCCGTCGAATCCTGCGCTCAAGGAATATCTCGCGCTCGGCGCGCGCTCGGTCGAGGTGCTGGACGTACCTGCAACGCCTGAATTGCAGGGCGATGCAGTAGCGCCGCTCGCTATCCGTCTGCGCGGCTACGACGTTGTCTTGACCGGCACCCGCGCGGAAGGCGCGTTCGACACCGGCATGCTGCCGTATCGCGTCGCCTGTGCGCTGGATATTCCCCTGGTCGGCGCAGCGGTCGATCTGACGCTTCGCGACGGCTGCGCCGAAGTTCGGCAATTCATGCCGAAGGGGTTGCGCCGGCGCGTCGAAGTGCAGTTGCCCGCTTTGATCGCCGTGCATCCGATGGCCAACGCGTCGCCGAGCTACGCCTACGCAAGGCTGCGCGAAGGCGCGATCCGCCCGGTCGGGACGCAAGCCGGCGGCCAGCCCGCCAAACCCGACGACCTCGTCTGGACGACCCGTCCCGCGACTGCCAAACCGGTGCGTCTCGCCGCCGCGGAGAAGCGCTCCGGCCACGCACGCATGCTCTCGGCGACGACGACCGAAAGCCGCGGCGGCAGCGTCGTAATTGAAGGGAGTTCCGTCGAAAAAGCACAAGTGATCCTCGCGTATTTGCGCGAGCATCAACTCGTGGATTACTGATTTCCGGTTCGGGCCAGCATGCGACCAGGAGGGCCTGGCGCGGCGCCAGACGTGACATGCAACGGAGCACACAATGAAAGTTTCGGCAGACGTTCGCGCAATGATCGAACGCCGCAAGAAGAATCACACGCTGGAAGCGCCGTTCTATACGAGCGAGGATATCTTTGCGCTCGACATGGAGGTGATTTTCCGCAAGCACTGGATTCAGGTCGCGGTGGAACCGGACGTGCCGGAACCGGGCGACTACATCACGGTGCAGATCGGCCACGATTCAATCCTGATCGTGCGCGACGACGACATGCAAGTGCGGGCGTTCCATAACGTGTGCCGCCATCGCGGCTCGCGCCTGTGCAATACGGAAAAGGGCTCGCTCGGCAATATTGTCTGCCCGTATCACAGTTGGACCTACAACCTGAACGGCGACCTGATGTTCGCCGAGCACATGGGCGAGCAGTTCGACCGCTGCAAGCACAGCCTGAAGGCGGTGCATCTCCAGAATCTGGCCGGCTTGATCTTTATCTGTCTCGCCGACGAACCGCCTGCCGACTTCGCCGTGATGCGCGCCTCGATGGAACCGTATCTGTTGCCGCACGATCTCGCCAGCTGCAAGGTGGCGGCGTCGATCGATATCATCGAGGAAGGCAACTGGAAGCTCACGATGGAGAACAATCGCGAGTGCTATCACTGCGTCGCGAACCATCCCGAGCTGACGATTTCGCTCTACGAATACGGTTTCGGCTATCAGCGCACGCCCGCCAACGAAGAAGGCATGGCCGCGTTCGAGGAGACCGTTGTGCGACGCACCGCGCAGTGGGAGGCGATGAAGCTGCCGTCGGTGGAAATCGAACGGCTCGCCGATCTCGTCACCGGTTTCCGTACGCAGCGCCTGCCGCTCGATCGCGACGGCGAATCGCAGACCCTGGACGCGAAGGTTGCATCGAAGAAGCTGCTCGGCGGTTTCGAGCAGGCCGATCTCGGCGGCCTCTCGTTCTGGACGCAGCCGAACTCATGGCATCACTTCATGAGTGACCACATCGTCAGCTTCTCCGTGATTCCGCTGTCGGCAGGAAAAACGCTGGTGCGTACCAAATGGCTCGTTCACAAGGACGCGCGTGAAGGCATCGATTACGACGTGAACAATCTCACGGCCGTGTGGCGCGCAACCAACGACCAGGACCGTGCGCTCGTCGAGTACTCGCAACGCGGCGCGACCAGCAGCGCCTACGAACCGGGTCCCTACTCGCCGTTCACCGAAGGCCTCGTCGAGAAGTTCTGCGAGTGGTATATCGGCCGGATTGCGGATTACGGCAATGCGCCCCAAAACCATGACGCCGGCGATGCGCTGGCTTCGCACGGCGAAAAAGTCGTGTCCTTCATGCGCTGAGCGCGACGCCGCAACCAGGAGCGGGAGAAAATGATGATGCGCGATCAGGCGACGTTTCAGCTCAGCGCCGAGCCGGATCCAAACCGCGAGACTTCAAGCCGCGCGACTTTAAGCCGTGAGACTTTAAGCCGAGTCACGCAGCCGCGGTTCTGGGAGAGTTTGCCGGCGCGCTGGAACAGCGATACCGACGACACCCTGGTGTGCTGTCTGGTCCGCCAGGAAACCCACGACGTAAAGAGTTTTTTCTTTCGCGCGCCATCCGAACGCGCGTTCGTGTTCGAGCCGGGGCAGTTCATTACGCTGGAGCTCGAGATCGACGGCGAAGCGGTGAATCGCTGCTATACGATCTCGTCGCCGCCCACGCGGCCGCACACGATCTCCATCACCGTGAAACGCGTGCCGGGCGGCAAGGTGTCGAACTGGCTGCACGACAATCTGCATGCCGGTGCGCAGGTTCGTGTGCTGGGGCCATCGGGCGAGTTCACCTGTGCGCGGCATCCAGCGCGTAAGTTTCTGTTCTTGTCGGCGGGTTCGGGCGTGACGCCGCTCATGTCGATGAGCCGCGCGCATCATGAGCTGGGCGAAGATAGCGATATCGTATTCGTGCATAGTGCCCGCACGCCGGACGACATCATCTTCGCGCGCGAACTCGATCTGATCGCGTCGAATCAGGCCAATTTCCGTACGGCGTTCGTTTGCGAGCGGCTTGGATCACGCACAAATTGGCCTGGTGTGACCGGCTTTCTGACGTTGCCCTTGCTCAAGCTGATCGCACCGGACTTTTTGGAACGCGAAATTTTCACGTGTGGCCCTGCGCCATACATGCAAGCAGTGCGCAATCTGCTCGACGAAGGCGGTTTCGATCGCAGCCATTATCACGAGGAGAGCTTCTCGTTCGAGACGATCGGCGAAGTGGCCGCGCAATTGACGACGGTGCATGTCGCGGATGCATTGCAGGCGTCGACAGACACTGCGGAGCGCTTTGTCGATACGCGTGAACAGGCGGCCGGATTCGCACCGGCGCGGGTGCCGGTCGAAACCGATACGACGTTCAAGGTAAGCTTCGCCAAAAGCAATCGGGAGATAGAATGCGGCAGCAGCCAGCATGTACTCGACGCGGCGAAGAAAGCCGGCGTGCGGCTGCCGTCTTCATGCACGCAGGGCATGTGCGGCACCTGCAAGGTGAAGCTGGTGTCTGGTGAAGTCGCCATGAAACACGCCGGCGGCATCCGTCAACGCGAAATCGACCAGGGCATGGTCCTGCTGTGCTGCAGCAGGCCTTTGAGCGACCTCGTAGTGGATAAGTAAGACAAGAACTGGGCCCGCGCCGGCGGGTGAGGTCGCATGCGGACAACTGCATGTCGTAAAACAACGTTACCCGGCAATTCTGGTTAGCGATTCTAAATGCTCAATGGGTAGTTTGAACGGCGAACGGGAGAACGGCGATGAGACTGATCAAAAAGATACTTGTGCTGAGCGCCTTGAGCGCGGCGCTGGCGGCAAGCAGCGTAGGTGTGTCGGCCGATACCAAGCCGACTATCAAGATCGGCTACGTGGAAGGTTGGGACGACAGCGTCGCAACGTCGAACGTAGCCGCGCGCGTGATCGAAAAGCGCCTCGGCTATCAGGTGCAACTCGTGCCGGTCGCGGCCGGTGTGATGTGGCAAGGCGTGGCGCGTGGCGATCTCGACGCGACGCTGTCCGCGTGGCTGCCGGTCACGCACGGCGCTTACTGGAACAACTTCAAGGATAAGGTCGTCGACCTGGGTCCGAACTTCAATGACGCGAAGATCGGTTTGATCGTGCCGGACAGTGCGGACGTGAAGAGCGTCGGCGATCTGGAAGCGAAAAAGACCGAGTTCGGCTCACGCATTGTCGGTATCGACGCCGGCGCGGGTGTGATGCAAAAAACCAGCGAAGCGATCAAGGCATACGGGCTCGACTACACGTTGATGCCGAGCTCGGGCAGTGCGATGACGGCGGAACTGGCGCGCTCGGAAGCCGCTAGCAAGCCGATCATCGTGACCGGCTGGAAGCCGCACTGGATGTTCGCGAAGTACAAGCTCAAATTCCTCGATGACCCGAAGAAAGTGTTCGGCGATGCGGAGCACGTGGATAGCGTCGTGAATCCTGAACTGGAGAAGAAGGCGCCGCCGGTGGTTGCGTTCCTCAAGAAGTTCCAATGGAAGCCGGGCGAGATCGACAGTGTGATGCTGGCCACGCAAAACGGCGAGAAGCCGACTGCCGCTGCCGATGCGTGGATTAGCGCGCATGGCGATCGGGTGGATAGCTGGGTGAAGTGACGGAGTACTTCGTGTGAATGCGTTGCCGCGTTTTATTGCGGCAACTTTCTTAAGGAAACGCCGCTTTCAAGCGGCGTTTTTTTATTGCAGGACCACAGTGCGGTCACCGTTGATGAACACCCGCCGCTCGATAAACGCCTTCACCGCCCGCGCCAACGTGATGCATTCGACGTCGCGGCCCGTGGCAAGCAGCCGGTCCGGGCTATATGAGTGATCGACACGCTCCACGACCTGCTCGATGATCGGACCTTCGTCGAGATCGTCCGTGACGAAATGCGCGGTTGCACCGATCAATTTCACGCCGCGCGCGTGGGCCTGGTGATAGGGCTTCGCGCCCTTGAAGCCGGGCAGAAACGAATGGTGGATGTTGATCGCGCGGGCCGCGAGCGCACGGCTCGTTTCGCCGGAGAGAATCTGCATGTAGCGCGCCAGGATCATCAATTCAGCGCCCGACGTCTCAAACAGATCGAGCAGGCGCGCCTCCTGTTGCGGCTTCGTATCGGCGCTGACCGGCAGATGATGGAACGGCAAGCCGTGCTGTTGCGCGAGGGGTTCGAGATCGCGATGGTTCGAGCCGATGCCGACAATATCCATCTTCAGTTCTCCCATGCGCCAGCGGAACAGCAGATCGGCGAGACAGTGTTCGAGTTTCGACACCATGATCAGCACCTTCGGACGCCTGCCGACGTCGTGCATTGCCCATGTCATCCGAAAGCGCTCGGCGATCGGTTCGAACTCGCGCTTGAGTGCCGTTATACGCAGGGTCTCGTTGGTGTCGACACCATGAAACACGCAACGTACGAAGAAGCGTTCGCTAAGGTCGTCGTCGAAAACGGTCAACTCGTCGATATAGCAATGATGCCGGTCGAGAAAGCCGACGACGGCGGCAACCTGGCCCGCCGCGCTCGGACACGCGACAGTGAGAACCAGTTGATCGGGACGGGAATCGGCGGACATGCGCTCTCCACTTAAGCGATAGGGCAACGCCGCGGGACGCGGCATGCATCATCGCAGTAGAGCAAATCAGCGCGACATGCGGATAGAAGCTAACCGCCGTCGCGCTGGAATGAGAGCGTCAGGCGCTCATTCGGCGTCGAGTCCGCATTCGCCGAGCAGCCATTGGCGGAATGCGCTGACCGCTGGCGTGGCCGCGCGCTGGGTGACGAGTAGATAGCCGCGCTCGGTAACCACGGGCGTATCGAACGGTTCGACGAGTTGCCCGGTGGCGAGGAGCTCGTCCACCAAAGGCGCCCAGCCGAGCGCAACGCCTTGGCCCATGATCGCCGCGTGGGCCACGAGGGTAAAACTGTTGAACGTGATGCCGCGATGCGCGGCGGGCGCGTCCAGACTGTGGGCTCCGAACCAGTCGGCCCACGAGAGCCAGCGCGCCGGCTGGGTGGGTTCGAGATGCAGCAGGGGCAAGGTCATCAGGTCTGACGGTGTACGCAACTGCGGATGCGCCGCGAGAAAAGCCGGACTGCACACCGGTGTCACGCGCTCGGGAAATAACTTGAGTGCACCGCGCGCGGTCCAGTCCGCGTTCTCATCGCCGAAGGCAATCGCAATGTCAGCCTGATCGTGCGATGGGTCGAATACGTTCTGCGACGTGATGATTTTCACATCGACGTCCGGCATCAGCGCCTTGAACTGAGACAGGCGCGGCATCAGCCAATAGGTCGCGAAACCGAAATCGGTGGAGAGCGTGAGGGTTTGCGGCGTACGCCGCGCGCGGATTTGGGCGGTGGCGAGGCGAATGGTGTCGAGCGCGCTACGTACGGCTTCGAAGAGGTGTACGCCGTCTTCCGTCAGCGTGACGCCGCGATGGCCGCGCTCGAATAGCGGCGCGCCGAGTGCTTCTTCGAGTTGCACGACGCGCTGGCTGACCGCCGGTTGCGTCGAACCCAGTTCGCGCGCCGCAGCCGTGAAGCTCGCCAGGCGCGCGGCGGATTCGAACATCGTCAACGCCTGCATCGGCGGCAAGCGATCCTGCCTCGACATAAGTCCCCCTTATAGGCACATAACGATTTACCGTCTTCACAGCGGCGAATTGGACGGCAATAGTGGTGCTCAACGCGGGACCGGCACGTCAGCTATCCCGCATGCAACGATACCTGCACCGACATGTGCGATTCTATTCGAGGCGCGCTCCAATGCTTGAAACGAAACAGAATATTCTCATCCTGATGGCTGACCAGATGACTCCATTCGCGCTTGCCGCGTACGGACACCGTCTGACGAAAACCCCCAATCTGGATCGCCTCGCGAAGCAGGGCGTGGTATTCGAATCGGCGTATTGCGCAAGTCCGCTGTGCGCGCCGTCGCGTTTCTCTTTCTTGTCGGGCAAGCTGCCGTCCGCGATCGGCGCCTACGACAATGCAGCGGAATTTCCATCGCAAACGCTGACGTTCGCGCATTATCTCCGCGCCGAAGGGTATCGCACGATCCTGTCCGGCAAAATGCATTTCTGCGGCGCCGACCAGTTGCATGGATTCGAAGAGCGGCTGACCACAGATATCTATCCCGCCGATTTCGGCTGGACGCCTGACTGGAGCGATTTCGAAACGCGTCCCACGTGGTATCACAACATGAGTTCGGTGATCGACGCAGGTCCCTGCGTGCGCACGAATCAGCTCGACTTCGACGACGAAGTCACGTTCACCACGCGCCAGAAGCTTTTCGATATCGCGCGTGAACGACACGCCGGCAAGGATGCGCGGCCGTTCTGCATGGTCGCCTCGCTGACGCATCCGCACGACCCGTACGCGATTCCGCGGAAATACTGGGACATGTATGCAGACGAAGACATCGACATGCCCGCGCATCGCGATTCGTTCGATGAAGCCGATCCGCACTCCAGGCGCTTGAGGCACGTCTGCGAAACCGACCGCACACCGCCGACCGACCAGCAGATTCGCAATGCACGACGGGCTTATTACGGCGCGATCTCTTACGTCGACGACCAGTTCGGCGCGATCATCGAGGCGCTCGAACAGTCCGGGCTCGCCAAAGACACCGTTATCGTCGTGACGTCCGATCACGGCGAGATGCTCGGCGAGCGGGGCCTCTGGTACAAGATGACGTTCTTCGAAGGAGGCTGCCGTGTGCCGCTGATCGTGCATGCGCCGCAGCAATTCGACGCGCATCGCGTGCGCGAGTCGGTCTCGCATCTCGATCTGCTGCCCACGCTCGTGGAAATAGCGCGCGGCGAAGCACCCGCCGCGTGGCCCGATTCACTCGATGGGCAAAGTCTCCTTGCTCACCTGCTCGGGAATGAAGGCAACCGAGGCGGCCACGACGAAGCGGTCGGCGAATATCTGGCCGAAGGCGCTATCGCGCCGATCGTGATGCTGCGGCGCGGACGCTTCAAATTCATTCACACGCCAGCCGATCCTGACCAGCTCTATGACGTCGAAGCGGACCCGCTGGAACGAGACAACCTCGCCGCTCACCCCGAACATGCAGCACAGGTCGTAGCGCTGCGCGAGGAGATCGCACAGCGCTGGAACCTCGTGGCACTGCACAATGAAGTACTGGAAAGTCAGCGCCGCCGCCGTTTCCATTTCAAGGCCACCACGCAAGGCACGGTCGCGTCATGGGACTGGCAACCGTTTGTCGATGCAAGCCAGCGCTACATGCGCAATCACATCGATCTCGACACGCTCGAAGCAATGGCGCGTTTTCCGGCCGTCGCGCGTTGATACGTCCGTTTGCGATTCATCCCACCCACAGGAAGCCGACATGATGAAAAAGCTCTTCAAACAGGCTGTAGCCGGCGTAGCGCTGCTATGCGCGGCGACCACTTTTGCCGCGGCCGCCGAACCACAGTCCTGTACGCAGGTCAACATGGCCGGGCCCGGCTGGACTGACATCGACGCGACCAATGCGATGACCGGTGTCCTGTTGAAGGCGCTTGGCTACCGGCAGAACGTGGCGAACCTGTCGGTGCCGATCACCTATCAGGGCTTGAAGAAAGGGCAGGTCGACGTGTTTCTCGGCAACTGGATGCCGGCGCAAGCGCCGATCGTCAAGCCGCTCGAAGATGAAAAATCGATCGAGGTCGTGCATTCGAATCTGAGCAATGCGAAGTTCACACTCGCGGTTCCCGATTACGTGGCGGCTGCCGGTGTGCATTCGTTCGCGGACCTTGCAAAAAACGCCGACAAGTTCGACAGCAAGATCTATGGCATCGAGCCTGGGGCGCCGGCCAATCAGAACATCAAGAAGATGGTCGATGACAAGGCGTACGGCCTCGGCAGCTGGAAGCTGGTCGAATCGAGCGAGACCGGCATGCTTACGCAGGTTGAGCGAGCAGTCCGCGAGAAGAAATGGATCGTGTTCCTCGCGTGGGAGCCGCATCTGATGAATACGAAATTCAAACTGAGCTACCTTGACGGCGGCGACAAGTACTTCGGGCCGAACTACGGCGGCGCCACGGTCAATACGGTTGCGCGCAGCGGATACGCTGAGCAGTGCCCGAATGTCGGCCGCCTGTTCAGGCAACTCACGTTCAATGTCGATCTGGAAAACGGTGTGATCACCGAGGTGCTGGAGAAGAAAACCGCCGTCGATGCGGCAGCCACGGAAGCGCTCAAGCGTCACCCGGAATTGCTGAAGACGTGGCTCGACGGCGTGAATACCGCGAGCGGCGCCAACGGTCTGCACGCGGTGCAAACCGCACTCGGGATGAAATAACGCCTGCATTCCTAACCACGAGGTCGCTACCCGACAGATTTATGTCGCATCCGGTCGAATCCGTATAAATCTGGACCCGTATTCTTGATGCGTCGATACAGGCAAGACAGATTTTCGTATGCATTGCCGATAGCTTCGATCAGCCATAGTCGACTTTAGCCAGCTTCAATTCGTTTCAATCAGTCTTAGCCGATTTCGAACTGCCCGTCATGCGAGAAGCGCCGCGCGTTGGAATACAGCGCGCGGCAGGGATCGCTTTATCCAACGAAATACGCAGGCAAAGAGCAGGGGAGAATTAGATGAAGAAGAGACATGCCGTCAGCCTTTCGGGACTCGCCCTCGCGGCAGGCGCGATATGTGCGCCAACGGCGGCCTATGCGCAAAGCAGCGTCACCCTGTACGGGATTCTGGACGCCGGCATCACCTATGTGAACAATGCCGGCGGTGCACATCAGTTCAAATTCGACGACGGCATTTCGTACGGCAACCGGATCGGCTTCAAAGGTGTGGAAGATCTCGGAGGCGGCTTGCAAGCCGTCTTCGTGCTTGAATCGGGTTTTCATTTGGGCAACGGGCAATTGGGATTCGGCGGTGCTGAATTCGGACGACAGGCTTATGTCGGCATCAAAAACGCATGGGGGACTTTCTCGCTCGGCAACCAACTCGATATGACCGAGGAATTCGTCTATCTGTACAACATCTCCGCATGGGCGAGCGGCTACGCGATTCACCAAGGCGATTTCGACCGTATGAATGGCGACCGCCTGCCGAACTCGGTGAAATTCCTGTCGAGCGATTTTGCAGGCTTCACCTTCGGCGGCATGTACTCGTTTGGCAACACCGCCGGCGACTTCCATCAGAAGAGTGCATGGAGCGTGGGCGCGCATTACGACCACGGTCCGTTCAATATGGGCGCGGCGTATACGCAGTTGAACAATCCGTACGGCATCTACGCCTTCGACCCGTATGCAATGATCGGCACACGCAGCTTCCTCGGCCAGCCGACTGTTTCCGTCAACCCGGCCACCGGCGTGGTGACCGATCTGTATAGCGCGTCGTCGTTCCCGGTGGATAAGCAAGGCGCGTTTGCGGTTGGCGCGGCCTACACGATCGGCAACCTGATGCTCTCCGGCGATTTCACCTACACGACGATCAAGGGCTTCGGGCAGAGCTCGCATATGCAGGTTTATGAAGCGGGCGCGTCGTACAACTTCACGCCTGCGCTGTTGCTGTATGGCGGCTATCAGCACACGAGCTTCGAAGGCAATCACTGGAACCAGGGATCGCTCGGACTGCACTACCTGCTGTCCAAACGTACCGACCTGTATATTTCCGGCGATTATCTGCGCGCATCAAATGGGGTGAATGCGGTGATAGGCTACAGCTTCGCACCGTCGACATCAAACACACAAAGCGACGTGCGCATCGGGATGAGGCATTCGTTCTAAGGCATTTTCAGCGCATTGGCGCGAGCGGCGTCCCGGTTGCGGTGCCGCTCGCGTTCATCACTGGATTAGCGCTGTATTTGAGGCGGGTCGCTCACAGGCGTTAGCGTCGCGCGAGATGGATGCCGGCGAGCATGCAGCGCACGGAACCGCCGGCCATTTCAATGGTGGGCACACGAAGCGGCAGTAGCCGCGCGGATCGCTCAATCTGTGCGCGTTGTTGTGGTCTCAGACTTTCAGCCGCGCGTTCGGACAACGCAAGCAGACGACCACCGGTTGCCGTCAGTTCGAGCGCGTTGCCGGCAAAGCTATCGATCTGTTCGTGATCGAGCGCGATCACGGTCCGTCCACTTTCCAGCAGTCGTTGCTGAATGTCCTTGCGACGCGACGCATCAGCAATCAAGTCAAATCCTACCAGCGCAAACTCGGTGCCGATGCTCATCATGACGTTGGTGTGGTACACGGCACGACCGGAGCGATCAGCGGTGTCGAAACACATGGGCTCGAAGTTGAAATGCGTACAGAAGCGTTCCAGGGCAACGGGGTCCGCGCGCCTCGAACGTGCCGTGTAGGCCACCCGTGCGACGTGATCCAGCACCATCGCACCGGTGCCTTCAAGGAAAACCCCGTCGTATTCAAGTCCTGAGTAATCAATCACGTCCTGAACACGATATTCCGCCTTGAGCATCTCGACGACATCGGCACGTCGCTCGCGCCGGCGGTTCGTGCAGTGCATCGGATAGAGCGCGATATGACCGCCGGCATGGGTTGAAAACCAGTTATTCGGAAACACGGAGTCGGGGGGCTGGTTTTCTCCGTGATCGTCGAACACGTGTGTGCGGACTCCGGCGCGCTCCAGAACGGCCGCCGCCTCCGTGACTTCGTTGCGCGCGGCGGCGGCAAGTGCCGTAGGGTTCTGCTGGTGGCCGGCGTGCTGAAAAGTATTGTCAGCCGCCGTTTCTGGATTGGGGTAAAAACGGTGCGGTCGGATCACGACGACAGCGCTGGGCGCCTGAATCGAAATAGTGCTCATGTAGGTGAGGGCAGAGCGAGTATGTTGTGGATGTCGTTTCGAGTTTCGACGACGCTTCTTATCGACCCAGTGCCATGGCCTCGCTATCGAACACAATTGAATTGTCCGCTTGCTCGCGCGACCTGGCCAACGTGTCGAACAGGTTCTTGGGATCGACAGAAGGCGGGATCAGCGCGACCTGTGTTCCGACTTTCCGGGCCAGTGCGAGACTGTGCAGATAGCGGAGCGCAGAATAGTCTTCGAGCGCGAAGCCCACCGAGTCGAACACCGTGACCTGATCGGAGTGCTCGCGGCCAGCTGCTTCGCCCCGCAGCACGCGCCAGAATTCGACTACCGGGAAGTCGCCCGGCAGTTGCTGGATGTCCCCTTCGATACGGGTCTGCGGCTCAAATTCCACAAACACGCTTGCCATGCGCAGCACGTCAGCGTGCAGTTCTGTCTTTCCTGGGCAGTCGCCTCCGACTGCATTGAGGTGCATGCCCGGCTCGATCATGTCGGGCGTGATGATCGTCGCGTACGCCTTGTCGGCCGTGACGGTTGTGACAATGTCGGACCCACGCACGGCGTCGGCCGTCGAGCTTGCGCGCACAACTCGCAACTGCGGGTACCCCGAGAGATTCGACGTCAGCTTATCGGTTGCGCGAGGATCCACGTCGAACACGCGGATCTCTTCGATGCCGAGCAGGGTGCGAAAGGCGATCGCCTGGAATTCGCTCTGCGCCCCGTTGCCGATCAAAGCCATCGTGCGAGAGTCGGACCGTGCGAGCACTTTCGCCACCATCGCCGACGTGGCGGCGGTGCGCAACGCGGTGGTCAAGGTAAGCTCGGACAGGAAAGTCGGGTAGCCCGTGGCGACGTCCGCCAACGCGCCAAATGCCATCACGGTATGGATGCCGCGTTCTGCATTGACGGGGTGGCCGTTCACGTACTTGAAAGCGAACAGGTTTGAATCCGCGACCGGCATCAACTCAATGACGCCGACGTTCGAATGACAGGCGACGCGCGGCGATTTGTCGAATTCCTGCCACCGAAGATAATCGGCGCGAATCGTGTCGGCGAGTTCCGTCAGGAAGCGCGGAACGCCGATGTCCGCGACGAGGCGATAGGTTGCGGGTACGTCTAGAAAGCAGGTCATTGCCGAATCTCCCAGGCTATTGGTGGTCGCTATGTCGAAAACGCTGGAAGAATTATTCGCGTGCCTCGAGCCAACAAAAAGATGGCAAAGGTTGCAGTTTTGGCGGATTGAATAGCAAAATGCTACCTTGCGATGACGTTTTGTTCATTTCGGCGGCGGCTTGGCTTTGCTGGGGCATTCAAATCGGTGGGGAAGGTGGTCAATCTCGATGATGTCGACAAACAGTTGATTGCGTTGCTGCGCCAGGACGCTCGCATGTCTGTGGTGACGCTTGCAAAGCACTTGCGCGTCGCGCGCGCAACGGTGCAAAACCGTCTCATGCGGCTCGAGAAAAGCGGGGTAATCGTTGGGTATACCGTGCGGCTGAAACCGGCGGCCGAGCCACATCAGATTCGCGCATTGATGACGATTGCGGTTGAAGGAAATCGAGCGAAAGAGGTGATGATGGTGCTGCGCGGCCATCCCAACGTGGCGACCATCCATAGCACCAATGGACGTTGGGACATGATCGCGGAGCTGCGAGCCGACACGCTGGAGAACTTTGACCGCGTGCTCGGAGCGATCCGATTGATCGACGGAATCGCCAATACGGAGACAAGCATCCTGCTTTCGACTCACAAGCTGTGAGCAAGGTAGGATTCAAAGCCCAATGGAGAAGACGATGATAGAACGACATATGGTTGCGACGACGTTTGAGCTTCCCGGCCACAGGATAGAGCGCTCCTTCGGAGTCGCTCGTGGAATCATCGTTCGGTCCCGATCCATCGTCGGCGCGCTTGGCGCTTCGCTGCAAACGATCTTCGGAGGCAATATCACGCTATACACGTCCCTGTGTGAGCGAGCGCGACAAGATGCATACGAACGCATGATTGCTCAGGCTGCGGACTTAGGAGCAAACGGCATCGTCGGTATGCGGTATGACGCAACGGAGATCGCGAGAGGAATCACAGAAGTGATCTGCTACGGGACGGCGGTCCACGCAACGTCGCTGGGTTAAGGGACATGGGCTTGTCGAAACTGATCTGCATGGATTCACGTCCTTTATTGATTTTACATAAGATAAATTATCAACGTAAATCTTGTCAGAGCTTTTTAGATGGAATGGTCGCCTCCCGCCTTAGCGGTCGCCCAGACGTCGCAGCAGCCCTGGCGATGACGTCGAGCCCGAGTATCGTTTCCGTTGGGACATCCCGTTAAGGAGAAAGCTGATGGAACCCACGACCATTGCCATCGACCTGGCCAAACGCGTCTTCCAAGTGCATTTCGTTGAACCTGATACCGGCACGGTTCACAGCAAGGTACTGAAGCGCACCCAGCTCAAACCGTTCTTCGCCAATCGTGCCCGATGCAGGGTTGTCATGGAAGCCTGCGGAAGCGCCCATCACTGGGCCAGGCAGTTGGCCGCGCTCGGTCACAACGTCCAGTTGATCGCGGCGCAGTTCGTCCGTCCGTTTGTCAAATCGAACAAGAACGATGCGGCAGACGCTGCAGCGATCTGGGAGGCTTCTCAGCGACCCGGCATGCGCTTCGTTGCCGTCAAGACGGAAGATCAGCAGGCCATGCTTGCACTGCATCGGATGCGCCAGCAACTCGTGAGAATCCGGGTCATGCAGGTCAATCAGCTGCGCGGGCTGTTATATGAATTCGGTGTCGTGTTGCCACAGGGCCGGCGCGCAGCAATCGAGGCAGCCAGGGCATCGCTTGCGTCCCTCACGGATCAGTTGCCAGCCATGTTGACAGACAGCCTTCAGGACCAGATTTCGCGACTACTGGTACTCGACGATCAGATCCAGCGCATTGAGCAGCGCATCACCGAATGGCGTCGCGGCGATGAAGCATGCCGTCGCATCTCCGAGATTCCCGGCGTGGGACTACTTACCGCCACCGCAGCTGTCGCAGTCATCGGCAACGCGCACGCCTTCAGGTCGGGACGCGAATTTGCCGCCTATCTCGGGTTGGTGCCGCGACAGAACGGCTCAGGCGGCAAGGTGAAGTTGGGTGGCATCAGCAAACGCGGAGACGTGTACTTACGCACCCTGCTGATCCACGGCGCCCGATCTGTCATCTCCAGTTCGCGACAACTGCCTGAGCGGATGCGCAACATGCTCGCCCGACGACCCACGAACGTCGTGGCTGTCGCGCTGGCTAACAAGGTTGCGCGAACGATCTGGGCGTTACTTGCGTACGGTCGAACGTATCAGCCTCCGACGTCGACGCCTGCATGAACAGCATTGCAGTCTGATACAACCCCACTCCAGGTTGCATAGGTGATATTGAGCGATGGCAAGACAGGTTGGACCGCGCAAGGACAAGCCTGAGACATTTCTCGGACTTCGAGTCCGTTATTTAGATTAGGATCCTTGCGGCGAAATCCATCGGGGCCGGCGGGTATGTTCCGCAATCGAGTCCGGATATAAGTCCGCAACCACCCTTCTCGCCGAATGCAAAATATCTCCTTGCAAATGGGAGGCGACCATATAAGAAATGTCCGGTTCGGGCCGTCCAGGCTTTCCATTTGCGCCAGAGCCCTTTTTATGTGGTCGAATGCATGAAAAATTGCGCAATCAAAGTCGCGCCGATAAAGGTCCCACCGTTCGCAGCGAATGAAACGACAACAATGCGCCAGCCGAGCTTACGAAACGCCGGCATATTCTTCGCGATGGAAAGCCCGGCGAACGCGAGGATTGGCGTAGTAAAAGCGAGGAAATTGATTTTGCCGGTCAATGAAACAATCGGTGCTGCCGTAGGAAACTCGGGGAAAGTGAGCAGCATGCCAATCACCGAAACCCAGATGACTGCGGGCAGTTTGCGGAATGTCAGTCGATACAGGACGTACCCGCAGAGCACAACAGCCACAATGATTGCCATGCCGGCGAGTGCCATGGGGTCAAGCGGTGAAGTCTTCGTGCTGATCCAGTTACCCAACAGGGAGAACGCACCGACAATGATCCATACAAGAACCTGCGTCCGGAAACCGATAGAGGGTTCTTCGTGCCCTGCGCTATCCGGCGCATCCACGTTCGTCTCGACACTTGCCTTGGTTTTCCGGCCGAGAACCGGTTCAAGGCGCTTATACGCCCAAATGGTGAATGGAAGCGAGAGGAAAAGCGTGAAGTAAGTGCCGATCGTCGTTGTAATCAGGTTGCTCGCCGCAGCAAACGCAGCGACCTCTTTCGCTACTTCCGGCGTTTGTTGAGAAGCGATTGAGCCGACGGCAGCGGCCATCATGCTTCCCGAACCTACGCCCGCGCCCATGGCCAGCGCTAAGGGATTGAAAATTTTGGTGCTTGCCAGGAGGCTTGCGACAACGGCAATAAAAACCGCGCCGAATACCGTACCGGTAAGGTACTCGGCAAGCACGCCTTGCCCTTCAGGAGATTTCATACCGAAACGCTCACCGATAATTGCCAGACTGGGTTCGCGTCCGACCGAGAAGGTCGCTCCAATCGCCTGACGTTTGATGCCGAGCAAAAGCGCAATCGGCAATCCAAAGACCATCGTTCCAAAGAAGTGTCCAAATTCCTGAAGCAGAATTCCCCATCCGGACGCAGCGATCTTCGGTAGCGTGCCTCCGACCAGGAGCCCTAGCTTCGCGATAAACAGCAACAATGCCGGTTGCAAGAGTGCGCCAGCATAGTTTTGCATCGCTTCCGAAATGTGTAACGGACCATTCAGGCGACTGCTGCTACAGCTCAACACAGCACCCAGAAGCAATGCCCAAAGAAGCGGCATCAGCACGATTTTTGCCGGACCCACCGGAATGCTCACACTGCCAATCAGTTCAGCAACCAGAACCAGAAAAAAGGCCATCACATAAATACGCACTTGGCCACTTATACCTAGTTTGCTATCGCTCGTATACTGCGAAACTACGGGTATCATATTAGGTCTCCTTAGGTATCTGTGAATATTTGGATATATTTTCCAAAGTACCGATTCGTGCATCTCGGCGAGCGGCCATTTCCGTGAACGGTCAGGGTCAGGCCGCTGAGGCCCCGACTACTTGCCTTCCCGAAGCGCAGTCAACGCGAGAGTTGCCAGCAAACGGGAGCCGTCGGCAATAACGCCGTCTTCAAAATCATAGTGTGAGCTATGCAGCGGTGCGTGCTGCTCGCCAATGCCAAGCCAGAGATAGGCGCCTCGGCACCGTTGAAGCATGAAAGAAAAGTCTTCGCTCGCCATGCTGGGGACCATTCCAGTGTGAACGCGGTCAGAGCCGAACAGCTGTTCCGCACACACCGCTGCCAGGGTTGCGCAATTTGGATCATTGATCGTGGCGGGAAGGCGCCGTTCATACCGAACATCCGCGTGAATGTTGAAGGCGGACGCAATACCGCCGACGATCCTGTGCATAGAGCTTTCAATCTCGTCCTGTACCGCGCTGCTCAGCGTGCGGCACGATCCTCTCAGGACAAAAGTGTCGGCAAGCACGTTGTACGCACTGCCGGAATTTACCTGCGTGATGCTCATTACGCCGCACTGCATTGGGTCAAGCCGCCGACTTACGATAGTCTGAAGAGCAGTCACGATTCCACTCCCACAAACCACGACGTCGTCCACCTTATGCGGCATTGCCGAATGACCACCTGCTCCGCGCAACGTGATATCGAAAACGTCGAAACTCGCCATCATCGGACCTGGCATAACCGCGACGTGTCCTTTTGCGAGCCCCGGCCAGTTGTGTATCGCGAAGATGGCATCCATCGGATAACGGTCGAACAAGCCGTCTTCCACCATCACCCTTCCGCCGCCCTCCTGCTCTTCCGCCGGCTGGAAAACCAGATGAATTTTCCCCGGAAAGTCCCGATCCTCCGAGAGCAGCTTTGCTGCGCCCAACAGCATCGCCGTATGGCCGTCGTGACCGCAGGCATGCATAATCCCCTCATGCCGCGAGCCGTGCGCGAGGCCGGTCATCTCCAGTACGGGAAGCGCGTCCATATCGGCACGAAGGCCGACTGACCGCCCTTCAGTCTGGCCCACAACAGTCGCCACAACGCCCGTCCCAGCCAGGCCACGTTCAGGTGTCAGCCCAAAAGATTCGAGCTGGGTCGTGACATAGTCGGATGTCCGGAGTTCTTTGAAAGCAAGCTCAGGATTCGCGTGAAGCCAACGTCGATGGCCGCATAGAGCGTCTTCTTCCTGAGTTGTAAAAAGACGTGGAAGGGTAAAACTAGCGCACTGAGTCATGCGGGAAACTCCTTTCTAGTTTCGTAAATCCAATCGCGCTGATACTCGTCTGTTCAGCGCAGTGCATTGTCAACACATCGTTTCGTAGTCCAAAAATAACACCACGGATCGATTTTTTTGCCAGAAATTAAAGACGTTCAACCAGTGCGCAACGCGGAGGGAGGGCTCCAGCGATCGGCAAGCGCGACAGCGTTCTGGCCGTTGCGGACCGGGACGCGTCACGAGGCCCGCGCTCGCGGCAGATAGGCTCGACACCCATCATGCCGCGATCATCTGCCTCCAGGTCGAGACAAGATCCGTGCTCGTACTCGCGCCACCGCAAACGACCACGACGACGTCTTTCGCGTTTGCAATGCAGGCGTGGTCCAGATACGCAACGGCGAGCGACACACCGCAAGCCGGCTCAACCAGTTGTCGCATATCGTCGGCGAAGTGGACCGCGCCTGACAGGGCCTGCAGGTCTGTGAGAATCGCCAATTCATGCGGGAACCTGGCAATCTCCTGCACCGGCCAAGCCGCAACTTCGCTCGCTGCCAGGCATCCGCAAATCGTATTGAGCGGATATTTCACGGGGTGCCCGGCCTCGACAGCCGTCGCAAAAGACGCAGAACCTTCCGTCTCGCATGCGACGATGCGCACATCATTTCTCTGGTTCCGTTCGAGGCCGACAAGCAGCCCGGCGAGCAGTCCGCCTCCCCCTACGGCCGTCACGATAGTGTCGACCTCGGGACACTCCCCGAGAATTTCGTCGACCATCGAGCTGTGCCCCTTCCAGAGAGTCGGATGATCAAATGCCGGGACGAACTCAGCGTCGGGACGGTGCGCCCATTCGAGTGCCAGCGCGTTCGCTTCATCCCAGACTTCGCCGTGGACGGTCACAGTGGCACCGAGTTCGGCAATGCGGTTTTTCGTGACTGCCGGGGTCGTCCTGGGCACGACGATGTCGCATTTAAGGCCGAGCTTGTATGCCGCAAATGCAGTTGCTACCCCAGCGTTTCCCCCTGAGGGGCAAATAAGCGATTTCTTCCCTGCTGCTGCCGCATCTTCGCAAAGCAGACCTACTCCGCGCAGCTTGAACGAGCCACTCGGTTGAAGATTCTCGAGCTTAAGCCAGATGCGGCGATTCTCGGTGGAAAGGCCGTGGTGCAAAACAAGCGGTGTACGAATGTGAAGCATATTCGCTCCTTGAATTAGCGATTGCGCAACGGCAGCGCCGCGGCCCAATTCTTTACAATGGCCGAACCGATCTGGCCAGGATGAGAGTTAGACGAAGGCCCGGGAAGGTGCGAAAGGCGCTGCATCAATTTTTGTCTTGGCGCCGGTCATGAGATCGGCGAGTAATTCACCTGTAGCAGGTCCAAGTGTGAAGCCCTGATGTCCATGCCCGAATGCGCACCACATACCTGGTACAAATGGAACGGCACCAATTACCGGCTTCATGTCCGGCATACACGGACGCCCACCCATCCACGGTTTCTGATCGACCTTTTCGCCAAGTGGGAAAACGCAACGGGCAATCTTCTCTGCCGCAGCCAACTGGAGCGGAGTCATTGGCGCGTCGATCTCCGCGAGTTCCGCGCCGGTCGTGAGGCGCAGGCCGTTCTTCATCGGACAGACGACATAGCCCATTTCTGCGTCGATTACCCAGTGGTTCAACTGGCGTCCGACCTTCGGCGTGAAATGCATGTGATAGCCGCGCTTGATGAACATCGGCGGTTTGTATCCGTAGCGTGACGTAAGTTCGACGCTCCATGGCCCGAGTGCGATCACGACCTCGTCCGCCTCAATGACCCCACCATCGGCCGATTTGACGTGCCACCCGCCATCGGCCGATTTCGTGAGACTCGACGCATCTCCAATGCTGAGGTCTCCGCCTCGGTCTTCGAACAGCCCCGCGTATGCCTGCACAAGGTCGCCCGGGCTCTTGACCGTAATAGGATCGGTCCAATAGACGCCGCCGACAAAGTGTCCAGTGAGCGACGGCTCCAGATTCCCCACCTCCGACCCATTCATCTTGTGATGGCCGACGCCATGACGGGCACGCTCGTCCGCCTTCCTGTATAACGCGTGCAGCTCCTTCTCGGTTCTGAAAACCGTCAGATAGCCACGCCCACCGAGAAGCGACTGCGCATTTGCATCTTTGATCAACTGCCCGTGCGTCTCCAGAGAGAGCGCGATAATTGATTCATACGCCTTGGATATCACCGCGTGAGGCCGCTTCGCCGAGTTTCTGTAATAAGACAGAAGCGGGCCCGCCATTTTGCCGATCGCGCGGGGATGGAATCTCACGTCAAGGCGCCTGTTCAGAATGGCGGAGGCCAGGAACGAGAGCTTGCGGGGAAGCTCGTACGGCTCGATCGCTTCGCGCTGGATGATGCCTGAGTTGCCGAACGAGGTCTCGAGACCAGGCTCACGCCGGTCGAAAAGCACGACAGACTTGCCCCTGGATTGCAGATGGAGAGCGCAACTGACGCCCACCATCCCTGCACCCAAAACCAGAACATCGTATTTCATAGGAATCCCCAACATCTATATTGTTCGCACCAGGCGCGGCAGGTGACGCGTCTGCTGCGGCTCGCCTCCACGCCTCAGCCGTGCGCGCCGCTGCTAGTGGGTCGGTGCTATGCCTATGCGCCCTGGGTCACGCTCAGGACCATAAGAGATCGCGGTTCAAAAGATCGGTAATCAGCATATGTCCTGGGGCATGCGTAATGCACAATGAAGGACGGCTCGCCATCACGACCGCTTGCGGCGTCACACCGCACGCCCAGAAGACCGGTAGCTCATCGGGCATGATTTCGACCGGATCACCGTAGTCCGGGTGCGTAATGTCCTCAATCCCGATCAAGGAAGGGTCGCCAACATGCACCGGCGCTCCGTGTATGCGAGGCATGCGCGCTGTCACCTGCACGGCACGAATGGCGTCGGCCGCCTTCAACGGACGCATCGAAACCACCATTGGTCCGTGAAAGACACCTGCCGGCCGTGTCTGGATATTTGTGCGGTACATCGCGACGTTCCGCTTCTGCTCAACGTGGCGTAAGGGGATGCCCGCGTCGATTAGCGCATGCTCGAAGGAAAATGAGCATCCAATGACAAAGGCGGTGAAATTGTCTTGCCAGAGGTCCTCAATGTTGGACACTTCGGCGGTCAGTTCCCCGTTTCGATAGACACGATATCCGGGGACGTCCGTGCGAATATCCAGATCGGCGCCCAAGGTCGCAAGCTTCGGATCACCGACATCGCCTACCGCGAGTAGCGGACACGGTTTTGGATTGCGTTCGCAGAATCGCAAGAAATCATCGGCATGATCGGACTCGAGAATCGCCAGGTTCCCTTGCACGTAAGCAGGCGTCAGACCGCTGGTATGGGTGCGCCACGCGCCGCTGCGGATTGCGTGTCGTACGGCTCGCGCATCAGGAAAATTCGCAAGGCTGTTTTGAAAGTCCTGCACACTGCTTTGCATAGCGTTTCTCCATAGCGAACTGACCGGGAACAGCACGGATTTAACTTCCGATGATGCGTCGAATGACCGGGGCCAACGCCTTGCCAATCTTCACGTGCTGCACGTCGTCGTGATGAATACCGTCCACCTCACTTGCGCCCGTCACCGAATTCGTGTCGAAGAAGTGAACACATTTGATTTCGGCGACGGCCTTCAGTGCCTCCACAAGCCCCTTGCAACGCGCAGGTGCGCCCTCGAACTTCACGATGTTTTCCCCCTTCGGCTCGACGATATCCGCAGGCGCCAGAATGAGGATCTCTGGTCGCGGCATTCCTGGCTCGATCGGCGCCTGGCGTACGATGTCCACCAGCTTTGCAACGCCCTGCGCCGAACCCCACGACTTGATGTCGTGTGTGGCCTGAAAATCGTTCGTCCCCAACGAGATCAAAACCAGCGCCGTGGGTGAATTAAGTTCGATCACTTCCGAAAGACCTTGTGCTCCGTTACGACCCGGCCGGAAAGGGTCGTCCCACGAGGTCTTGCGACCGGCTAGACAGTTTTCAATAACCCGAACCGAGGCGCCCTCGGCATTCAACGAGTTTTCCAGTACACCGGGCCAGCGCTTGTCGAACGGATAGCGATCCCGGCTGCCCGGAATCATGCCGAAAGACACGCTGTCGCCATACACGACAATCTGCTTCACTTTGTTTCGAGCTCCTGGTAAAAAATTAGGAATACGATTTATGGACGCGGGAAATCCACGCGCGTCAACCATCTCAATCGCGACTGTCACTGCGATGTGTCAAATCGTACATATTGTGACGCTCTATGTAAACCGATATAGTGTCACGTGACACTATTGGGAAAAATGCTATGCGTGCAAAATCACCTTGGAATGCGCGGCTCGCACCCGTCGATGCTGCGCCATCTGATCGTCTGGTAACGGCGTTGGCCGAAGACATTATCGAGGGGCATATCGAGGCCGGCGCCCGGCTGCCTGCTCACCGCGACCTTGCCAGCCAGTTGGGAATTGGCCTCGGCACCGTGACGAAAGCCTATGCGATTCTTGAACGCCGGGGCCTCGTCCGCAGCGTGAAGGGAAGCGGCATGTTCGTTTCGGTGTCGCAAGCGCGCGGAGGCCCAATGATCGATATGTCCCGGAATGTGCCGCCGGCGCTGATGACCGAGCGGCTGCTTGCACGCACGCTGGCCGCAGTGGCCAAGCGCGTCGACGCCGACCTGTTTAATTCTTATCCGCCGACCGCCGGCCACGAGGAATATCGCAGGCAGATGGCGCGGTGGTTCGCTGGCAAGGGAATGGAGGCGGATCCTCACTGTCTTCTTCTCACCAGTGGCGCGCACCACGCTGTGTCGGTCGCCGTGTCCGTGGCATGCGGTGTCGGCGGCATACTGTGCGTCGAAGAGCAGACCTATCCCGGCGCGATTGCCCTGGCGAGACACCTGGGGTTGAATTTGGTTGGCGTGCCCGCGGACAGCGAAGGGATTGTGCCCGACGCGCTGGATAGGGCCCTGGAAGCGAAAGGAAACCGCCAGACCGCGGTTTTCCTCTCTCCGACCATGAACAACCCGACAACCACCACAATGAGCCTCGCTCGTAGGCGTGCAGTAGTGGACGTGTGTCGAGATCACGATGTCACCATCATCGAAGACGACGTCTATGCACTCGTCGCAGATCGAAACCTACCGCCTCTTGCGATGCTGGCACCTGAGCGCACGTTGTATACGAACAGTCTCTCGAAGACGCTGAATCCGGCGTTAAGAATTGGCGGCCTTGTGACGCCGAAGACAATGTACGCTCAGGCAGAAGCAGCGCTACAAGTTTCGGCGCTCATGGTGTCGTCAATGAGTTGCGCGGTGTTGGAGCAGTGGCTGATCGACGGTACAGTGCAAGCTGTCACGGAGTCCATTCAGGAAGAATCGAAGCGTCGTTACGCTTTGGCTCGATCCTTTCTTGGTGAGTCGATGCGACGCCCGGACCATGATGGCTTCCATCTGTGGCTTCCGATGACGATGCGGGAAGCCGTGCAGTTTGCTGACGCTGCCCGCTCACGCGGCGTAATCGTGACTCCGCCTGAGTCGACCGCAGCCGATCTGCAAGCGTTGAGCGGCGGCATTCGGCTTTGTCTCGGCGCCCCCTCCCCGACCGACCTTACCTCGGCGTTGGGCGCGATCGCAGCGGTTCTGGCGCAGACCAGCCAGGACCTTGTCCCGGCGTTCATAGTTTGAGCGTTTGCCGCCGCGCAACCGAGCAGACCACCTAAGAGGATGTTTCAAAAAGAGCTTTAGCAGCGGGTACGAACCTGGTTAAGGCTGGAGCCGCTACTGCGAGACACGCCTCACGCATTGCTCGGATTAAGCTTATAGTCCGACAATCTGAATACCGCGACGGTCGCCTTCAGATCACGCCCCTGTTCTTCTAGTGACTTTGCGGCCGCCGCCGCTTCTTCGACGAGCGCGGCGTTCTGCTGGGTCACTTCGTCCATCTGCGTGACCGCCAGTGCGACCTGCTCAGTACCGGTTTGTTGCTCGGTTGAAGCCGCGGATATCTCACCCATGATGTCGGTCACGCGCCGCACGCTCGTATCGATCTCATTCATCCGTCGGCCGGCCTCCTCCACCAGCACACTTCCGGCACGTACCCGTTCGGCGGACGTTTCGATCAGGTCCTTGATTTCCTTTGCCGCAGAAGACGAGCGTTGTGCAAGTGTGCGCACTTCTCCAGCGACCACGGCAAAGCCGCGGCCTTGTTCTCCGGCCCGGGCAGCTTCGACCGCTGCATTGAGCGCGAGGATGTTGGTCTGAAATGCAATGCCTTCGATAATCGCGATGATCTCCCCGATCTTCGCCGAACTCTGATTGATTTCGGCCATCGTGGCGACAACACGGCTTACGACCTCGTTGCCCCGCTCGGCCGTGCCGGCGGCGCTCAACGCAAGCGTACCGGCATGCCGCGCATTGTCAGCGTTCTGCCTTATCGTGCCGGTCAACTCTTCCATACTGGCCGCCGTCTCCTCGAGCGACGCCGCCTGTTGCTCCGTGCGCTGCGACAGGTCGAGATTGCCAGATGCAATCTGGCTTGATGCCGTACCGATATTCTCGGCTGCGGTGCGAATGCGTTGAACGATGCCCTCCAACGAGCGGTTCATCGCGAGGATGGATTTCATCAGTTCGCCAAATTCGTCGACCCGGCTTACCGTGAACTCCACGCTCAGGTCACCTTGCGCAATTCTCGCCGCCAATTGATTGACTTCGAGCAAACACCTTCGGATTGACCGGATCAGTGCAGCAGCGCCGGTCAGTACGCTCAACGCGAGCGCCACAATCAGTATTGCTGTTGTCGCCACAACCATGTGCCGTTGAAGTTCGAAATCTGCCTGGGCCATGGCCAGTTGCTGCTCCTGCAGTTCGACGAAAGTTCTGATCGCCTTACCGTAAGTAGCCTGAATCGGTATGTATTCCTCATTCAACATGGTAAGCGCCGCGGGCTTTCCGGCCTCGCTGGATCGCAGTGCCACGATTTTGTCCCGGGTTGCCAGCACCTGCTTGCGCAACCCGGCAATGGCGTCGAGCTGTTTCCGATCAGCGGGCGTGTGCGCGAGGGCGGCTATCGTCCGCTGCACCCCGGCGATCTGGGAAATCGTCGCGGCGTTGTCGCGTCTGAAGACATCCGACAAAGAGGGATCGGCGCTAATAATCATTGCCTGCGTGCGCACTGCCGCAATGTCCGCGAGTTTCGACCAGGCGTAGGCAACACTCACCTTCCCTGACAGCATTTTCAGCGAGCTCTCCCGTTGCACTTCCATGCTTGTGAACCGCCACATCGACAAGCCAACGATGCCGAAAATCAGCACCAGCAGCAACGCAGTTGAAATCCAGAGTTTGGTGGCGAGTTTCATGCAACCTTTGTTCTTTGAGTTGTCATGTCGGCTCCATCCCATGACGAAGCTTGGCGCAGTTCGCCTGGGATGAGGCCAGAAATGAGAGCAACGCGCCCGAGGCGTCCTTTTGTCTGGATGCTGTGCATATGGCAGCCGAAAAGACCGTGATGATCTGAACTTCGGGGGGCAAAGCGCCGATGACATCGATGCCCGGCAGATGTATCAACTCGCTCAATTGCTGGAAGCCAAGCTCGACATCCCCGCGCGCGACCAGCGTGCCTACCGGAACGCCAGGCGGCGCCTGTACGAGACGTGGCCCAATAGTCTCGGCAATGCCCCAGCGCTCGAACAAGCGAGTCAGGTGAGAACCGCTGGGCCCCGTCGAATAGCCGATGCTGCGTGCGGCCAGAATGGCGTCGCGAACGGCCGCTTCAGTGCCGACTTCGGGTCGCGGCGCCCCGGCTGCCACCGCAATCGCCACGCCGGAACGGGCCAGGTCGACCCGACTGTCCGGATCGATCCGGCCGGCTGCGGCCAGGCGATCGATCGCGTCGGCCGCAAGCACGACGATATCGAACGGCTCGCCTTCCTGAACCCGCTGGGCAGCGGCGACGCCGCCGACCGACTCGATGACCACCGGGTGCCCCGACAGTCGCTCGTAGTCTTCGACCAGCTGGGCCAGCACTTGGCGCGTGGCCATCGATGAGATGCCGGAGATCTGTTGACTCATTGTTCGACCCATGATCATGTCCGCTGCCCTTTTCAATCGATATAACGCAGTCCGGCCTGTTGCAATGGCTCGCGCATGTTGTACATATCGAGGCCGAGCACGCCGGAGGCCAGCTTCGCCCGCTTCTCACCTTCGTTGGCTTCGCGCGCGGCCGCCTTCTCGAGAACCTTCTGCGCCGAAGTCGCAGGCACCACAACCACACCATCGTCGTCCGCGACGACGACATCGCCCGGGCTCACCAGCGCCCCGGCGCAGACCACGGGAATGTTCACGGACCCGAGCGTCGCCTTGACCGTGCCTTTGGACGAGATCGCCTTGCTCCATACCGGGAAGTTCATCTCGGCCAGCACGCGCACATCGCGCACGCCGCCATCGATAATCAGAGCGAGTGCACCCCGCGCCTTGAAACTCGTCGCCAGCAGGTCACCGAAGTAACCGTCCGTGCAGTCCGCCGTGACCGCGGCCACGACGACGTCGCCCGGTTGGATCTGCTCGGCTGCGACGTGCAGCATCCAGTTGTCGCCCGGTTGCAGCAGAACCGTGACCGCCGTGCCACCTGCCTGCGCGCCTTGGAAGATCGGGCGCATATACGGCTTCATCAGGCCCACGCGTCCCATTGCCTCGTGGACGGTAGCGGACCCGAGCGCACCGAGCTTTACAGCGACGTCCCTGTCCGCCCGCTGAATGTTGCGATACACGACTCCAAGTTCATACATGTTCAAGGCCTCTTCGTTTTGAGCGCTGCATCGAGGCGCGGGTAGACACGTCGCGCGTTACCCTCGTAGATCTTGTACCGCTCGTCCGCATCGATATGCGCCGCCTCGATGTAGCGCTTCGTGTCGTCGAAATAGTGACCCGACTCCGGATCGATGCCGCGCACGGCGCCGATCATTTCGCTCGCGAACAGGATGTTGTCGACGGGAATGACGCGCGTGAGCAGATCGATGCCGGGCTGGTGATACACGCAGGTGTCGAAGAACACGTTGTTCAGCAGATGATCTTTCAGCAACGGCTTCTTGAGTTCCTGCGCGAGCCCGCGGAACCGGCCCCAGTGATACGGCACGGCACCGCCGCCGTGCGGGATCACGAAGCGCAGGGTCGGAAAGTCGCGGAACAGGTCCGAGGTCAGGCACTGCATGAACGCGGTCGTGTCCGCGTTCAGGTAGTGCGCGCCGGTGGTGTGGAAGCACGCGTTGCAGCTCGTGCTGACGTGAACCATCGCCGGGATGTCGTACTCGACCATCTTCTCGTAGATCGGGTACCAGTAGCGGTCCGAGAGCGGCGGGCTGGTCCAGTGGCCGCCCGAGGGATCCGGGTTGAGATTGATCGCGACGTTGCCGTACTCCTCCACGCATTTGACGAGTTCGGGGATACAGGTGGCGACATCCACGCCGGGGCTTTGCGGCAGCATCGCCGCCGGAATGAAATGATCGGGGAACAGCTGGCTCACGCGATAGCAGAGTTCATTGCAGATCGCCGCCCACGTGCTGGACACCTGGAAGTCCCCAATGTGATGCGCCATGAAGCTGGCGCGCGGGCTGAAGATCGTCAGATCCAGACCACGCTCGCGCATGAGCCGCAACTGGTTGCCTTCGATCGACTCGCGCAACTCGTCGTCGCCGATGTGTAGCTCAGACGCCTTCGGCATCCCGGACGGACTGTTGATGCTCGCAATCTGGCGGTTGCGCCACGTCTCCAGCGCTTTCGGCGCGGTGGTGTAGTGGCCGTGAATGTCGATGATCATCGTTGCTCCCAACAACTGATTGAATTACCGGCGCGGTTACCCTGGTGCCATGCGCCGACTTCGCTAACAAGCCTTGTTCGGCTGCACAGTCACCTCGCCCTAGAACGTATGCTGCAGGCCAACGCCGTATGTACTCCCCGACGGATTGGCCGTCAGCTTGTCGAGCGAATAGACCACATACACATACGTGCGCTTGGACAAGATATAGTCGTACGCGATGGATTCGGTATTGCGCACGCTGCTGCCGTTAAGCGGCGCGCTGTGTTTGGTGCGCGCCCACTCGGCGAGGATTACGTTCGACGGCGACAACGGAATGGAAACGCCCAGTTCATACGTATGCGAACCGGTCTCGACATTGTTGTTGCTGGTCATCTGCGCGGCCCCATAGAGCTTGACCACCTTGAAGTCGTAGGTGGCGCCGGCGAGGTAAAGATCTTGCCCGGTCGAGGGCGCGACCGCCGCCGCCCTTGCGCGCTGCGCCGAGAACACGGCCGTAAACGGTCCCTTCGTATAGGTAAGATGCAGACCGATGTTGTCGCGGCCCTGATGTCCGGTCGCGCTGCTGACGCCATAGATCGCCGTTCCGGTCAGTCCGCCATAATTCCGCGAAACATACTCGACGGAGTTTGCCCAGACGGTGTCGCCGATTGCCGTGTTGTTGTAGCTCGCGATGTACGACTGCACGATCAACGGCGAGAACACCACCGACGAGCCGAACGGGTTGACGCGTTGCTGATTGAGATACGTTGGATTGGTTTGCTCACCGAACTTGAACGTGCCGTATGCGCCAGTCAGGCCGACATAGGCATTGCGCGAGAACAGGCCGTCGGTCGTATTGCGGCCCATCTGCCCCGTGTTGGGTCTGAAAAAGCTTTCGAGCGCGAAGATCACCGCATTGCCACCGCCAATATCCTCGCGGCCACGCAGACCCCAGAACGACGTTTTCATCCCGCCGCCGGCTAGCTGGACAGTGCTCGCTCGCGCCGTGCTCAGTTTCGAACTGTCGAGATACATACCGATCAAGCCATACAGCTGCACGGATGAGGTTGAAACCGACGTTGCGCCGGCCGCTGCCTGCGAATCGTTCGCGTAAGCGGGACGTGCGACGAGCCCGCTTGCGGCGAGCAATACCGTGCCCACGCAGGCGGCATTGAGATTCGGGAGCCTGCGGATCCCCGCGCTGTTCTTTGTTGACATCATGTTTTATCTCCAAACCAGTTCGTAATTTTTTATGCGCGAGCGCCTCCCGCTGCGTGGGCGAATGCGCACGCAGACAGCAGAACACCCGGGTTTTTCCTTGCCTGCTCGCCGTTCAGTCCACGCGTCGGCGCGACATGGCTGCGTTCAGTTTCGAACGGTCGAGTTCTCGCTCCCACGCCGACACCACCAGGGTGGCGATACCGTTGCCGATGGTGTTGGTGATCGCGAGCCCCGTCCCCATGAAGCGGTGAATGCCGAGAATCAGCACCATGCCGGACACGGGAATGATCGGGAACACCAGCAGCGTCGAGGTCAGCATCACAAAGGCTGCGCCGGCCACGCCGCTCGCGCCTTTCGACGTCAGCATCGCGACACCCACGAGCGTCAGTTGCTGGGTCAGGCTGAGTTCGATGTTGAAGGCCTGCGCGATGAACAGCACGGCCATTGTCAGATAGATGTTGGTGCCGTCGAGATTGAACGAATAGCCGGCTGGAATCACGAGACCCACCACCGATTTCGAACAGCCGAGCCCTTCGAGCTTTTCGAGCATCTGCGGCAGCGCGGCCTCGGACGAACTCGTGCCGAGCACGATCAGGATTTCCTCGCGGATATAGCTCAGGAAACGCAGGAGGCTAAAGCCGAGCAACTGGGAGATGATGCCGAACACCACCAGCACGAAGAAGGCGAGCGTCAGGTAAAACGTTCCGATCAGCCTCAGCAGAGGCAGCACGGCGCCGATGCCATAGGTGCCGATCGTGAACGCGATCGACCCGAACGCGCCGATCGCCGCGACCTTCATGATGATGTGGACGATGCCGAAAAAAGTCTGCGCAAAGTGGTCGATCATCCGGACCAGTGGGCGGCCGTGTTCTCCCGTGGCTGCAAGCGCAGCGCCGAACAGTACCGAGATCAGCAGGATCTGCAGTACGTTGCCGGTCGAGAATGCACTAAAGACGGTATCGGGAATGATGTGCATCAGAAACTCGACCGTGTTCTGATGATGCGCGGCGGTCGTGAATCCGGCGAGCGCTTTGGTATCGATCGTCGCAGGATCCAGGTTGAAGCCGGTGCCAGGATGAAACAGATGCCCGGCCACGAGCCCGATCACGAGCGACAGCGTCGACACCACTTCGAAATACAGCAGCGCCTTGCCGCCGACCCGCCCGACCTTCTTCATGTCGCCCATGCCGGCGATACCGGTGACGACGGTGCAGAAGATGATCGGGCCGATCACCATCTTGACGAGCTTGATGAACGCGTCGCCAAGCGGCTTCATCTGTACGGCGAGCTTAGGATCGAAATGGCCGAGCACCACGCCGAGAAGAATGGCGATGAGCACGTGGAAATACAGCGCGCGGTAGAAAGGCTTCTTCGAAGTGCGCGCGGGCGGCGTCATGACGGCGCTCTCGTTCATGGCGCGGCTCTCCGGGCGGCCGAAGGGGCCGCATTGGCCGCGTGGCGATGCATTTCGGTCATGCTTGTCTCCTGATTTGAACGATGGGCGGAAAACCAGTCGGTTCCGGATTTCCGCCTGACTGCCATTCGTGGCGTGGCAGTTCAAAAGTTAGTGAAGCGCACGGCTCGCTCAGAATCCGTAAAGCCGTGCCGGGTTCGTGACGAGCAGCTTTTCGCGCAGCGCCGCGTCCGGGCAGAAGCGGAACAGCAAATCGACCAGTTCGCCGTCATTCGGCATGTCCTTGCTGATGTTCGGGTGCGGCCAGTCGGTACCCCACAGCACGCGGTCGGGGGCGGCTTCGATCAGCGTGCGCGCGAACGGGATCGCATCGTCGAAAGGACGGCGGCCTGCGGACACCCGCTCGGCCCCGCACACTTTGACCCATGCGAGCGGATTGCGCATGAGTTCGAGCAGTTGCCTGAATGGCTGCTGCTCAAGTCCGGCTTCCGCGCGCACGCGGCCCATGTGGTCGATCACGAACGGCACCTTGATGCGCGCAATCCGCTCGGCGTATTGCAGAATGTCCTGCGCGTCGAGATGCAGGACGACGTGCCAGCCGAGCCGCTCGATACGTTCGAGCACACGGTCGAATACGTCGAGATCGGGCGCACCGCCCAGATGAGCGACGAAATTGAAGCGCACGCCGCGCACGCCGCGCGCATCGAGATCGGCCAATTGTTCGTCGGTAACGGCGCCGTCGACGATTGCGACGCCGCGATAGCGGCCGTTGCCGTGTGCAATCGCATCCAGCATCGCGGTGTTGTCGGTGCCGTGGCAACTTGCCTGCACGATCACGCCGCGGCTCGCGCCGAGGAAATCGTGCAGCGAAACAAGGCGCTCGAAAGGCGCGTCCGGCGGCGTATAGCTGCGCTCCGGCGCATACGGAAAGACGTCGGCCGGCCCGAACACGTGGCAGTGCGCGTCGCAGGCGCCGACGGGCAGGCGCTGGGCGGGGCGTAGGGGATGCGGATCTGGCGGCAGGCAGGATTTCATGAGGCGTCGTCTCGATGTCGTTGCCGCAGCGCGCAGCTTTCTCTGGTTGCCCGCATTGTGGCCGCGAGCGTGGCTCGCTACAATCGCGATACCCAACTAGCTGATATGTGAATTTCGCATGACTGACGCCAAATGGACCTGAAGCAACTCGAAGCCTTCGTTCACGTCGCCGAACTTGGAAGCTTTACGCGCGCCGCGATTACGCTCGACACCAACCAGCCTGCCTTGAGCCGCCTGGTGCGATATCTGGAGGTCGAACTGCGGCACACGCTGCTGGAGCGCAATGGCCGCGGCGTCACGCTAACGCCCGCCGGTCAGCGCATGCTCGCGCATGCGAAGGGCATCCTGCAGCAGGTGCAGCGCGCTTCGCAGGATCTGGACGAGTTGCATGGCGCACCTGGCGGGCATTTCGCCATTGGCGCCACGCCGAGTTTTGCCAGGGTCGCCACGCCTGAGTTGGTGCGGCGTTTTCGCACTTCGTTTCCGGGCGCGACGATCTCGGTGGCGCAAGGCCTGTCGACCTACCTGGTCGAGTGGCTGATGATGGGCCGCATCGACGTGGCCGTTCTGTACGACACGTTTGATACGCCGTTGATCGACAAGCGCACCATCTTCACCGAAGAACTATTTCTGAT
Organism: Paraburkholderia sp. IW21; assembly: GCF_041321145.1. Lineage (NCBI taxonomy): Bacteria > Pseudomonadati > Pseudomonadota > Betaproteobacteria > Burkholderiales > Burkholderiaceae > Paraburkholderia > Paraburkholderia sp. IW21. The sequence goes on along the minus strand of NZ_JBGGWA010000007.1, from coordinate 281,409 downwards.
CGGCCCGGACAACGAGGCGGGCGGCGCCCCCCACGACGAGACCGCGCGCGCCCCGCTAGCCGCGATCCCGCTGCGGGAAATCACGCGTTATCCGCTTGTGATTCCCGGCCGCATGCACGCGATCAGGCGGATGATCGAGGCGGCCGCCGCGGAGCAAGGCGTGCGATTGCGGATCGAACTGGAGGTCGATGCAGTGACTTCGATTCTCGATCTCGTGAACGAAGGCATCGGCTACGCGGTGCTTTCGCTTAACGCGACCGCTAGCGATGTACTCAAGCGCCGCTTTCAGGTGATCCGCATTACCGAGCCGACGCTATTGAGCCGTCTTGCGATCGCGACCAGCAGCAAGCACACGTTGTCACGACTGGCGATCCAGGCGATCGCGATGATCGAATCCAACATATTGCCGCTCTACGGCAACGCCCGCTGACGGCGCGGGTTGACATGCGCCGTATGCATGAAGTGATTTGTTTTATGAATTTGTAAGACCAGGCGAATTGCGGTCGAATGTCGGGCGCTGCGCGCCGGGTGCGGCTCCGGCAACGGGGTCCCGGCGAGCTGGGGTGTTTACCGCCGATTTGTAGGCTTGTTCGTTCACGCCGCGCATTTGTTCAAAAAAATGACAAAGGAGAAACATGAAATCCCTGCTTGCAAACCTGACGATTGCGCTATTGGCCGTATCCTCCTGCAGCGCAATGGCGAAGGATGCGTCAACCGTGCGGTTCGGTGTCGATCCGAGCTATCCGCCGTTCGAATCGAAATCCGCCGACGGCAAGCTCGTCGGCTTCGACATCGACCTGGGCAACGAGATCTGCCGTCGCCTGAACGCAAATTGCGTGTGGGTTGAAAACTCCTTCGACGGGATGATTCCCGCGCTGAAGGGGCGCAAGTTCGACGGCGTGCTATCGACGATGTCGATGACGCCGGCGCGTCAGGCGCAGATCGCGTTCTCGTCGAAGGTGTTCCGTATCCCGACCCGCCTCGTCGCGAAGAAGGGGGCGGCCATCATGCCGACGCCGGAAGCGCTGAAGGGCAAGCGAATCGGTGTCGAGCAGGGCTCGATCCAGGAAACTTATGCGAAGACATACTGGGCGCCGGCCGGCGCGGTGATCGTTGCTTACCAGGATCAGGATCTCGTGTACTCGGACCTGATCGCCGGCCGCATCGACGGATCGCTGCAGAACGCAGTGCAGGCTGACGTCGGATTCCTGCGGACGCCGCGAGGCAAGGACTTCGCGTTTGCCGGCAATGCGCTTTACGACGCGAAGACGCTGGGAAGCGGTACCGCGATCGGTTTGCGCAAGGAAGACACCGACCTGAAGGCGAAGATCGACAAGGCGATCGCCGACACGCGTGCGGATGGTACGTACGACAGGATCGCGAAGAAGTATTTCGACTTCGACGTCTACGGCCAGTGAAGACGGCCTGACCGACGCGCCCGTGTGAAGACCCGCTGTCGGCTTCCGGTCGTATTGGGCCGAACGCGGGCACTTTCCGAGCGCCATCTGGGCGGCGCCGGATGCATCGATGCCCTGCCCGGCGTTTTCGGTCTGATCGCGGGCGCCCGGCGTGTGGCCTTCGCGACGGGGGCGATTTTGTGGCACGGCGGTTGCGCACTTCCGCTTCGGGAGCGAATCGTCCCAATCCCTCGTTAGCACTGGAAAAAATCTGGTCGCGCACTCAGGGCATCGCTCCTGTCCCCGTCACGGAGCGCGAAGCGATGCAACTTGCAGACGATGCCGACATGAGTCGCGCTGGGCGTGTGCGCCGGCGTCGGCGCTCACGCGAGATCTCACGGTATGCCGGAAAGCCGATCCGGCTGCTGTGGCGCTATGTAGGCCGGCGTAAACTCGCGCACGTCGTTGTGCTCGCGAGCGTTCTGATTGCGGTCGGTTGCGCGCTGGCATCGCAGTATGGAATCAAAAATCTCATCGACGCCTTGCCCACCGGGCGCGCGCATCCGGTCACGGTGATTCGGGCCTTCGCGATACTGGTTGTATTGATCCTCGCCGACAATCTCTTCTGGCGAGTCGGGGGCTGGATCGCCGCGCGCGCATTCGTTGCGGTCACGGGCGATATCAGAAACGAAATGTTCGGCTATCTGACGGCGCACGCGCCGGTGTTTTTCGCGGACAAGCAACCCGGCGTGCTCTCAAGCAGAGTGTCAGCGATGGCCAACGCCGCCTACATTATCGAAAATACCGTCGCGTGGACCGCGCTGCCTCCGTGCCTTACCGTCGTGGGCGCCATCGCCATGATCGCCGTTGTCAGCGTCCCCATGAGCCTCTCGCTGGTGTCGATTTCCGGCGCGCTCGCCTTCTGGCTGTTTTTGCTGGCGAGCAAAGGAACGGCGCGGCATCAGGCGTTCGCCGCGCGAGCCGCGTCGGTCGACGGCGAACCGGTGGACGTCATCGGCAATATCGGTCTCGTGCGTACCTTCTCGGCCGTGCCCATGGAGTGCCGGCGGCTCGACGAATATCTGAAAACGGAAGGCGCTGCCCGCACGCAGAGCCTGCGGTACCTCGAAAAGCTGCGGCTGCTGCACTCTGCTGCCACTACGCTGCTCTCTGCCGGGTTGCTTGGCTGGACTCTGCTGCTGTGGAGCCAGGGTCGCGCAACTACCGGCGACGTCGTGCTGGTTGGGTCGCTCGGCTTTGCCATACTTCATGGCACCCGTGATCTGGCCGTCGCGCTGGTCGACCTGACCCAGCACGTTGCCCGTCTCGGCGAGGCGACGCAGACGCTGCTCATACCGCACGAGATGGCAGAGCGCGGCAACACGGAGCCGCTGCTCATAGAGAAAGCGACGTTGGACTTCGACAACGTCACCTTCGCCTATTCCGGACGACGGCCCATTCTCAGCGAACTCAATCTGCACATTCGCGCCGGCGAGCGGGTCGGCCTGATCGGCCCTTCCGGTGCCGGCAAATCGACCTTTTTCGCTTTGATCCAGTACTTTTATGAACCACAGTCCGGCTGCGTGCGCATTTCAGGGCAGGATATCTCGCAGGTCACCCTGCAAAGTCTGCAGGCCGCGATATCGGTCGTGCCGCAGGACGTGTCCCTGTTTCACCGGTCGTTGCTGGATAACATCCGCTACGGTTGTCCCGACGCGACCGACGCTGAAGTACGCCGCGCGTGCGAGGACGCGAACTGCATGGACTTCCTCGCTACCCTGCCGGGCGGCCTCGATACGATAGCGGGCGATCGGGGCGCGAAGCTGTCGGGAGGCCAGCGGCAGCGGATCGCGATCGCGCGCGCCATTCTCAAAGACTCGCCGATCCTGTTGCTCGATGAAGCGACCTCGGCGCTCGACACCGCCTCCGAGCTCGCCATTCAGTCAGCCCTTGAAAGGCTGATGAAAAACCGCACGGTCGTGGCCATCGCTCACCGCCTCTCCACCCTTCAGACCTTCGATCGCATTGTGGTGATCGATCGGGGCCGAGTGGTGCAAGACGGCTCGCCGGCTGAGCTGGCAGCCATACCCGGCATCTATCGCGAGACGCTCGCGCGCCAGCGCAAACGAGCACCGGCAATGGAATTGCACGGACAAAGGTAAAAACAACGATGCGCCCCGCCAGCGGCAGTTATTGCCGAATCGCAGCATCAGCAAGTCCTTATCAGATAGAGTTCGCGAGCCTGGCTTGTCGGTTGACGGAGCGCTTTGCGCGGCACGTTGAGCCATGGCCATGTGAAGTCAGGCCTTCTATTTGCTATCGATGAAGACCGACGCGGGTCGGAACGCGCCAGTGTTTTGACCGACGCAACCTGTTTGCTTCATCCGAACGGCCGATCTGAACGTAAGTCGAATGCAGCGGCGAAATTTTCGACACGGCCGCTGGTAGGTGCCCGACGGCGAGCCCGCTATGACGCGGCAAGGTGGATTCGAGGACGGCCGTTTTTTTACCTGGAGCATTAGCATGCTGGACCATCTTCTCTCTCCGCAGTTGCAGGCGATAAACCTCGAAGCCGGGAGAATCTGCCGCGAAACCATCGCCCCGGCGGCGCAGAGTACTGACGAGCATGCTGAGTGGCCACGCCAGGGCATCGAACGTCTGCAGCGCGCGCGGCTCACCGCCCTGACTGCGCCGACACGCGTCGGCGGTCACGGCCAGGGGCTTCTGGGCGTGGTTGCGGTGACCGAAACGTTGGGCAAAGGCTGCGCATCGACCGCCATGTGCTTCGGGATGCACTGCGTCGCGACGGCGGTGATCGCCGCCAAAGCGAACACCCGCCTCGACAGCCGGTATCTCGCGCCCATCGCGGCCGGCGAACACCTGACAACGCTCGCGTTGTCCGAGTCGGGCAGCGGATCGTTCTTCTTCGTGCCGGAAGCGAAGCTTCATCGCAGGAACGACCACCTCGTCGTGGACGGCATCAAGCAGTTTGTTACGAATGGCGGACACGCCGATTCGTACGTCGTATCAACGGTCGCAAGCGTGCCCTCTTCTGTCGGCGACTTCAGTTGTCTCATGGTGGACGGGAACACGCAGGGGCTGACGTGGGGGAAAGCGTGGAAAGGCCTCGGCATGCGCGGCAACGCATCGAGGGCGATGCATCTCGAAGGGGTGGAAGTCCCCGCAGACCGCCTCCTCGGCGAGGAGGGCGATCAGGTCTGGTTCGTGTTTGAAGTTGTCGCGCCGTTTTTCCTGATGGCGATGGCGGGCACCTATCTCGGTGTGGCACATGCAGCGCTGAGCCTGACGCTGAACCATCTGAAGTCTCGCCGTCACTCGCATTCGGAAACGTCGCTGAGCGACGTCGAGATCATCCAGCACCGGGTTGGCGAACTCTGGACCGGGTTGCAGAAAACCCGTCTGCTAGCGTATGAGGCCGCGCGTCTTGGCGACAGTGGGAATCCCGATGCGCTGACGTATCTCCTTGCCTCAAAGGCCGACGTTGCGCGAACAGCAGTCCATATCGCCAATGAAGCCATGTCGCTATGCGGCGGCATTGCCTACAGAGAGGACAGCACGCTTGCCCGCCTGCTTCGCGATGCGCGCGCAAGCCACGTCATGTCGCCCACCACGGATCTGCTGACCTTGTGGACCGGCCGGAGCGCCTTGGGCCTTTCCTTGATCTGATCGATGAGCGCTCACGTTTTCCTGATTTGCGACGACGCGCGGACTGCGCCCAAGGCGTTCGAATGTGCGGCTGCGGCTCTGCGGCGCGGGCCTCAGGCGCCTGATGCAGTAGTCGCCACTGTCCGGCAACTGTTCGACCGGTTGATGGACAGCGCCGTGCGCAACGAAGCACTCGTCGTCGTGACCTCTGCAACAGTCGGCGAGCCGTTGAACGTTGCACGCACTGTGGCGGCCCAACACCCCTACGCGTTCTTTGTGTTCGTTGTTTCAGGTGAGGCAGAAGCGGCGCTCAGGCACGAGATGGTGTACGGCGCGCCCCCGGGCGGCCGATGGGCCATTCTCGGTGCCGATAGCCCTGACCTGGCGGCACAGATCCGGGCGTCGTTGCGGGCGGCTACCCAGCAAAAGCGCTTTCGCTCGACGGTAGGCCGGATTGCCTTGCAGTTGGCGAAGACCACTCAGGTAGAAGAGCCGGAATACCGACGTCTCGTCGCGTCTGACCACTACCTGGCAAACCTGCTGCACTATGCCCACGACGCGATCGTGTCGGTTACCCCCGTGGGCGAAGTGATCTCGTGGAACGGTGCCGCGGAAACCATGCTGGCGGCGAGCGCGGCCGTGGCGATCAGTCGACCTTTGCGCGAGTTTTTCATCAACCCCCACATTGTCGACGAGGCGCTGCGCCTCGTGATCTCGGGCGAAACCGTACGCCGTGATCTCTGCAGTGGCCTCGAAGCGGACCCGCGAGTGGCCGACGCGATTTTTGCGGCGATCGTGCGCGAGGATGAGATCGTAACGGGGGTTGCCGTCATCATGCGCGACGTGACCGAGCAACGTCGGCTTGAGGCTCAGGCAAGGGTCGCCGATCGCCGCAAGGACGAGTTCCTTGCCATGCTTGCCCACGAATTGCGCAATCCACTGGCGCCGATTCGCAACGCCGGCGAGATGTTGCGCATGCTCGGCGGGGAAGATGAGCGGATCCGCCAGGCGGGCGAACTCATTTCGCGCCAGGCCGAACACATGTCGAGCCTCCTAGGCGATCTGCTCGACGTCTCGCGGGTTACCCGCGGCCTCATACAACTGGACATGAAGGCGATTTCGCCGGCCACGTTCATACAGCGTGCGGTCGAACAGGTGCGCGAACTCGTCGACAGGAAACGCCAGCGCCTGACTATTACAAGCGGGCCTGATCTCGGCCTTATCCGGGGCGACGCTGACCGTCTGACCCAGATCGCGGCAAACCTGTTGGACAATGCGGCGAAATACACGCCCGACGGAGGGCATATCGACGTTACCGTTGTCGCGAACGACGCCGCTATCCGCATGACGATCGCAGACGACGGAATGGGAATCGACGCCCAGCTCTTGCCGAGCATATTTGAGCTTTTCACACAGGCGGCACGCTCTCTCGACCGGGCCAACGGAGGCCTGGGTATCGGCTTGGCGCTCGTCAGGAACCTCGTGGAGCTTCACGGCGGATCGGTCTTCGCGGAGAGCGGCGGGACGGGCCGCGGCAGCGCGTTCACCGCCACGTTTCCGCGGTACAGGACGACCACCGCCGATGAGAGAGGCTCGGGGGGCACCCCGGCCGCTGTACCGAGCGTCCCGCACCGCCACATTTTGATCGTCGATGATAACGAAGACGCCGCGGTGTCATTGAAGATCATCATGGAGATGGAAGGTCATTCCGTCACGATCGCGTATTCGGGGGCGAGCGCCCTCGATCAAGCGGGGAAGGACCAATACGACGTCTTTATTCTCGATATCGGCATGCCCGACATGGACGGTTTCAGCCTGGCGTCCAGACTTCGCTCGCTTCCGGGATGCCAGGAGGCCCTGATGATCGCGCACACCGGGTACGGTCAGCCAGAGGACCGCGCGCGTTCGAGAGAGGCAGGCTTTGACCATCACTTGACTAAGCCCGCCAATCCTCGCGACATTTTGCAATTGATTGCACAACGTTGATGCGCCCGCGAGACATCAGGACTTCGAATTGCTCGGCGGCGCGCAGTCCTTACGCCGGGCCCGATGCACTTCGCCAGCCCGCGAATGTCATGGACTTCCCGGGCCCATCTCGTACGACTGCGACAGTGCGGCATTCGCCGTCCCATCCGGCGCAGCCAGCCGCAGACTGACGGCCCGCAGCGCCGCGCCGAAGCCCTGAGGCGCCCGTGAATCAAGACGGGCGCTGGTCACCACTCGCGCTGCGGCGCTCCACGCCACCGATGCGTTCGCGGCAATCAGCGCTTCGACGAGCGCCACGTCCTCGTTTGACGGGAGCGGCCTGAATCCGCCAACCGCCTGGTAGGCCTCGGCAGACACACCCAGATTCGCGCCGTGAACATGCCGGTGCCCCTCTCTGTCCCGGTAGGTCGAAATGAAATCCTGCCGGACTGCCGCGCCGTGTCCTGTCCAGTTCTCGATGCTGATGACGCCACACACCGCGTCGGCGCCACACTGAAGCTGCTGCACCAGCCAGTCTGCTGCGACCGTTGTATCGGCGTCGCTGAACGCTAGCCATCGGGCGCCCTGCGCCAGCGCTGTCTGTGCGCCGGTTGCGCGCGCCACGCCAACGTTGCGCATCTCGACCGATAAAACCTGTGCGCCGAGCGCGGCGGCAATCAGCCCTGTTTCGTCGGTACAACTGTCCATCACCACGAAAATCCTGACCTCCTCGCCGTCAAGCTCCGGATGGCGCGACGCAAGAATGACCGAGCGGATGCACGGACCGATAAAGTGGGCCTCGTTATGGGCCGGAATGACGACGGCGAGCATGTTTCTTCCTTGTTCTTCGTCGCGGACCTCAATTCGAAGCCGGCCGCAGCGAGTTCGTACTCCACGGGTCTATATCAGCGTGAGGCGGCCACGGCAAAGCCGCCGGCCGCACCTTGGAGCTGAGGCTTATTCCGACTGACCCGAACCGAGATCAGCACCCGTGGTGGGATCGGAAGCGGTATCGGATGCAGTTCGCGACGCCATTGCCTGCAATACCTTGACGTCCTTTTTTGACACATTGACCGTCGCCATGCCGTCTCCGCCGTCGACTGCCGGTTGCGGCGACTCGACGAATTGCCACTCCGGCCCTTCGTTCCAGGGACCACGCGGCGCGTTGTCGCCCTGGGACATCTTGTAATACACGCTCGTGTATTCGGGCACGCCGGGGAGCTTGCCCTGCGGAAAGTTCGGCTGGATCGAATGCAGCGCTTTCTCGAACGATTTCTGGTGGGCAATTTCGCGCGTCATAAGAAAACCCAGCGTTTCCTTGATGCCCGGATCATCCGTAACGTTTATCAGCCGTTCATAGACGATCTTGGCGCGTGCTTCGGCCGCGATGTTCGAACGGAGATCAGCAGTGGGATCGCCAATCGTGTCCACGTAGGATGCGCACCACGGTACGCCAGCCGAGTTCGTCAACGCCGGCCCTCCGCCGTATAGCAATGCAGTGGTGTGCGAATCATTTCCGCCGCCGGTCATTGAACGGTACAGTTCTGCCTCCGCTTCCACCGCCTCGGCCAGTTGACCCTTCGCGCTCTTGTTGAGCATCGCGACGATCGATCCGACGATTTCAAGGTGGCTAAGCTCTTCGGTCGCGATATCGAAAAGCAGATCCTTGCGGCCGGGATCCTCCTCGCCGACTGCCTGGGTAAAGTAGCGGCATGCCGCACCTAACTCGCCCTGGGGGCCGCCAAACTGCTCGAGCAGAAGATTGGCGAGTCCTGGATTGGGCGCCGCGACGCGCACGGTGTACTGCAGACGTTTATTGTGGATAAACATGGCACTTCTCCGGTGGCCGGCGCGATGCCATCCTTAGTCGCCGTAGCGGCGCTGCACGCGCAACTATTGCCCGGCATCCGGGAAGCTTTCGCAGCCGTATGTAAAACCGGACAGCAGCGCGGACACGAAGCCGCACCGCACCCAGAATGGGCGCCCGGTTCTCAGAACAAAATTGATCTGGCGAAATGTACGGCCATATTGCCGTGCATGGCATCGACTGCCGATGACTGTTCAGCACACGCTGTGCCCGTTCAGACGGGCGCTGCGTTTTGAGCCGGTGAAAGACATCGCCGAACACCGGGTTTCTGCGTCAACCGCCCTTCGAGGAAGCCGGCGGAGTATCGACCGATGACGTTCCTCTGCGCCGCAATGGTTTTTCCGAACGATGAGCGAGCGCGATCGCATCGAGCCCGGCCATCACGAAGCGCACAAAATCCGCCGCAAGCGCATCCGTGTCCTTTGCGACAGCGGGTAGAAGGGTCGACTGCATCTGCTTTGGCGCGATCATGATCACGATGCAGGGGAGTACCGTAAACATCAAAGCCCGCTGCACCACCGGAGCTTCCGGGTTCAGTTCCAGCACCTCGCCGATTATTTTCAGCAGGAATGCAGCTTTGGGCCGCACGGCTTTTTCGATGAGCGCCGGAATGGCCGTCGACGGGGAAAGCACCTCGCGCAGCATCAGCATGAAGCCCCACGGTGTGCCCGATCTAGTCGAAAGACCGATGAAACGGGATAGCACCACGCGAAGCTTTTCCCTGGGATCGCTCAGGTCCGCAGTGAGTGCCGCAAGTTCGTCGAGGCCCACGATCTGGCGGTGCGCCTCGACGAGTGCAGCCTCATACAGCGCCTCCCTGCTGCCGAAGTGATAGTTGACCGACGCCATCGGCGTACCGGCACGTTCGCAAATTTCCTTGCTTGTGGCATCCGCGAATCCACGTTCAGCGAACACCCGCCCCGCAGTCTCGAGCAAATGTTGGCGTGTGGCTGCGCCGTCGGGACGCGAGGCCCGTTTTGGCTTCGAGGTGGCGGTCTTTTTCGTGGGGGGCGGCATGGGCAAAAGAGATCGGCTCAACAAAATAGTTTGAATTTGAATTCAAATTCACATATTATCCATTCTACTTCATCTCTGGCCGGCACACCCTTTCGATTGTGTCGAGCAAAGCCGCCACGTCTCCCGATCGTCAGATTACACGTCGGTAATTATGGGTTACTTACTAAATACATTGCTTCCTGCGAATCGGTGTACCCCTGCGCAAGCGCGGTTGCGCGGACGCTCCGTTCGTTGCCCTTCATTGCGGAGCCAGTCATGAGCCGATTGCCAGGCATCGCATTGTCCGTGCTGCTCGTCGCCCTGTTGCCAGCCTGCTCGCGCCACGACGCTGTCACCTACCAGGGCTATGTCGAGGGCGAGTTCGTCTATCTTGGTTCGTCGCAATCCGGCAAGCTTAAGCAATTGTCAGTAACCCGCGGACAAACAGTAGCGGCAGACGCCCCCCTGTTTTCCCTGGAATCGGACGATGAAAGCCACGCGCTTGTGCAGGCCCGGCAGCAACTCGCAGCAGCCCGCGCACAACTCACGGATATCCAGACCGGCAAGCGCCTACCCGAGGTCGACGTCAACCGCGCCCAACTCGCCGAGGCCGTAGCTCATGCCCGCAAAGCGTCGCTGCAACTCACGCGAGATGAAGCACAGTACAGCGCGGGCGGCATTGCAAAAGCCCAGCTCGACGATTCGCGAGCCAATGCCGACGCCACGGCGGCACAAGTCCGCGCACTCACCAGTCAGGTCGAAGTGGCTCGCCTTCCCGCTCGTTCTCAACAGATTGTCGAACAGCAGGCGCAAGTGGCGGCGGCCGAAGCGGCTGTCGCGCAGGCGCAATGGAAGCTGGATCAGAAGCGCGTCACCGCCCCGGCAAAAGGCCTTGTTTATGACACGCTCTATCGCGAAGGCGAGTGGGTGCCGGCGGGTAGTCCGATCGTGCGGATTCTGCCGCCGCAGAACGTCAAGGTGCGCTTCTTCGCTCCGGAGACGGTCCTCGGTCAACTGACGCCCGATCGCCGCGTAACCCTACATTGCGACGGCTGCGCAGCCGACGTGCCCGCGCGGATCACCTACGTGTCGAGCGAGGCCGAATACACGCCGCCAGTCATCTACAGCAACGAGAGCCGCGCCAAGCTCGTGTTCATGGTCGAAGCGCGCCCGTCCGTTGCGGATGCAACGAAGCTTCATCCGGGCCAGCCCGTCTCGGTGGCGCTGCAATGACCGGCGACGTGCAGAAGTACGTCATCGACGTACAGGGTCTGAACAAGCGCTTCGGCAACAAGCATGTCGTCAACAACGTCTCCTTGCAAGTCGCGCGCGGCGAAATCTTCGGTTTCCTCGGACCGAATGGCAGTGGCAAAACCACGTCGATCCGGCTCATGTGTGGTTTGCTCACGCCCGATTCCGGCACCGGTACTTGTCTCGGTTACGACATTCGGAGCGAGAGCGAACAGATCAAGCGCAATGTCGGATACATGACGCAGCGCTTTTCGTATTGGGAAGACCTGACCATTCGCGAGAATCTCGACTTCGTGGCGCGCATCTATCAGATGCGGAACCGGCGTGAAGCGGTTGATCGTTCGCTTGAATCGCTCGGGCTGCAAACGCGCGCAAACCAGCTGACAGGTTCGCTATCGGGCGGCTGGAAGCAGCGGCTCGCGCTCGCCGCGTGCATGCTGCACGAACCGAAACTGTTGCTGCTGGATGAACCCACTGCGGGCGTCGATCCCACGGCACGGCGAGACTTCTGGGAAGAGTTGCACCGGCTCGCTGCACGCGGCATTTCGGTGCTCGTCAGCACCCACTATATGGACGAAGCGGAGCGTTGCCACAAGCTGGCGTATATCGCCTACGGGAAGCTGCTCGCCAACGGCACGTCGAGCGAGATCATCGAATCGCAGGGCCTCGCGACATGGTCGATCCATGGCGAGCACCTGAGCAAGCTGTCCGAACAGCTCCGGGCGACGCCGGGCGTCGACCAGACCGTCGTGTTCGGTTCCTCGCTGCACGCGAGCGGGCGCGATCATGCCGCGCTCGAAGCGGCGATCCGACACGCAACCGCAGGCACCTCGCTCCTCATCGAACCTGTCAGCACCGGCCTTGAAGACGTGTTCATCTACCTGATGAGCCATTCGAAAGACAACTTCGGAGCGCCATCGTGAAGAAACGCAACGTATTTTCCGTGGCGCGATGGTGGAGCATCGTCCTGAAAGAGTTTCTGCAGTTGCGGCGCGACCGTGTCACGTTCGGCATGATTGTCGGACTACCGATTATCCAGCTTGCGCTGTTCGGCTTCGCAATCAACACCGATCCGAAGCATCTGCCGACAGCGGTCATCATTCACGACCAGAGCGCGTTTTCCCGCAGCTTTGTCGCGGCGATGACGAACTCCGCCTATTTCGACATCGTCGAAACGTTGCCCGATGAAGAAGCCGGCCGTCGTGCACTGGCGCAGGGCCAAGTGCAATTCGTGCTTAACGTACCGGTCGATTTCTCGCGAAAATTGCTCCGCGGTGAACATCCTTCGCTGCTGGTCGAAGCCGACGCTACCGACCCGATCGCAACGAGTACCGCCGTCAGCGCCCTTCCCGGCCTCGTCCAACCGGTCGCGGACAAAGACCTCAAGGGTCCGCTCGCGCATCTGAATGGCACTCAAAGTGCGTTCAATGTGCAGGTTCATAACCTGTACAACCCGGAGGGCAATACGCAGTACAACGTGGTACCGGGGCTGATGGGCGTGATCCTCACGATGACCCTGGTGATGATGACGGGTCTCGCCGTGACGCGCGAACGCGAGCGCGGCACGATGGAAAACCTGCTGGCGACGCCGGTCCTGCCGGTCGAAGTCATGACCGGCAAGATCGTGCCATACGTTGTGATCGGTCTTATTCAGGCATCGATCATTCTTGCCGCGACGCGCTACGTTTTTCACATCCCGTTTGTCGGTAGCGCGGTAGCCATCTATCTGAGTGCCCTGCTCTTCATTGCCGCGAATCTGACGGTGGGCATCACGCTGTCTTCGCTTGCCCAAAACCAGTTGCAGGCGATGCAGCTCGCCGTCTTTTATTTTTTGCCGAACATTCTTCTCTCCGGTTTCATGTTCCCTTTCGCGGGCATGCCGCGATGGGCGCAGTTTATCGGCAACCTGTTACCGCTGACCTACTTCAACCGGTTGATTCGCGGCATCCTGCTCAAGGGCAACGGCTGGACCGACTTGTGGCCATCGGTATGGCCCATGGCGCTCTTCACGGTCATCGTCATGGCCATTGCGTTGCGTTTCTATCGCCGCACGCTGGACTAGGAGCCCACCATCATGAAACAACTCGCTTTCCTGTGTTCGCTCGTGCTGTGCGGATGCGCGGTGGGACCGGATTTTCATACGCCTGCGGCGCCGGACACGCAAACCTATACACGCAACGCAGAGCCGTCCGGCACTGTAGTGGACGGCGACGTGGATGGCGACGCGCAAACGTTCACCGCCGCAGACACGGCAATACCGATGTGGTGGCGGCAGTTCCAATCGGTGGAACTGGATCGTCTCGTCGAGCAGGCGCTGAGTCGAAGCCCGACACTGGCGCAAGCTCGCGCAAAGCTGATCGAAGCACGCGAAAACTACAATGCTCAAGCGGGCGCGACAAGATTTCCGAGTGTCGACGCCGGCATTTCCGGGGTACGGCAGCAAGTCGACCTCGCTGCTTTCGGGATTCCGCATATCGAGAACCCGGGACCGTTTTCGCTGTTCAACGCGTCGGTCAGCGTGTCGTATGCGTTCGATATTTTTGGCGGCAATCGTCGCGCGCTCGAAGCGACCTTGGCGCAGGTCGACTATCAGTCATTCCAGCTCGACGCGGCGCGACTTTCGATCGCCGGCAACGTGGTGTCGACGGCTGTGCAGCGTGCCTCGTTACAGCAACAGATCGCGCTGACGCAACGTCTCGCCGAAGCGCAGGCGCAACAGTTGGCTATTATCGAGGCCCGGTTCGCCGCCGGCGGCGTCGCGCGACTCGACGTGAACAGCCAGCGCACGCTGCTCGCGCAGACGCGTGCGTCGCTGCCGCCCCTCGCGACCCAGCTTGCGCAGGCGGATCATCAACTCGCGATCCTGGTTGGGGTCGTGCCGTCGGCGGCGGATTTCGACGAACTCACGCTGGACTCCTTTCATCTGCCCGATGACATACCCGTCACGCTCCCCTCCACGCTCGCGCGGGAGCGTCCCGACATTCGCGCATCCGAAGCGCTGCTGCATCAGGCGAGCGCGAATGTGGGCGTCGCAACGTCGAACCTGTATCCGCGGTTTTCGTTGTCGGCAGGTATGGGTTCGGAGCGCACAAGTATTCAGGACATCGTGAGCGGTCTGAACATCTGGAATATCGGCCTGAATCTGACACAGCCGATTTTTCACGGTGGCGAACTGCACGCGAGAAAGCGCGCGGCGCAAGCCGCTTATGACGCGGCGTTCGCCAGCTATCAGCAAACCGTATTGCAGGCGCTGCAGCAGGTCGCCGACGCGCTCACGGCACTGCGCAACGACGCCCCTGAACTGCGTGCCCGCAAAGACGCCGCCTTGCAGGCACAGGTCAACCTCGATATCGCGCATGCGCAATATTCAGCGGGGGGCATCAGTCGTTCGAGCCTGCTCGACATGCAACGTCAGGCATTGCAGACTGCACTGGACCAGACACGCGCGCAGGCTGCCCGTTTAAGCGATACAGCGGCGTTGTTCCAGTCGTTAGGCAGTAGCCGGGATGGCCTGACGTTGAGCGCTACGCCTTAACGGCAAAGCCGAACCACTTGCCTATGCCTCACAAAAACACGGTTATCAACGTTCCTGCACCTTAACGATACCGGCGCAGCGCCTGAGTGGGCTGCGCCGCTTTCAACCCGCGTGGATCGACCTTCTATTCGTACGACTGCGCTTCCGCCATCAGGGCCGGCGTACCGATCACCTCATTGATGCCATCGAAATCGAGCATTCGGTCCCGCCACGGTACCGTGGTCCCATGCTCACGCAAGCTTCCGTAATACCCTTTCAGCGTATGCGTCACCGCTCGCGCGGTGCCGCCGGGGAAAATCACGATGCGAAAACCAAGTTGGGTGAGCGTTTCGGCACTCTGCACCGGCGTCTTTCCGCCTTCGACCATGTTCGCCAGCAAGGGCACGCGGCCCGCAAAGCGCTTGCACACGGCTTCCATCTCGTCGAGCGAGCGCAGCGCTTCAATGAACAACGCGTCCACGCCCGTTTCCAGGTAGCGCTCGGCACGTTCGAGCGCGGCGTCCAGGCCTTCAACCGCGGCCGCGTCGGTGCGCGCCAGCAGCAGCGTATCGGTACTGCGCCTCGCATCGAGGGCCGCCCGCAGCTTGCCGCACATTTCATCCGCGGCAATCACGGACTTGCCGTTCAGATGCCCGCAGCGTTTCGGGAAGGTCTGATCTTCGAGCTGGATCATTGCAGCGCCCGCGCGCTCAAAGCCGCGCACCGTTCGCTTGACGTTCAGCGCGTTGCCGAAACCCGTATCAGCATCCACGATCACGGGCAAGTCCACGCGCTCGGTGATACGCGCGAGCGTATCTTCGACTTCGGGGAAGGTCGTCAAGCCGACGTCCGAACGCCCCAGCCGCGAGTAAGCGATCGACGCGCCCGACAGATACAGCGCCTCGAATCCGGCCTGTTCCGCGACCAGCGCGCTCAGCGCATCGAATACGCCCGGTGCGAGCACGGCGCCCTTTTCAAGCAGTGTTGCCAGTTGTCTGGATTCGGTTGTCATGGATGTCATTCCTTCGATTCAGAAGGCCGGTTCAGCGCTCGGCCAGGCAGCAATGCCGCCGGCCGCGCGGCGAGGTGTCCGCCGGCTACCGCGCCAGGCAGGCCATTCCCCGAGAGGTAGCGCGAAACCGCGTTGCCGGAGACGCCGCGTGCCGCGCCGCCCGCGGCCAACAGGTTGGAAAATGGTGAGCCGTTGCCGCCCGGCACGCGACAGTCCGCGTCAATGTCGAGTCCGCCTTGCGCGTGAAACAGTGCGCCCGCGACCTTGATCGCGTGATAGGGCGCGCTCATGGCTGACCCGCCTCGAGACGGTGCGCAAAGGCTTCGCACGTCATCACCTCGCCCACCGTGCGAAGATCGGCCAGCGCCAGGTCGTGAGCCGCCTCGGTCGACGCGGCGCAGCCGTCGCCAAGTACGATCACCCTGTAGTCGCGCATATGCGCATCGCGCGCCGTGCTGGCGACCCCACCGTTGGTGACGATGCCGCAGATCGCCACGGTCTCGATGCCCGCGCGCCGCAGCACCCAGTCGAGTTGCGTGTTGAAGAAAGCCGAGTAGGCGACCTTCCACACGGACAGGTCGATCAGCGACTCGAGCGCGGCAACGGTCGCATGACCGTGCGAGCCCGCGACAAAATCCCCGCGCCGTAAAAACGGCCGCAGTTGTTTCAGATGCGGCGAGATCATCGGCTCGCCGTGCGCATCCGGCCACAACGTGAACTGGCTCGCCGCGACAAAGCCGTCCCGTTGCTTCAGCGCGCGAGCGACCGGCGCGACGCGCGCGGCCAACGCACGCGCCGCTTCCGACGCCGCGCCACCGCGATGGTAGGCGCCCCCATCGCTCACAAAGTCGTTCTGCAGATCGACAATGATCAGCGCCGTGTGCCGCGCGTCGAGTACCGCTTCGGAAGTGGTCATGGGCGTCTCCTCAATCCGGCTCACGCGTGATCAACAGATTGCCGAGCGTATCCACGCGCCCGCTGAAGCCTGGCTCGAGCCAGATCGTCGTATCCGCCTGTTCGAGAATCGCCGGGCCGTCGACCGTGGCATCCACCGGCAAGTCGAGACGTGCGAAACGCACCGCTTCCCACCATTTCCCGGCATGGAAAACGGCTTGTGTACCGAGCGATTCCTGCATCGCCGTTGCTTTCGGCGCCAGCACGGCGAGGTCGAACTTGGGCCGCACGCCGATCCGCGCGTAGCGCAGGTTCATGATGCGCACCGCGATGCCGTCGAGCGCACGCCCGAACGATGCCCGGTAGGCCGCCTCGAAAGCGCGGCCGATGGACTCGCGATCGAGCGCGTCGCGCGCCACGTCCACCCGCACCGTATGGCTCTGTCCGACGTACAGCATGTCCAGTTCGATACGCTCGCGGACTGCTTCGAAGAAGACGCCGGCGGAGTCCAACCGCTGCTGGCAGGCGGCCGCCATACTCGCGACGCGCGCGCGCAGGTCTTCGACGTCGAGATCGGCCAGCGCGCGATTGAGCGTTTGAACCGCGTCGTGGCGCATGTCGGCGATCACGCAGCCGATCGCCGACGTCACGCCCGGAAAACGCGGCACGATACCCGTCGTGGCGCCGACTTCTCGCATCATCGCGCAGACGTGCAACGCGCCGCCGCCGCCGAACGGCATGTAGGCGAACTCACGCGGATCATGACCGCGTTCGATCGAGACCAGCCGGATCGCGCCGGCCATCTTCGCGTTGGCCACCGTCAGAATCGCTTCAGCCGCCGCATAGGTGTCGAGACCGAGCGGCGCTGCGACGTGCAGGTCGATCGCCTCGCGCGATTTGCCAGCGTCCATGCGCGCCAGCAGGCCACCGCCCAACGGCCGATCCGCAGCGATCCGCCCGAGCAATACATTGGCGTCGGTCACCGTAGGACGGGTGTTGCCCCGGCCGTAGCAAGCCGGCCCCGGTACGCTGCCCGCCGATTCCGGACCGACTTGCAGCAAGCCGCCCGCGTCGACGGAAGCAATCGAGCCGCCGCCCGCGCCGATCGTCTCGATCTGGATCATGGGCGCCCGCACCACCATGCCGAAGTCGATCGAGGTTTGCGCGGACAATGACGCTTCGCCATTGGTCACCAGCGACACGTCGAACGAGGTACCCCCCATGTCGCCGGTCACGAGGTTCGGATAGCCCGCCGCGCGCCCGATCGCCGCACAGGCGATCACGCCGGCAGCCGGACCCGACAGCGCCGTGCGCACCGGCACATCGCAGGCCGTCTGACGCGACATGATGCCGCCGTTGCTCTGCACCACCAGCAGTTCGCCGCCGAAGCCATTCGCCTTCAAATCGCGTTCCAGCCGTGTCAGATAGCTCCCTACCACCGGCTGCAAAGCCGCGTTCAGCGTGGCGGTGGAACAGCGTTCGAATTCGCGGATTTCGGGCAATACCTCGGTCGCCGCCGTCACGTGTGAATTCGGCCAGATCGCGCGTACCGCCTCGACGGCCTGCGCCTCGTTGAACGGATTCGCGTAGGCATTGACGAAGAACACGCACACCGCTTCGCAGCCTTGCTCGAGCAAATGGCGCGCCGCGGCCCTCACCTGGTCCAAATCCACCGGCGTATGCAAGGTGCCGTCGGCCAGCACGCGTTCGCTAACTTCAAGGCGCAGATCGCGCGGCACCACCGGCTCGAAACCGCCTCGCAAACCCCAGGTGCGCGGCCGGTCGCGGCGGCGCATTTCGAGCACGTCACGGAAGCCTTCCGTGGTGATGATGCCGGTGCGCGCCACCTTGCGCTCAAGTAGCGCATTCGTACCCACGGTGGTGCCGTGCACGATCGTCGCGATCGCGCCTGCCCCACCGCTTGCGCCCTCCTGGCCTTGGTCGCCGATCCGTTCGATACCGTTCATGAAGCCGAGCGCTTCCTCGCCGCGCGTGGACGGGACCTTGACGACGCGCGCCGTGCCGGCGATTTCATCGAGAACGAAGAGATCGGTAAACGTGCCACCCACGTCGACGCCGACGACGAGTGACCGGTGTGCAGCAGACTTCATGCTGATTGCTCCTTCAGACCTGCCGTGACATAACCCATCGCGAGATCGTGTTCGCGCGCCGCGTCCGCGCGCTCGGACGGCGCGCCGTAACCGCCGCCGCCGGGCGTTTCGAGCCGCACGCGTTCGCCGCGTTTCAGCTGGATGCCGAGCATTTTCGACGCCATCGGCGGCGTATGCCACTGGCCGTCGTGCTGATAGCGGAACACATTGCGCACGGACGCCTTGCCGCCCGCGATCCCCTGCGGCGCCGACCGGCCGCGCTCGCCGAAAATAAACGCCTCGGCATGGTCTTCCAGCAATTCAATTTCATAGATCGCGCCAAGGCCGCCGCGATGCTTGCCGTCGCCGCCCGAATCGGGACGCAACGCCCATTGCGTGAAGCGGATCGGATAGGCGGCTTCGAGAATCTCCAAAGGCGGAATGGTCGCCGTGGAAATCGGCGCGTTGCCGTGACTCAGGCCGTCGCCTTGCGAATGACCGCCGTGACCGCCGCCGAAGAAGCTGAACATCACCCAGCGTTGGCCCTTGCGCGCACCCTCGCTGCGATGACCGGCGATCGAGAGCGCGTTGATCGTGCCGTACGCCTGGGCCATGGCACGCTCCGGCGCGGCCTGCGCCATCGCGCAGAAGATCACGTCGATCATGCGCAGGATCGTTTCCGTATAGCCGCCGACGGGCCGCGGCCGGTCGGCCGAAATCACCAGTCCGTCCGGCAGGATGAACGACACGGCGTCGAGGACACCGGCGTTGGCGGGCACGTCGGGGAACAGGTGTTTGAGCGCGACATAGCACGCCGCAATTGCCGTGGCGCGCGAGATGTTCACCGGACCGGCGCAGGCCGGCGAAGTGCCGGTGAAGTCGAGCGTCAACGTGTCGCCCTTCACCTGCATGCGCAGCGCGATCTTCAAGGGCTCGTCACGTACGCCGTCGTTGTCGAGCATGTCGTCGAACACATAATCGCCGTCGGGCAACGCCGCCACGTGCGAGCGCATCAGCCTGACCGCGCGTTCGCGCAGCGACGCGAGCGATTCGAGCACGGTGGCGTCGCCGTAGTCGTCGAGCAGATCGTTCAGACGGCGCGCACCCAGTTCGAGCGCCGCGAGCTGACCGTTGAGGTCGCCCCACAGGCTATCCGGCAGGCGCGTATTCGCCTTGAGGATCGCGAGCACGTCCAGCTCGAGCTCGCCGCGCCGGATGATGCGCACCGGCGGAATCTGCACCGCTTCCTGCCAGCATTCGGTGGCGGCCGGATTGTAGTTGCCGGGCACCGCGCCGCCCACGTCGTGCCAGTGCGCGGCGGAGGCCAGGAAGCAGAACAGCTTGCCGCCGCGGAACACCGGGCGCACCAGCTTGAAATCGTTCGCGTGCGTGCCGCCTTCGTACGGATCGTTGAAGAGCCACACGTCGCCGTCGACCATGCCGCCGCGCTCCGCGGCGACACGCATCGCCGCCTGTACCGCAAAAGCCATCGCGCCGACGAACACCGGCAGGCCCGACTTGCCCTGCACCAGCGTAGCGCCCGAGACGCCGTCGTAGATGCCGTGACAGGCGTCGTGCGCCTCCGCGATGATGGGATTGAAAGCGCTGCGGTACAGGGTCGCGTCCATTTCGTCGGCGATCTGTTCCAGCCGGCCTTTGAGGACCGCCAGCGTGACCGGATCTAGCATGAGGTGACTCCGTGGGGTGTGGGGTAGCGCTGCTTGAGCAGATTGAGCAGGCCGCCTGCCTCGACCATGTCGAGCAGGAACGCCGGCACGGGCTCGCAGGACAACGCGCGACCGTCGGCCGCCAGGATCTGGCCGTCATGCGGACGAATCGCGATGATTTCGCCTTCGCCGATCGATTCGGCGTCGGCGCAAGTCAGCAGCAACAGACCAACGTTGAAGGCATTGCGGAAGTACAGGCCGTTGAAAGCCGGCGCGATCACCGCGCGGATGCCGAGGTGCACCAGCGCTGCGGCGGCCTGTTCGCGCGACGAGCCGATTCCGAAGTTCGGTCCGGCCACCAGCACGTCGCCGGCCTGCACGCCGGCCGCAAAATCAGGGCGCGGATTCTCCAGGCAGTGCCGCGCGATTTCGTCGATGCCGAATTTCATGTAGGCGCCAGGCGCCAGCGCATCCGTATCGATGTCCGCGCCGACCCGCCATACACGATGCAATCCGGCGGGCTGCCCGACCGCGGACGCCGCCCGGTTGATGGATCGATCGCTCATGCAAGCACCTCCCGGGGATCGGCAATACGTCCGCGCAACGCGGACGCCGCGACGGTGTACGGCGAGCCCAGGTAGACCTGCGCGGACGTCGCGCCCATGCGCCCTTTGAAATTGCGCGCCGTGCTCGAAATCACCGTGCTGCCCTCGGGAATCGAGCCGCCATAACCGGCACAGGCACCGCAGGTGGTGGCGAGCAGTTGAGCACCCGCCTGTTCAAGTACGGCCATCACGCCTTCGCTTGCGGCCTGGGCCTGGTCGCGCACGCTCGCGGGCGCCACCACGAGTTGCACACCCGCGGCGATGCGCCGGCCGCGCAGCACGCTAGCTGCCGCGCGCAAATCTTCCAGTTTCGCGCCGGTACAGGCGCCGATATAGGCGACATCGACTGGCACGCCGCTGAACGCGCTCACGTCGCGCGTATTCGCGGGGCTATGCGGCGCGGCCACTTGAGGAGCGAGTACTGCGGCGTCGAAATCGTGCGTTTCGGCTTGCGCGTCCGGATCGCTTTGCCAGCGCGCCAGATCGATCTCGTCCTGCACGCCGACGCGGCGCAGATACTCGAGCGTGACGGCGTCCGGCGCAACGAGCCCGACTTGCGAGCCGAGTTCCGCACTCATGTTCGACAAGGTCATGCGCTCCTGCATCGACAACGCGGTGACCGCTTCGCCGCAAAATTCGACTGCCTGATAACGGCCGCCGTTCATCCCGAAGCGACCGATCATATGCAGCATCATGTCTTTCGCGGTGACGCCGAGCGCGAGGCGGCGACGCCAGTTCATCCGCAAGGTTTGCGGCACCTTGACCCAGATTTGTCCGGACACGGCCACGCCAAGCATCTCCGTACTGCCGATCCCGAACATATAGGCGCCGAACGCGCCGCCGGTCGGCGAATGCGAATCGCCGCCCACACAGAACATGCCGGGACGCAGATGGCCGCGTTCAGGCAGCACCACGTGGCAAATACCGACACTGTCATAGACGTTCGGCAAGCGCTGCGCGCTGGCCCAGTCTCGCGCGATGCGCACGATGCGGCGCGATTCGTCGTCGCTTTCCGGCACGTAGTGGTCGATCACGAGCACGATTTTCGACTTGTCCCACAGCGACGCCCCGAGTTCGTCGAGCATCGGTTGCAGGCGGCGCGGTCCGCTCGAATCATGGAACATGGCCAGATCGACATCGCAGGTGACGATTTCACCTACTTCGACCGCCGGCCGCCCGCAGGCCGCGGCAATCAGTTTTTGCGCAAGCGTTTGTATCACTGCCATCGACTACATCCCCAGATAGGCGCGACGCAACGCGTCGCTCGCCATCAATTCCGCACACGTGCCCGAGTAGCGGATCTGCCCATTTTCCAGCACGTAGCCGCGCTGCCCGGTCTCGAGCGACTGTCCGACGTTCTGCTCCACCAGCAGAATGGCGAGGCCCTCGCCTTGCAAACGCCCGATCAGTGCGAACATCTCTTCGACCAATAGCGGCGACAATCCCAACGACGGTTCATCGAGAATCAGCAGACGCGGCTCCGCCATCAAACCGCGGCCAATCGCCAGCATCTGTTGCTCGCCGCCGGACATCGAGCCGGCCGCCTGGTCGATCCGTTCGCCGAGGCGCGGAAAAATCTCCAGCATACGGGCGAGATTGCGTTGACGATTTGCTGTTCCGCGCGAGAACGAGCCGAGTTCCAGGTTTTCGCGCACGCTCAGGTTGGGGAAAATGCGCCGGCCTTCCGGCACCTGAATCAGCCCTGCTTTCACGACGTCCCGGTAGTGGCGCCCGGCCAGCTCATGGCCGTCGAAACGCACACTGCCTTCCCAGATCGGATTGATCCCGCAGACGGTGTTGTTCAGCGTGGATTTGCCCACGCCATTGCTGCCCAGCAGCACCACAATCTCGCCTTCGTCGACATCGAGGTCCACGCCGCGCAGCACTTCGGTGCGGCCGTAGCCGGTGCGCAGCGACTGTATTTCCAGTAAGGCGCTCACGGGCGGCCTCCTTCACTCGCGCTTTTTTTCGCGCCGTCACGTGCCAGCCGCTCGGCCGTGCCGTGACCCAGGTACGCTTCGATCACCATGGGATTGGAGGTCACTTCACGCGGTGCGCCGCCCGCGATCAGGCGCCCCTGCGCCAGCACCCAGACATGTTCGGCGAGGCTCATCACGGCTCGCATCACGTGCTCGATCATCAACACAGTAACGCCGCCGTCGACGAGGCCGCGAATCACCGGAATCATCTCGTCGATTTCACTCGGGTTCAGACCCGCGAGCACTTCGTCGAGCAACAGCAGGCGCGGCCTGGCGGCAAGCGCGCGCGCGAGTTCGAGGCGCTTGCGGCCGGCCACGGTCAGGTCCGCCGCGGGTTTGTCGAGGTAGTCCTGCAGATTCACGCGCCGCGCGACGTCGTCGGCCGCGGCCAGCGCCGCACGCCGGTTCGGCTCATGCAAATGGGCGCCCACCGCGATGTTCTCGCGCACGGTCTGCGCTCCGAACGGCTGCACGATCTGAAACGTGCGCGTCAGACCCAGCTTTGCCGACTGGTGCGGCGCCATGCCGGTGATATCGCGGCCGAGATACTGCACCCGGCCCGCGCCCGGCTTCAGAAATCCGGAAAGCAGAGCGAACAGGGTCGTCTTCCCGGCGCCATTCGGTCCGACCAGCGCCGTCAACGTGTTCGGCATCACGTCGAGCGTGACGTCCTGCACGGCCTTCAGACCGCCGAACGTGATGGACAGGCCGCGAGCCTGCAAAAGCGCTTCAGACACGGGCTTTCTCCTTACGCTCGTCGGACGGCCTGGGCGCGTCCTGCGGTGCCGGCGAGCGGCCGGTCATGCGCCGTACCGACATGCCCGCACCGGTGATGCCGCGCGGCAAATACATGACGATCACGACCAGCACCACGCCATAGATCACCATGCTGAGGCCGGGCAATTCGCCGAACAGGTTGCGGGTCAATTCGCCCAGGCCATACAGCAGCACGGCGCCTAGCACCGGACCCCACAAGGTGCCCGCACCACCGACGATCACGCCCACCAGTGCTTCAATTGAAATTGTCGAGCCGAACGCGATGCCGGGGTCGATGTACTGGAACATCTGCACATAGCAGGCGCCGGCGACGCTCATCACCGCCGCGGATATCGCAATCGCCCCCAGTTTCACGCGCACCGGGTCGACGCCGATCGCCCGTGCGGCGTTTTCGTTATCACGTACCGCTTGCAGGTATGCACCGAAACGCGAATGACGCAGCCATGCGGTCACGCACAGCGCGGCGAGCACGAAGAACAGCAACAAATAGACATAGCCGCGTCGCGAGCCGAACTGCAGATTGGCGACGCTCGTATGAAGCGGCACCATCAAGCCCACGCCGCCGCCGGTGAACGGCACGGACACGGCGAGAATGCGTGCGACTTCCGCAAAGGCCAGCGTCACCAGTGCGAAGTACGAGCCCTTCAAGCCGCCGCGGAAAGTCAACGCCCCGACGACCACCGCCACAACCACACCGGACATGATCGCCACCGGCAGTGCGAGCCACGGATTCCATCCCCAGCTCAATTGCGCGATGGCCTGCGCGTAGGTACCTACGCCGAAAAACAGCGCATGCCCGAACGACAATTGACCGCCGTAGCCACCGAGAATGTTCCATGACTGCGACAGCAGCGCTGCGTACAACGACATCATCAGAAACGTGAGCAGCACACCGGACTGCAACACCGTGGCGGCCACGGCCACCAGCAGGCCAAAGATCAGGATCGAACGAAGATCGCGCATCGTCTAGACCCTCGCGCCGAAGAGGCCTTGCGGGCGGATCAGCAGCACCACGATGAAAATCGCGAAGATGCCCATCTGCCCCAGCGAATCGCCGAACCACAAACCACCGAGCGACTCCACCACGCCGATCAGCAAACCGCCGACCAGCGCACCGACGAAGCTGCCCATGCCGCCCAGCACGACCACGGTGAACGCCACCAGCACGAAGCCGTTGCCCACTTGCGGATTGACGTAGTAAGTGGGCAGCAGGAAACAGGCGGCGGCGCCGACACATGCCATGCCGATGCCGAACGACAGCGCATAGACCTTCTCGACGTTGATGCCCATCAGCTTCGCGCCATGCTTCTCGCGCGACACCGCGCGAATCGCACGGCCCAGATCCGTCATGCGCATGATCAGGAACAGCAAGGCCGCCACGACCAGCGCGCCGAAAAAGGCAATTATTTTAGGCAGTGCGATCATCACAGGACCGACTCCGATCATCGACAACGTGTAGGCCGTGTCGATGTTGCGGGTGTCGGAGTGAAACCACACCAGCGCCAGGTTCTCGAGCACGATGGCGATCCCGAGCGTGACCAGCAGAATGTTCTCGTCCTTGCCGTGGCTCGCACGATTGATCACGAAACGCTGCAGCGCATAGCCGAATGCAAACATGCCGAGCATGACGATGGGTAAAGCCAGGTACGGATCGATTCCCAGCCGATCCTTGAGCAGATAGACCGCATACAGTGCCACCATCAACGCCGCGCCGTGCGCGAAGTTGATGATGTGCAACACGCCGTAGATCAATGTCAGGCCGAGGGCGATCAGCGCGTAAACCGCGCCGGTCGTCAGGCCGTTCAACAGCGCTGATAAAAGGATGACGGGATCGAACATACCGCCCCTCAGCTCCGTAGCGGAAACACGGGCGCCACCTGACGGTAGGCCTCCGGCAGCACCACCTTGATATCGCCGTCCACCACTTGCGTAAGCAGTGGTTGCGCACCCGTGTTCTGGCCGTTGACGAAATGGGTCGGGCCATACGGCATCAGGTGATTCTTGAACGTGCTGGCCGCGAGTGCGGCGTTGATCGCGGCGCGATCGGATGATTTGGCGCGTTCGAGCGCATCGGCGAGCAGCATCATGGCCGTGTAGGTCATGAACACTTCATATGAGAAGTACGCGCCCTTGGCTTCCACACGCTTTTTCAACAGTGCGACACGCGGGTCTTTCGGATTGAACCAATGGTTGCAGTCGATGATGCCGCCGGCGATGTCCGGAAATTCCTTGAGGAATTTATAGCTCGACGCCGCGCCGCCCAATACCGAATAGATCGCTTTCGGACGAACGTTCTGCTGCTTCATCGCGCGCAGCAGTAGCGCGTATTCGTTGTAGTAGTTGGCCGGAATCACGATGTCGGGATTCACCGCGCGCATGCGCAATACGATGTTGTTGAAGTCGCGCGTCGGATTCGGATGCTTGATGACTTCCTTGATCTCGAAGCCGTACTTCGGCAATTCATTGCTGAGCAAGGCGGCCGTGCCGGTACCGAACAACGATTCCTCATGCACGATCATCACCGTTTTGGCGGGCTTGCCGGCCGCGGTGTTCAGTGCGTTGAGATTCTCGACCGCCCGCGAACTGCAAGTCTTGTAGCCGGGCCCGAAACGGAACGTATTGGTCAAACCGCGCTCGACGATCTGATCGGCCACGCCAACATCCACCACGTGCGGCAGCCCGTATTTCGCGGCGGTTTGCGTGGTGGCGAGACAGATCGCCGAAGCGTAAGCGCCCACCACCGCCGAGACGGCCGCCTCGTTCATGCGTTCGATTTCAGCCGAGCCGACTTCCGGACGGGACTGCGCGTCGCCCAGCACCGCCTCGATCAGCGCGCCGCCCTGCGATTTGATGCCGCCCGCGTTGTTGATGTCTTCAATCGCCAGCAGCGCGCCCAATCGGCATTGCTGCCCCGAATACGCCAACGCGCCGGTCACCGGATGCAGCACGCCGACCTTGATGGCTTTGGCGCTCGCCGCGCGAGCGGCCCAGGGTGCCGCAACCAGCGCGGCCGCGGCAGTAGACTGACGCAGGAATGTGCGACGAGAACTCATGGGATCTCCGTAGGAAATGCTTTAATTGAACGACGCTGACAGTTCTTCGCTGACCCACACCCTGGCGTCGATATCGCCAATACGGGACAGTTGCAGTTGGTACTGGTAGCGATCGGGCCGGTACAAGCCTTGCAGCAGTTGCACAGGACGCTCGCCGGTATCGCGCACGAGCCGCGTGACTGCCAGTAGCGCCGAGCCCACCGCGATCTCGAGGTGGCGTGCCACCACCGCGTCCGCGAGGCGCGCGGAGATAGTTTGCGTGGCGCCGCCCAGCTCGACGCCCGCCTCTTCGAGCAGCATCAGCAGCGGTTTGCGCTTCAGGTCCTTGCGATTGATTTCGGCGACCGCCTGCGGCACGTGAGTCGTGATGAAGGACACCGGCCCCGCGGAGGTGCTACGCACGCGAATGCTCTTGTACACAGGATCACCCACCGCCAGGTGCAGCGCCTCGGCCACCGCCTCGGACGCCAGCACCACCGTGCTGTCGATCACTTCGACGGTCGTGCGCAAACCCATGTTGACGATGTTTTCGAGCAGGCCGGTGAGATGCGCCTTCTCGCGCGACACCGGTTTCGCGTTCGGACCGCCCTGCTTCCTGCCTGCATCCGCGCGCAGCGGCCATGTGCCCACGCCGGGCCGGCGCGTCACGAGCCCGTCGGCGACCAGCATTTCCATCGCCTTGCGGATCGTGATGCGCGCGACAGCAAACTGGTCGGCAAGCAAATGTTCGCCCGGTACGCCTTCATTGTCGAAGCGTCCTTCCTGCAGTTGCTCGCGTAGCACCAGGTAGATCTGGTGGTACTTCGGCAGCGGTAGCGTCGTTTCCATGCGACCACTGTAGAAGTGTCATATTGTTCGGTCAATAGAACAAATGCGCGATCAATTGTTCCATATGGCAAACCCCTAAATGTCCTCTCGATCGCAGCCGGAAAACGCCCGGGTCCCGGCTTCGAGACCACCTTGCGAACATCCTTCGGCTGCGTGTCCCGCTTCATCTGGTGCAGTACGGCATCGTCGCCATCCTGGCCATGGGCATCGGACTGTTCGCCCCCCTTTGGCGTCGGCTTCTACCAGACCTGCCTGATCGGCAAGGTGTCGAGCGACGAGCGTTCAGTCGCAATGCGTCTTTACATAGGCCGCCACTTCCGCGTGCGTCGCGAACCAGACGTCCTTCGACTTCGCGTGACGAATGATCTCTTCGAGTATCCAGATACGCGAGCGCGCCGTGATGACGTGCGGATGCATCGTCAGCTGGAACAGGCCGCCGTCTTCGTAGGCGTAATCGAACTCGCGACGGAAAATGTCGAACACATCCGTGGGAGGCGTGTAAGGCCGCAGCGACTGGAAGCGATGCATGCTGAAGTAGACAGCGTCGTCGCGAATCCATTCCACCGGCAATTCGACGATCCCCGTCGGTTCGCCGTGCAGCAGCAACTCGTAGCAATCCTCGTCGGCCATCAGTGATGAGTCGTACAGCAGACCCATCTCCTTTGCAATGGCGAGGGTGTTCGGACTGAAGTCCCATGAAGGCGTGCGCAGGCCGATTGGCCGCACGCGGGTGATCTTCTCGAGCGTATCGGCGGCTCGCAACATCAGGTCGCGCTCGGCTTCGTAGGGGAGCACCGAATTCAATTCGTGAATCCAGCCGTGAATGCCAATTTCGTGTCCCTCTTCCACGACGCGGCGTTGCTCGTCCTCGTGCAACAATGCCGCGACGGCCGGCACGTAGAAGCTCGCCTTCACGTCGTGGCGCGCCAGGATTTCGAGAATGCGCGGCATGCCCACGCGATTGCCGTACTGCCCCCAGCTCATCCTGCTGATCGATTTGCCTCCGTCGCGCAATTCATTGGTCTCATGGTCGCTGTCGAAAGAAAGCGCCACCGCGCAGCGCGCGCCACCGGGCCATGACTTCGGGCGCAGCCTGCGGCCTGCGCGCGCCTGGTTCACGGCCTCGCGCCAGGTCTGTTCCTCCCATTGCCAGGGCTCTGCTGTCCGACCTGCTGTTTCCGGCTTGTTCATGATCGTTTCCTTGATGATTAGGGGTGTGGATTAACGGCCGCCGTCTACCGAAAGAATCTGTCCGTTGACGAAGCTCGCGAGCTCCGACGCGAAAAAGACCGTCGCATCGGCGATCTCGTCGGGCGTGCCGAGCCGACGCATTGCGATGCCGTTCATCAGCGCGCGCTGTTTCTCAGCGCCGAATGCCGCCCACTGCTTTTCGGTGGCATCGTTGGTACGCACGAAACCGGGTGCCACGCTGTTGACGCGAATACCGTGAGGTCCGAGTTCGTGCGCGAGTTGCCGCGTGAGACCGAGCACCGCGTGCTTGGCCGAGCAATACGCCTGCACCCCGGTGAGCGACGCCTGCAACGCCGCGCCCGAGCTGATGTTGATAATCGCCCCGCGGCCTGCGCGTTTCATCCCGGGCGCGGCGGCGCGACAGAGCGCGAAGGTGGCGCCGAGATTGACGTCGATCACGCGGTCCCAGTCCTCGTCGCTCACGTCTTCCAATGGACGATGTGCCTGTCCCGCCACGCCGCCCGCGTTGTTGACAAGCACGTCGAGCGGCTGTCCTGCCCGCGATTCGACGCTTCTGATCCAGGCCGCTGCCGCGGCCCGGTCGGTAAGGTCCACGACGTCCGTCGCGATGCTCTGGCTCGCAAGTTCCGCGAGCGCGTCGGCACGCACGTCGCAGACGAACACGCGCGCGCCGAGCGATGCAAAGCGCTCCGCAATGGAACGGCCGAAACCGATCGCGGCGCCGCTCACGGCCACCACTTTCCCTTCGAAAGAAATGTTCATGCGGCGAGTAACTCGTTCAGGTTGCTATCCGACAGCGGCCTTGCGCCATCCTCGATCTCGTGAATCATGCGCACCAGCGCATCAAGCTTCGCGCACTCGATGCCGTGCGTGCGTCCGATCGCGACGACCGGCGCAATCTGCATATCCACTTCCGTGCGGCGCTTTCTGATTGCAAGGTCCCGCCACACGCCCGAGTGCGTCTTCGCATTCGGGCGGTTGAAGTCGACCATCGCCGCGACGCTCGCGCGCGCCTGCTGTTCAGTCGCGCCGCGCTGGAACGCGGCCGGATCGAAACCATTGAAGCCGCGCGGATTTACGCCTTCAGCCTGCGCCACCTGCATGGCTTCGCCTGCGAGCGAGCGCCACAACGCCAGCAATTCGCCGCGCCCGAGGCAGTCCGCGATGCCGAGCTGCCCGACCGCCTGCGCAAAAAGCAGCGATCCGTAGCCGAGCTTGCCCCACAAATACGACCAGATGTCCTCGCTCAGAATGGCGTCCGGCTCAAATGCGCGCAGGGTTGCGTGAAGCGCATGCGCACGCGGCGTCAATGCGCCATCGATTTCTCCGACCACGACCGCGCCGCGATTGCCATAGAGAATTTCACCGGGTTCGATCCAGTCCGCGCCGAAATTCACAAAGGCGCCGACCGTGCGTTCGGGTCCGACGATCTGGGCGATCAACCGCTCGCATAGACCGTTCTGCAAGGAGACGACGTAGCCGTTCGCGGCAAGATGCGGCGCGAGCGCGCGACATGCGCGTTCCGTGTCCTGCGCCTTGACCGCCAGATAGATGCGATCGAAGGTCCCCACCAGTTCCTCAGGCAGGAAAGCCGGCGCGTTGACGACGAAACTGTCGACCGGGCCGGTGATGCGTAGCCCGCGAGACGGATCGCGAATCGCCTCGACGTGCGCCGGCACCACATCGACGAATGTGACGGCCTGGCCCGCACGGGCGAGATACGCGCCTATCGTGCCGCCGATCGCGCCGGCACCCCAGATCAAGATTGCTTGTTCCATCGGTTGACGTTCCTGCATGGTTAGCGAAGCCGCTCGTGGGCCGTTTCGCGGAAGAAGAAGATGACGACACCGGAAATCACCGCGGCGGCCATCACATACAGCGACGGCGAAATGGGCGAGCCGGTGACGCCGATCAGCCAGGTCGAAAGGAACGGCGCAAAGCCACCGAAGATCGCGGTGGACAGGCTGTAGCCGATCGACAGCAGCGTCGTGCGCGAGTGCGTCGGAAAAATTTCGCACAGTGCGGCCGGCCCCGCGCCCGAGAAGGCCGCGATGAACAGATTGAAGAAAATCTGCACGCCAAGAATGGCGCCGAAGGACACGCCGCCGAGAATCAGGCGGAACAGCGGATAGGAAAGCAGCGCGAAGCCCACGCAACAGCCCAGCAGAAGCGGCTTGCGGCCGATACGATCCGACAGCCAGCCAAACCCGGGTGTGGCTAGCACCAGCACGAAGAGCGCGCCGGAATTCGACATGAGCGCCTGCGTCGTGGTGAGCCCCGCGTATTTGGTGAGAAACGTCGGCATGTAGCTCAACATCACGTAATACGATACCGTCCAGATGATGGTGAACCCGAACGCCTTACCCATCATCGCGATTGCCGCGCCGCGCGAGAGCGGCGCAGGCTTCGCGGCCTCGCCCTGGACCTGGACCTGGACCTGCGTGAAGGCCGGCGTCTCGTCGATGTTGCGGCGCATGTAGATGCCGATAGGCAACAGCAAGCCGCCGATCAGAAACGGCAAGCGCCATGCCCACGCATCCATTTGCGCTGTCGTGAACGACGCGCTCACGAGGCCCACGACAATGCTGCTCACGAGCGACGATGCGGCGATCGACGCCTGCCCCAAGCCACCGTACAGGCCGCGCTTTTCCGCCGGCGCGGATTCGATGATGAACGACGTGGCGCTGCCCCATTCGCCGCCAGCAGCCAGCCCCTGAATCAACCGCAGCGCCACCAGCATGATCGGCGCCGCCACGCCGATGCTGTCGTAGGTCGGCAACAGGCCAATACCGACGGTGCCCAGCGCCATGCCGAAAATGGTGACGAGCAGCGCGACGCGCCGGCCCTGCGTATCGGCGATCCGGCCGATCAATGCGCCGCCGACGGGGCGTGCGAGAAAACCTACCCCGAACGCCGCGAAACTCGCGAGCAGGCCGCGCAGTTCGCCGGCGTGGAAGAAATTGCGGGCGAGTGTCGCCGCGAGAAATGCGTAGACAATAAAATCGTAGTATTCCAGAACGTTTCCAATCATCGCCGCCATCAACTGGCGGCGAGCGTGAAAGCGCGGCGGCGCATCGGCGACGAAGGGCGCCGGTGCGGCGGAGAGGTCTGCTTGATTCATTTCCGATTTTTCCTCAAGGACGACGCGGGCACCGACTCCAATTCGGATTCCCCGGTTGATGCGCCTCCGGTTGTCGCGACTGACGTCGATGGCTGGGTAAAAAACTGCGGTGGCAATCCGGCGATCGCAGCTTTGAGCGTTTCGAGAATCAGCTCGCGCTTCGCGGCGAAGCGGCTCAGGACGCAGCCCACGTCAAGCGCGGCGATGGGGGTGCCGTCCAACCCGCAAACGGGCATCGCCACGCCGATGCCGTCAAGCGCGTATTCCTCCTCGACGATGCAATAGCCGTCTTCGGCGGCGCGCTCGATGCGCGCGTGGACCGCGTCGAGACCCGTTACGGTGTGGCTGGTGAGTTGTGTGCGAGGCTGCGCGGCGAGGATCTCGTCGCGGCGCTCGCGCGGCAGGCGCGACAGCAGCACCCGGCCAATGGCGGTGCAGTAAGCGGGGCTGACGCTGCTCAGGTCGACGTCATAACGCACGACGGTATTGGCCACCGACTTGGCAATGAAGCGGATGCAGCCGTTGTCGCCAAGCGCGCCGAGGATCACGGTTTCGCCGAGATCCTCGCTGAGTCGGTCCATCACGGGGCGGATCATCGCGACGAGCCGCGCGAGCGGGTCGCCGCCCCAGCCAAATCCCCGGCTGCGAAATGCTTCATTCAGGCCATACAGGCCGTGCTCGTCGCGAACCAGGTAGCCGCGCAAAAGAAGCGTGCGCAACAGGGCGAGCGTGCTGCTCTTTGGCATGCCGAAGAGCGCGGAGACGGTAGTGAGCGCCACGCCTTCCGTTGCGGCCGCGAAATACTCGAGAAGATCGAGGGCCCGCGCAGCGGACCTAACCGAATCGTTCATATATAGGAACGTGTTGCAGATATGCGAACCACGTTAATTGAAGAAATTTCGAGGGTCAAGCGCTCCAGGGTAAACACCCCGCCTTCGGCTGCGAATACGGCCCGAAATCATCAGGCAGCGGCATCAGCTACTGCGGCGGACGGACTTTGTGGGGGCGCTCATCGGCGCCAGGCGCGGAATCTGCTGCTCGTTAGACCCGGTGATTGCCTGGGCTGGATCCGTAGCGGCAACGCCAGTCCGCGCAGGCAAGTTCAGCGGCTCAATCGGGGCGACCGGCAGCGCTTTCCATCACAGGCAAGCTGGTCTCGTCCGTCGAATGGAAAAAGGAGAAAAAACGATGACCCTGCTCATTTATCTCGTAGGTTGGATCATTCTCATAGGCGGCGTGGCGTGGGGATTGATGGCGCTCCACGTCGCTCAGCATACGATCGCGATCGTGGCGGTCATCATGCTCGGCGTCGCGGTCATCACGGGCGCTACACGCGCGCGCAACCGCGACCGGCCGTAACGGTGACAACCTGCTGGCCTCAATTTGAAGCCGCCGCAGCATCCGTGGCATCTGCTCCAGCACTTTTAACCGCGCCAGCGCCATCCGTGCCGTGCTGAATCGCGTAGATTTCCCGGTTGCGGGCGATCTCCGACGCCGATGGCGGATAGTCGTTACTACGCGTCGGCACAAGCCCTTCAGCTTGAGCCTGTTGCAACTGAGCCATGACGTCGGCGCGCGTCAGTCCCGATGGGTTGGTTTGAGTTTGAGCAAAAGCATTCGCGCCGAACGGCAGGCTGAGGGCGGCAACAGCAATAGCGGCAAGCAGTTTCATGATGTCTCTCCGATGATGTGCAAGAAATGCGTGGCCTGAACCACGCTTCCTATTCTTGTCATTTCAGCTGTCGGAGCACTGACCTGCGGATTACCGTTTGGTTATCTACGCACCGCCGTTAAAAGAAAAACCAGATAACAGAACGGTAATGTACCGGACCGCGGCACGTAAGGGCCAAACCCCCACACTCCTGATTCGCGAAGCCCCCGGCACGCGCCGCCTGGCACGTCAAACGCCCCGCGCTTCCATCTGCCTCTTTTCAGGAAATCGTCATGTGGATCGTCAAGCTCGCGCTGCGCCGCCCCTATACATTCGTGGTTCTCGCGGTGTTGATCTTTATCGTCGGCCCACTCGCGATACTGCGCACGCCGACCGATATCTTTCCGAATATCGACATCCCGGTGGTCAGCATCGTCTGGACGTATAACGGCTTTTCCGCCCAGGACATGGCCAACCGGATCACGTCGAATTACGAGCGCGCGCTGACCTCCGACGTCGACGACATCGAACATATCGAGTCGCAATCGCTGAACGGCGTGTCGGTGGTGAAGATCTTTTTCCATCCGGGCGCCAACATCAATCGCGCGATTGCCGAGGCGGCGTCCAATTCCGCATCGATCCTGCGCGTGCTGCCCCCGGGCACGCTGCCGCCGAACATCATTACGTACAACGCGTCGACGGTGCCGATCCTGCAGCTCGGGCTTTCCAGCGACACTTTGTCCGAACAGCAGCTCTACGACCTCGGCAACAGCCAGATCCGCACGCAACTGGCGACGGTGCAAGGCGCCTCGGTGCCGTTGCCGTTCGGCGGCAAGGTGCGGCAGATCATGGTCGATATCGATCCGCGCGCGCTGCAGGCAAAAGGCCTCGCTCCGCTCGACGTGGTCAATGCCGTCAACGCGCAGAACCTGATTCTGCCTGGCGGCACCGCGAAAATCGGCCAGAAAGAATACAACGTGCAGATGAACGGCAGCACCGACACCGTGGCCGCGCTGAACGACCTGCCGATCAGGACGGTGGCCGGCGGCGTGGTGTATGTGCGCGACGTCGCCCATGTGCGCGACGGCTATGCGCCGCAAACCAACATCGTACGCAGTGACGGAAAACGCGCCGCGCTGCTCACCGTCGAAAAATCCGGCAGCACGTCGACGCTGACAATCATCCAGCAGGTCAAGGCGATGCTGCCGCATATCGCGGCCGGATTGCCGAGCGCGTTGCATATCAGCGCGCTGTCCGATCAGTCGGTGTTCGTGAAGTCGGCGGTGGTGGGCGTGGCGCGCGAGGCGGTGATTGCCGCCGCATTGACCGCGTTAATGATCCTGCTGTTTCTCGGCAGCTGGCGCGCCACGCTGATCATCGCGGTATCGATTCCGCTCGCGGTGCTGACCTCGCTGATCGCGCTGCCCGCGCTCGGCCAGACCATCAACATCATGACGCTCGGCGGCCTCGCGCTCGCGGTGGGGATTCTCGTCGACGACGCGACCGTCGCGATCGAAAACATCACGCACCATCTGGAGAATGGCGAACCGCTGCACGACGCGATTCTGAACGGCTCGGGCGAAATCGCCGTACCGACTTTTGTCTCGACGCTGTCGATCTGTATCGTGTTCGTGCCGATGTTTCTGCTTTCCGGCGTCGCCCGCTATCTGTTCGTGCCGCTCGCCGAAGCGGTGGTGTTCGCGATGATCGCGTCGTATTTCTTCTCGCGTACGCTGGTCCCGACCCTTGCGATGTACCTGATGCGTGCGCGCAGCAACACGCCGGTCACGGGCAATGGGCCGATTGCGCGCCTGATCCGCTTCCAGGCCGCCTTCGAACATCGCTTCGAGATGCTGCGCGAACGTTATCGCGCCGTGCTCGGCTCGGCGATCACGAGACCACGCCGGTTCATCGCCATCTTCCTGCTGCTGTGTATCGGTTCGCTCGCGCTGGTGCCGTTTGCCGGTCGCGACTTTTTTCCTGCTGTCGATACCGGCGAGATTCGCCTGCATTTGCGGGCGCCGACCGGCACGCGTATTGAAGACACCGCCCGCATCACCGACGAAGTCGAAGCCCGTGTACGCAGCGTGATTCCGAAACAGGAGCTCGCGGCCCTGCTCGACAACATCGGCGTGCCGGTGAGCGGTATCAACCTGACCTACGATTCGTCGGACCCGATCGGCCCGGAAGACGCCGACGTAATGATCACGCTCGCGGCCGGACACAAGCCCACCGCCGCCTATGTGGCGACGCTGCGCACGACGCTGTCCAAGGATTTTCCTGGCGTCACGTTTGCATTTCTACCCGCCGACATCGTCAGCCAGATTCTCAACTTCGGCCTGCCCGCGCCGATCGATATCCAGATCGTCGGCAACCAGCTCGACGCCAATCGCGTCGTGGCGAACCGCTTGCTCGCACAACTGCGCGGCGTGCGCGGTCTCGTCGACGCGCGTATCCAGCAGCCGGGCGATGCGCCGGCGATCAACGTGAACGTCGACCGCACACGGGCAATTCAGGCCGGCCTGTTGCAACGCGACGTGTCGCAGAACCTGCTGATCGCGCTCTCAGGCAGTTCGCAGACCTCGCCGAATTTCTGGCTCGATCCGCGCAACGGCGTCAGCTATCCGCTGATGGCGATGATGCCTCAGTACGACGTCAACTCGCTGCAGGCGCTAGCCAATATTCCGGTCGCCCAGAGCGGTGGCGCAGGTACGGGCGGGGTGACGGCGTCCGCTGCGGCAAACGGAAACGGCCCCGGGCCACAGAATCTGCTCGGCGCACTGAGCACGCTGACACGCGGCACCCAGCAAGCCGTCGTCTCGCACTACAACGTTCAGCCGGTGCTCGATATTTTCGCGTCGGCCCAAGGGCGCGACCTCGATGGTGTGGCGGCCGACGTGACACGCCTCGTCGATCGGATCCGGCCGCAATTGCCGCCCGGCGCGTCGATCGTGGTGCGCGGCCAGGTGCAGGCGATGCACGAGTCGTTCAGCGGTCTCGCGAGCGGTCTCGTGTTCGCGATCGCCCTCGTCTATCTGCTGATGGTTGTCAATTTTCAGTCGTGGCTCGATCCGTTCATCATCATCAGCGGCCTGCCAGGCTCGCTCGCGGGGATTGCGTGGATGCTGTTCAGCACCGGCACTAGCCTGAGCGTGCCGGCGCTGACCGGCACGATTCTCTGCATTGGCATTGCCACGGCCAACAGCATTCTCGTGATCAACACCGCGCGTGAATTCCACCACGGCGGCGAGCCGCCGCTGCAGGCCGCGCTCGAAGCCGGCTTCAGCCGCTTCCGTCCGGTGCTGATGACCGCGCTCGCGATGCTGATCGGCATGCTGCCGATGGCACTCGGTCTCGGCGACGGTGGCGAACAGAACGCGCCGCTCGGCCGTGCGGTGATCGGCGGCCTCGCGCTCGGCACGGTGTCCACCTTGCTGTTCGTCCCGGTCGTCTACGGAATGGTGCATGCGTGGCTCGACAAGCGCCGCGCGGCTCGCACTCACACCCACGAATCCGGCGTTCCGGCCCGCACACATTGACTCCGACAAGAGCTTGCTCATGAACAATCCATCACTTCCGCGCGACCTCGGCGACAGGTCTGAACCGGCCGTCGAGGCTGATCGAGCCGCTGAGCCCGCCAAGGCCGACGAAGCGGCCCGTGCCGCAGACAACGCGCCTGCCGCTGAGACCGCTCAAGCCGCTTCGTCCACTCGACCCGCTAGCGACAAGGAAGACCCGCACGCCGACACCGCCGGAACCGCACGCTCCGCCGACAAGACCACACGCACGAAGCTGCGCCGCCGCGTGTGGCCGCTCGGATTGGCTAGTCTCGCCGCGGCGTTGCTGATCGTCGGCATCGTGCCACGTCTGCATGCAAGCGCCGCACTGACGCAACAAACGCAAGCGCAAAGCGTACTCAGCGTTTCGGTGATTACGCCGCGCGCCGCACCGGCCGTCCACGAACTGCTGCTGCCCGGCGCGGTGACACCGTTCGCCGAAGCGTCGATCTACGCGCGTACGAGCGGCTATCTGGCGCACTGGAACACCGACATCGGCGCACAAGTCAGGAGCGGCCAGACGCTAGCCACGATCGAAGCCCCCGAGCTGGACGCGCAACTCCGCCAGGCGCGCGCCGACGAAGCCACCGCGCAGGCCAACTTCGACTTCGCGAAGACCACGGCACAGCGTTGGCAGGAGATGCTGAAAACGCAATCGGTCGCGCAGCAGGACGCCGATACGAAAGTCAGCGACATGGAAGCGCGCCGCGCGATGCTGGCGTCGGCGCAGGCCAACGTCGCGCATCTGGCCGAGATGGTCTCGTACGAGAAAATCACTGCGCCGTTCGACGGCGTCATCACCGCTCGCAATGTCGACGTCGGCGCTTTGGTGACAGCGGGCGGCACGCCCGGCACCGCGGGCATGTCGGGCGAGCTGTTCCATCTCCAGCAGACCGGCGTGCTGCGCGTCTTTGTCGACGTGCCGCAGAACGACGCGCCCTACGTCACGCCCGACACCGGCGTGTATCTGACCGCTCAACAGTATCCGGGCCGGCACATCGCCGCACGGGTCGCGCGCAGTACCGGCTCGATCGATCCGACGAGCCGCACGTTGCGCGTCGAGGTCGACGTCGATAACAAGGATGGCGCGCTGATGCCCGGCGCCTACGCTCAAGTGCATCTGCAGTTGCAGTCGACGTCCACGGCGCTCGATCTGCCGGTCAGCGCCCTGCTCTTTCGTCCGGCCGGCGTCATGGTCGCCGTGGTCGGCAGCAACGGCCACGCGGCGCTCAAGGCAGTGCATATCGGGCGCGATTTCGGCACGCACGTGGAAATCACCACGGGCCTCGCGGCCACCGACCGCGTGATCGACAACCCCGGCGATTCGCTAAGCGCCGGTCAGGCCGTGCAGGTCGCGCCGGTCATGCACAGCTGAGCGTCAGTCATCGAAAGGATCTGCCGATGTTTCCAATGTCTCCTTCTCGCCCATTGCTGCGCCGTTCGCTTGTCGCCACGCTGATCGGCGCGTTGCTGAGCGCCTGCTCGACACTGCCGCCTTACCAGCGCCCCACAGCCGAAATCCCGGCGCAATACGCGGGCGCGGCGCCTGGCTGGGTGCAGGCCGCGCCTGCCGACGCGGCGCCGCGCGGCCCATGGTGGACCCTCTTCAACGATCCGGTGCTGAATCAACTCGAAGCGCGCGTCGACGTCTCGAATCAGACCGTGCGCAAGGCAGTCGCCCAACTGCAGCAAGCGCGTTCGATGGTGGATTATCAGCGCGCCGGTTTTTTCCCGACCATTACCGCGGGCGCCGCCCAGGATCGCTCGCGGACCTCGCAGAACGTCGAGGGGAAATCGCTCGCGGGCAAGACCGTGCCTGATTATTCAGCCGGCGTGTCGGCGAGCTGGGAGCCGGATCTGTTCGGCCGGGTGCGCGATACCGTGACCGGCGCGCGAGCCGATGCCGCGGCGAGCGCGGCGGATCTCGAAGCCGTACGCCTGTCGATGTGCGCCGATCTCGCCGTCGACTATTTCGCCCTTCGCTCGCTCGATACGCAGAAGAAGTTGCTCGACGACAGCGTGACCGCTTACGCCGCCGCTTTGAAACTGCTGCAGCAGCAACTGAAAAATGGCGCGATTGATGCCTCCGCGGTCGCCCAGGCCACCACCCAACTCGAAGCGGCACGCACGCAAGACACCGACATCGACGTAACGCGCGCGCAGATGCAGCATGCGATTGCGACCCTGATCGGCGAGCCGGCCTCGACCTTCACGCTGCCGCCGAACGGCTCGGCGGTGACGCCGCCGGCGATTCCGGTCGGCTTGCCGTCGCAATTGCTCGAACGGCGCCCTGATATCGCTGCTGCCGAACGGCGCGTGGCGTCGGCGAATGCGCAGATCGGCGTGGCGCACGCGGCGTTCTTCCCGGACCTGGTTCTGACGGCGAGCGCCGGGCTGGAAAGCACCTTCTTCGCGCCGTGGCTGAGCGCGCCTAGTCTGTTCTGGTCGCTTGGACCGCAACTGGTCGGCACGCTGTTCGACGGCGGCAGGCGCAAGGCCGGCCTGCATGGCGCGACGGCGCAGTACGACGGCGCGGTCGCCGATTACCGGCAGTCGGTGCTGGTGGCCTTCCAGCAGGTCGAGGACAACCTGTCCGCGCTGCATTCACTCGCCGACGAAGCCGCCAGCCAGCAGCGCGCGGCCACGGCCGCCGACCTTTCATTGCGGCTCACGACGAACCGCTTCAACGCGGGCGCAGTGAGCTACCTCGACGTGGTGACCGCGCAGACGATTGCGTTGACGAATCAGCGCACGGCGGACCAGATTGCCGCACGGCAGCTGGAATCGAGTGTGTTGTTGTTGAAGGCGTTGGGCGGGACGTGGCGTGGGCCGGGCGATGGTTCGGCGGCGCACAACGTGGCGCCCTTAGGCAGTCGTGACGGATCTCCGTCTTAATGGTGCGCAATTGGCTGGATTGGATTGGCTTGGCGGCCGCGTCGATAGCTCGCCCCTCGCGCCACCCCTAAACCCGCCGGAACGTAAGAATGAAACGCGTGCTCTTTGCATCGCTCTCCGCATGCACCGTGCCGCCATGCAGTTCCATGATCGTGCGGACAATGGCAAGCCCGAGCCCCGTCGAACCCGTGGACCCTTGCGACAAACCGGAAGAAGGCAAGGAACTGCGCGACGGATCGATGCGATAGAAACGGTCGAAGATCCGTTCGAGATGTTCGGGGGCGATCGGCTCCCCCTGGTTCGACACAGTGACGCGCACCTCGTCGGCCGATGCGCTGGCGTCGAGCACGATTTCACCGCCGCGTGGCGTATAGCGGATCGCGTTGGCGAGCAGATTGCTGACGGCGCGGCGAAACAGTTCAAGATCCGCCGTTAGCGTCGCCGCGCCGGTGACCGGCAGCCTGACGTTCGCTTCGTCGGCGATGCCTTCAAAGTATTCGGCGATGCGCGTCAGTTCCTGCCCCGCATCGAACTCGCGCATGTGTTTGGCGAACTGCGGATGTTCGGCGCGTGCGAGAAACAGCACGTTTTCGATCATTCGCGAGAGCCGGTCGCACTCTTCCAGATTCGATGCGAGCAGCGACTCGTATTCGTCGACGGAGCGCGGCCGGGCGAGCGCGACTTCGGCGGCGCCGCGCATATTGCCAAGCGGCGTGCGCATGTCGTGCGCGAGGTCGGCGGTGAAACGCGACAGGCGCTGAAAGCCGTGATCGACGCGTTCGAGCATTGCATTCAACGCTGCCACCAGCGCCTCAAGCTCGCTCGGCACGCGCGCCACCGTGATCCGCGTATTCAGGCGATTGACCGTGACAAGGCTCGCACTCGCCGCGATATCACGCAACGGCCGCATGGCCGCGCGAATCAGCAGATAGCTCAGCAGCATTGCCAGAATCACACCGGCCGCGCCTGCCATATTGAGCCTGTCGCGATAGCGGTCCAGCAGCAGCCAGCGGTCGCTCATATTGCGCGCCACCAGCACGCTGGCCACTTCGCCGTCGTGCAACTGCGTGTCCGTGAGGATGCCGCGGATCGGCGCGCCGTTGCGTCCGGTCCAGTCACCGATGGCCGCCTCGGTGATGCGCGCCGAAGCGGGAATGCGCGTGAGCGGCGGCAGCGCGGAGCGCGCATCGTCCCCAGCCGTCCCACTGGCCGCGCCCGGCGCCGCGAACGTCTCCGCGGCATTGTGTTCGATCACCCTGCGCCCATCGGGATCGAACATCGCCATCGACATCGCTTCATTACCGAGCACGATGCTGCTCAAACGGTCGCCGTGCTCGCGAATGCCTTTCGACGTATCGAGCTCCTCTGCGAGCCGCCGTGCATGGCGCGCGGCGAGCACGATGTCGAGATCGTCCTGGGCCTTGATCTGCTTCTCCAGCGCAAGATACAGAAAACTCCCCACCAGGACGAAAACCGCCAGCGTGGTGACACCGAACGCAAGCGCGAGCGTCGCGGCGAGCGAGCGGCCGCGCATCAAGCGGCATCCTTCAGTTCGAGCACATAGCCGACGCCCCGCACCGTGTGAATCAGCTTGACGGGAAAGTTATCGTCGATCTTGGTGCGCAGCCGGCGGATCGCGACTTCGACGACATTGGTGTCGCTATCGAAATTCATGTCCCACACATAGGACGCGATCTGTGTGCGGCTCAGCACTTCGCCCTGGCGGCGAGCAAGCAATTGCAACAGCGAGAACTCGCGTGGCGTGAGATCGATACGCGTGCCGCCGCGTTTCACGCGCCGGCGGTTAACGTCCATTTCCAGATCGCCCACCTTGATCAGTTCGCTTTCGCGCGGCGGCCCACGGCGCGCCAGCGTGCGCACGCGCGCCAGCAATTCGACGAAGGCAAAGGGCTTGACCAGATAATCGTCCGCGCCGAGTTCGAGGCCACGCACGCGGTCGTCGATGTCGTCGCGGGCGGTGAGGAACAGCACCGGGGTCGTGCGCGTGCGGCGCAGGGTCTTGACGATAGTCCAGCCGTCCATGCCGGGCAGCATCACGTCAAGCACGATCACGTCGTATTCTTCTTCCTGCGCGAGAATCAGCCCTTGCGGGCCGTCGTTCGCTACATCGACCGCGTAGCCGGATTCTTCCAGGCCTTTCTTCAGGTAAGCCGCTGTTTTGAGCTCGTCCTCGATCACCAGGATTCGCATGGGGAGTGCTCCGCTGTGCTCGACGACCAAATCATACCGGCAAGCGGAGCGCATAGGATTACGATCCGGTAATGTAGCTGCTAGCAGGGCGGCGAGGCGTAAGCGGCTGCCGTACCGTTGAACAAGGACATCCTTCAAGGAGGCAATCGTGTATAAAAACTGGTCTTGCTATCACGCCCTGCTCACGGCAGCACCTCTGCTGCTTGTGCTGCTGACGCAGCCGCGACCCGCGCTGGCCAGCGAGGACAGCGCGAATGCCAGCGCCGAAGCGGCCGGCCAGCGCGCCCATTTTGTAGAGGCGTTCTGCGGAGGGTCCGCGCAGGACGTGACAGAGTACAAAGAGAAGCTCAGAAAGGTTCTCACCGAGGCCAGCCAGTTCGATATGCGCTGGCAAGCGGGTTGGCGGCGCGGGGATAACGACGCCATCCAGATGCGTTCGCTGCAACTCAACTCCCCCGCGGATTTCGCAGCGCGGGTCAAAAGCAATTGCGAGCGCATCAAATGGCAGGCCGAGAACTCGCTGCGGCCACGCGCCCCACACTAGCTCCCCTGCTCGAAGCTGTTATTCTTCGCTCTCTCTCCCGACCGTCAACTGGTCGCCTGCCGCCCCCGGGCGGCATTCCTAAACGGCGCGTTCACGCGCCCGGCATCAGCGAGACAGGAATTTGCATGTTCGGTTTTCTGCGCGGCTATTTTTCCAACGATCTGGCGATTGACCTCGGCACGTCGAACACCCTCATCTACATGCGCGGCAAGGGCATCGTGCTTGACGAGCCATCGGTGGTCTCGATCCGTCAGGAAGGCGGCCCGAACGGCAAGAAGATCATTCTGGCCGTCGGCAAGGAAGCAAAACAGATGCTCGGCAAGGTGCCGGGCAATATCGAGGCGATTCGCCCGATGAAGGACGGCGTGATCGCCGACTTCAACATCACCCAGCAGATGATCAAGCGCTTCATCCAGATGGCGCACGAATCGCGGATGTTCGCGCCGTCGCCACGCATCATTATCTGCGTGCCGTGCGGGTCGACCCAGGTCGAGCGGCGCGCGATCAAGGAAGCCGCGCATAGCGCGGGCGCCTCCCAGGTCTATCTGATCGAAGAGCCCATGGCCGCCGCCACCGGCGCGGGTTTGCCGGTGTCCGAGGCGACCGGCTCGATGGTGGTCGACATCGGCGGCGGCACGACCGAAGTGGGTGTGATCTCGCTTGGCGGCGTCGTCTACAAAGGCTCGGTGCGCGTGGGCGGCGACAAGTTCGACGATGCGATCGTCAACTACATTCGCCGCAACTACGGGATGCTGATCGGCGAACAGACCGCCGAGGCGATCAAGAAGGAAATCGGCTCCGCGTTTCCAGGCTCCGAAGTCAAGGAGATGGAAGTCAAAGGCCGCAATATGTCGGAAGGGATTCCGCGCAGCTTCACGGTGTCCAGCAACGAGATTCTCGAAGCGCTCACCGATCCGCTGAATCAGATCGTTTCCGCGGTGAAGATCGCGCTCGAACAGACGCCGCCCGAACTCGGCGCGGACATCGCCGAGCGCGGCATCATGCTGGCGGGTGGCGGCGCATTGCTGCGCGATCTGGAC
Source organism: Paraburkholderia sp. IW21 (assembly GCF_041321145.1). Lineage (NCBI taxonomy): Bacteria > Pseudomonadati > Pseudomonadota > Betaproteobacteria > Burkholderiales > Burkholderiaceae > Paraburkholderia > Paraburkholderia sp. IW21. The sequence goes on along the minus strand of NZ_JBGGWA010000007.1, from coordinate 237,617 downwards.
CGGCTACTTGCCGAAGAAACCGGCTTGCCGGTGTTCGTCGCCGAAGCTCCGCTTACCTGCGTGGTACGCGGCTCGGGCATGGCGCTGGAGCGGATGGATAAATTCGGCGGGGCTTTTTCCTACGAATGAAAGTGGCGTGACGGTTGTGTTGCCACGCATCTCGGAGCGATATGAAGAACCTGACTGCGTACGAGCCGCCGGTCGACGAAGACCAGCTTCTGCTGAAATGGATCCGGCGCGCGCGTGAATCCCAGATGAGCCATTACGACATGGCCGATCTGCTATCGGCACGCGACCGGCGGGTCGGCTGGCTGGTGACGGCATTGACTGCCTTTGTGGGTACGGCGGTATTTGCGTCTTTGAATGCGGCCGCCGTCTCGCCGGCGCTGAGGATTGTCGTGGGCCTCGTGAGCGTCACCGCTGCGGTCTCCGCCGCGCTGCAAACTTTCCTCAGATACGCCGAGCGTGCGGAAAAGCACCGCGCCGCAGGCGCGCGCTATGGCGCGGTGCGGCGCAGGCTGGAAGCGATCTTCGCAGGCGACGCCGATGCGCGTGACGGCCACTATCTCACCGCCATTCGCGACGAACTCGACCGGCTCGCGGAAGATTCGCCGAACGTGCCGCCCCGCGTCTTTTATCGCACCCAGCGAACCCTCTCCGACGACCCGCAACGAAGCCGCGATGCGTAGGTGCCCTCTGCGTTAGAAGGACAAACAAATGTTCTGTGTCATGGGTAAATTGCTTTAACTGAAATTAGAGCGCCGCTGCATGCTTTTATAGGCATGTAACCTTGAAAGATCACGCAAGGGCCGCTTGGAACCGGTTAAAGCTCCTTAAGCGTCACTTAAGCTCGCCTCCAACATAATTCACGGTGGTGAGCATACGCTCCTTCATCGGCAAGTTTTTCCGCCAGCCATACCAGACACGATATTCCTTTCCGGCAGTCCGGTATTTGCATTTTTCCCGGTCTTTCCCGGCCTTTGCCGCGGCCCGATTATGATATTGTCCGACTTGCGCTTAAATGCGCATTGCCACATTCAATCGGGAAGCGCAACCGCTCCCTATAAAAAAGATTATGGAAGTTCAAAACGCCCGCCGTTGGGCACCACGGGGAACACGCGTCTGGCTCACCGCCGCTGCCGCATTGGCGATCGCCAGCGGTGCGCGCATGTTGCTCCATCCGTTAATCGGACCAATCATGCCAGGCACCGCATTTTGCATCGCGGCGTCGTTGGTCGAATATTTTTGCGGACTGGCTCCGGCGCTCACGGTTATGCTGCTCGGCCTCGGTATCGCCGATTATCTGTTCGTCCCGCCCTACGCAACCATTGCCGTATTCGATCGCGCCGACCTGGTCTTGCTGATCTCCTACCCTTTGGTGACGCTGCTCGTCATCATGCTGATCGAACGCCTGCGCCGCTCGCAGTTTCGCGCGGAGCTGATCGCATCGGTTGCGAAATCGCGCTATGAAATGCTGCTGCGTCACGACAACGAACGGATGCTCGCGCGCCGCGGCGTCGACGAAACGCACCGGCTGTTGCGGCATCTGTCGCATCATCACAAGACCTTCATCTTCATTCAGGCACTCGAGCGCAACGCCCTGCAACCGGCAGACGACGTCAAGCCGCAAGGCCCCCTGCCGCGTCTGCCCAATGAGATTGCGCCGGGCCCGCGCTTTGCCGATGTCGATCCCGAAGACATCCAGCGGCTCAGCAAGGCACTGTGGCCCGGCAGTCATCGCGTGCGGCTGAAAAGCGGCGACGGTGTGTCGAGGCTCACTGACTGCGTGTGCGAACGGTTCACCACGCATGCCGGCGAGTTTCTCGTGCTGCGGATCGGAGCGTAATCCGTGAGCCAACCCACGAGTCTCTTATTTGACGGCGGCGAGCACGCCGTGCTGATGTTGCACGGCCTGTCGAGTTCGCCGCTCGAATTGCGTTTTCTCGCGCGCTATCTGAACGCTGAAGGCTTCACCGCCTGCGCGCCTCTGCTGCCCGGTTACAGTGCCGGGTCGAAGGAAGCGGCAATGGAAGCATGGCTCGACGCCGCCGTGCGCGAATACGACGCGCTGGCCGCGCGCTTTGCCCGCGTCTCGATCTGCGGGCTGTCGATCGGCGCCACGTTGGCGCTGGCGCTGGCGCATCGCCGTCCACAGGCTCAGTCGCTCGTGCTGTTGTCGCTGACGCTCTCGTACGACGGCTGGGCGATTCCCTGGTATCGTTTCCTGCTCAACTGGGCGTACTTCACGCCGCTGCGCAAACGCTGGCGCTACCGCGAGGAAGCGCCGTTCGGCCTGCGTAACGAAGCGCTTCGAGCGAAGATTGCCCGCGCGATGCAGCGCAGCGACTTCAGCGAAGTCGGGCCGTCGACGATCTCGTTGCCGGCGTTGCACCAGGCGAGCCGCCTCGCCGCCAGCGTGCGCACGCTGGTGCGCGGCATCAAGACCGATTGCCTGATTGTCCATGCGATCGACGACGAGACCTCGAGCCCACGTAATGCCCTGTTTGTCGCTGGGAATATCGGCGCCGCCTTTTTACGCACGATCTGGCTGGATGATTCGTATCACATGATTACGTCGGACAACGAGCGCGAAATCGTCGCGCGCGAAACCGCGCTGTTCTTGCGCGAGAGCGAAGCCGCCCATAGCGACGATGGCGGCAAGCAACAGGTCGTCTCGAAGGCGTTAGCGCGACGCCTCAGGCAGCTCGCGGCGCTTGGCAAGGAGCACGCATGACGGCGCGTACGAAGCACAGGTTCGGCCGACCCGCGCGCATGTCGCTGCTGCTCGCCGCCGCGCTCGGCGTTTGCGCGGCGCGCGCTGTCTACGCGAACGAGGCAAGTTCAGACGCGACTGCCGGTGCGAGTGCCAACGCGAGCACCGACAGCAAATGGAAGATCGGTGTGGGGCCGGGCGTGGTGATCACGCCCAAATACCCCGGGTCGCGGCAGTTGACCGTATTCCCGTTCCCTGCGCTGGACATCTCTTACGACGATCGGATTTTCTCGCAGGGCCCCGACGTGCTTGGCGTCAATGTGCTGCGCGGGCCTGCCTATCACGTGGGCACTGCGTTGAGTTTCGATTTCCAGACTCGCAAGGAGTCGGACGACCCCCGCTTGCATGGGCTTGGCAACGTGTATGGCGGCCCTAAGCTGAAACTGTTCGCGGACTACACGTGGTGGGCGTTTACGGGGTCGGTGGCGTTGTACCAGGATATAGCCGGACATCACCAGGGTACGACGGTGAGCACTGATCTGGTTGCTTCGGCGCCTGTCGGCGGCTGGTTGTTTTCGGTTGGGCCGGGGTTCACTTGGGCGAATGGTACTTATACGCGGACGTTTTTTGGCGTGTCCGGGCAGCAGAGTGCGGCATCGGGACTGCCGGCGTACAGCACGAGTGCCGGTGTGCGGGACATTCACATGAATGCGATGGTGACGTACGATTTTTCGAAGCACTGGAACGCCTCGGTCTCCGCCACATTCGGCAGGCTCGAGCATGACGCGGCGAACAGCCCGATCACCGAAAAAAAGTTCGAGCTGAATACGCTCGCATCAGTGAATTATCGGTTTTAGGTTTTAGCCCGTGCCACGGCAAGGCAAGGCAAGGCGCCGCCACAAGCGGACCACCATTGCCATTGCCGCCACCGAACGCCAGAAAGCGCTCAAAGCTCCCCTACATCCATCCCCAACTCCCCGGCCATCCTGCGCACCACCACCTGAAGCCGACTCACCTCGTCGGCCAGCCGCTTCTGCTCGGCCTTCACAGCCTCGAACGCAGACAGCGGCACATTCCCATCCTCCTCGCCTGGCTGAGCAATCTCACTCGCGCTGACCTCGCCGCATAGCAAATGCATCCATCGATTCTCACGCTCACCCGGCGTACGGGCCAGCTTCGCCACCCGCGATGGATCGCCAGTAGCCAACTCATCGAGAAACGCCTCCACCGACGAAATATCGGCAAACCCATGCAGCCGCGCACTGTTCAGCCGCAACTCAGCCGCAGTCTGCGGACCACGCAGAAGCAAAGTCGTCAATAACGCAGCCGACTGACTCGGCAACCCCAGCACCCGATTCATGTTGTGCTCGAACCGCGGCACACGGCTGCTGCTGCCCTCCATCACCAGACTAAGCCGCTTCAACCCATCGACAGCGGTGAGCACCTCCGCTTCAGTCGCATTCATCACCGGCGCACGGCCGGTTTTCTGGTTGCAGCCCAAGGTCAGCGCGTTCAGCGAAAGCGGATAACTGTCCGGCACGGTGTGCTGCTTCTCAACGAGCACGCCGAGCACGCGCCCTTCGAGCAACGTCAAGGCGCGGATGGAGGGGCGGGAAAAAGCGTCGGGCGTGGAGTTCATGGATGATGTCGCGGCATGGGCCGCCGGGTCTCGTGAATGGTGTGCCTCACCGTTGCACAGCCGGGCGGCGGGTGTTAGTTTGTGGGCACTATGATAAACGCGTCGGCCCCACGCGGTGTACGAATCTCCGCAATGGCCGGGCGCGTGCGGTGCGAGGTGGTACGGCACGTGCTGCCGTAAGAAGCGCCTTCCCCATGGAGTGTCTCAATGCCTGTTCGCCGTCAGTCAGTCCTGCGCGTGAGCGCCATCTCGCTCATGGTCGGTACGGTATGTCTGCTCGGCGCCTGCGCGCTCAGCCCTGCCGGCAAAAGCGGCAACGCCCGCGTGCCCGAACCCGCCAAACCCGTCGACCTGAGCCGCTATGCCGGTCGTTGGTACGAACTCGCGCGTTATGAAAACGGCTTCGAACGGAATTGCGAAGCCGTCACCGCCGACTATGCCGCGCGCGACGATGGCCTTATCGACGTAACGAACAGCTGCCACAAAGGCGGCGTGGACGGCCCACTTGACGTGGCCAAAGGCCGCGCGAAAATCGTCGCCGGCTCGGGCAATGCAAAGCTGAAAGTCTCGTTCTTCGGGCCGCTCTTCTTCGGCGATTACTGGGTCCTGGATCACGCGGATGACTACAGTTGGTCGCTCGTCGGCGAGCCGGGCGGGCGCTATCTGTGGATTCTCACGCGCGAGGCCAAGCCGGCTTCGGACGTGAAAGCCGCACTGATCGACCGGGTCCGCGCCCTCGGCTACGACACGTCGATGCTGCGCACCACCCAGCATGACTAGCCAGCACATCGCCTTCAGCGTGGGCGCGTCCCAAACGCGCTTGCGCCACGAAGGCCACGAAATCCAGGGAGGCACCGTGAAGGACGTCAAACTCGAAGACTTGCGCCCCACTCAATTCACGCATGGTGAACGCGAGGTCGAGCGCAAGCGCAAAGAATACGCGGCACTGACCGGCCATGCGTTGCAGATGGCGATCGCCGAGAAACCGATCCCGATCGTGCTCGGTCCCAAAGGAGCGCCGTTTGCCACCGACCATCATCACGTTGCGATGGCGTTGCACCGCGCGGGCATCGATCGCGCGCCGGTGGTTTTGCTATGCGACTTCAGTTCGATGGATCCGGCCGGGTTCTGGCTCGAACTCGAGAACCGTCGCTGGGCTCATCCCTACGATGCAAAAGGCGAGCGCCAGCCGTTCAACACGATGCCCGAACACATCCACCAAACGACTGACGACGAAAATCGCAGCCTCGCGGCATTCGTGCGCGACGCCGGTGGCTATGAAAAAACCACGGTTGCGCTAGAGGAGTTTCGCTGGGCCGACTTCTTTCGGCACCACTTGCCGAGGCTTGGCGGCAAGGACGACAAGTTCGACGCGCGGGTCAAGCGCGGCGTCGAACTCGCCCACAGCGAATTGGCACTGGGTCTGCCGGGTTACCGCCCGCGCTGATTTCAACGACGCGGATCGAGTGCGATCCGCACCGCAAGGCCGGCGAGCACCGTGCCCATCAGCCAGCGTTGCACCCGCAGCCACACCGGCCGTCCCGTGAGAAACCCGGCGATCGAACCCGCCATGATGGCAATCAGCGCATTGACCGTGACGCTGATAACGATCTGCACGCAGCCGAGCGCGATCGACTGCGAGAGCACGCTGCCGTGCCCAGGTGAAATGAATTGCGGCAGCAGCGACAGATACATCACGGCGATCTTCGGATTCGCGAGGTTCGTGACGAGGCCCATCGTGAACAGCTTGCGGCGGCTGTCGTGCGGCAGATCGCGCACCTGGAACGGCGAGCGCCCACCCGGCTTGACCGCCTGCCATGCCAGATACAGCAGATAGAGCGCGCCGGCGAAACGCAATGCGTCATAGGCGTACGGTACCGTCAACAGTAGCGCGGTGATACCGAACGCGGCGCAGAACATGTAGAACACGAAGCCGAGCGCGACCCCGCCGAGCGACACGAGCCCCGCGCGCCGCCCCTGACAGAGCGATCGCGAGATCAGATAAATCATGTTCGGCCCGGGTGTAAGCACCATGCCGAGCGAGACCAGAGCGAAGGCGAGCAGCGTTGTGACAGCGGGCACGGCATTCTCCTTTGTGAATTGAAATCGGGCAATGCCGCCAAATATAGCCGATGTAAAGGATTCGGCCCTTGATTCGGGCTTTAAAAAAGCTGCGCGCAAGAAACACTTGCGGCCAAATAATTTGCCCGGTATCGTCGAGCCGTTCTGCAATGCAGCGCGGGAGAGATCGTCAGAGAATTGTGACGGCGCCGACGGAGCAACCGCCCCGGAAACTCTCAGGCAAAAGGACCGCGCAGCGGGAACATCTGGAGAGCGGCGCCGTGCGCGCCCACCGAAGGGGATTCCCTGCAAACGGCTCGCGTCACGCTCGCCGGCGGGCGGGAAGAAACTCTCAGGTACATGGACAGATGGGGCATCGACGCCGGTTTCGATATGAAATCGACCCCGGTGATGCTCAACTACTCTGGATCATGTCATGTCACGAATCGCCATCATCGGCGCCGGGATTACCGGCGTCACGACTGCTCACGCCCTGGCGCAGCGCGGCCACCACGTCACCGTGTTCGAACGTCATCGCTACGCGGGCATGGAGACCTCGTTCGCCAACGGCGGCCAGCTGTCCGCCAGCAATGCCGAAGTCTGGAACAGCGCGGCCACCGTGCTGAAGGGCTTGCGCTGGATGCTCACGCGCGACGCCCCGCTCCTGCTCAATCCCACCCCCACGTGGCACAAGTATTCGTGGATGGGCGAATTTTTACGGCAAATCCCGCGCTACCGCGCGAATACCGTCGAAACGGTGCGGCTTGCGATTGCGGCCCGCGAACATCTGTTTTCGATTGCGGAGAGCGAAGGGATCGACTTCGATCTGGAGCGGCGCGGCATTTTGCACATCTATAAGACACGCAAGGAATTCGATGCGGCGAGCAAGGTAAACGAATTGTTGCGTGAGGGAGGACTTGATCGCAATGCGGTGACAGCGAGCGAGTTGCACGGGATCGAGCCCACGCTGCACGGCGATTTTTTCGGCGGCTTCTTTACGCCGTCCGATTCCACGGGTGATATTCACAAGTTTACGCGTGGGCTCGCTCAGGCGTGCGTGCGGCACGGAGTGCAGTTTCATTACGATGCGGAGATTACGTCGATCGAGCAGCCGGCCGATGGGCAATTTTCGCTGATGGTCAATCTCGAAGGTGAGTCGCAGCGTTTTGCTTTCGAGCGGATCGTGGTGTGTGCCGGCGTAAAGAGCCGGGATTTCGCGGCGATGCTCGGCGATCACGTGAATGTGTACCCGGTCAAGGGCTATTCGATCACGGTGTGTCTCGACGATGAAGTCAGTCAGCAGCGCGCGCCCTGGGTGAGCTTGCTCGATGACAGCGCGAAGATCGTGACGAGCCGGCTCGGCGTGGATCGGTTTCGCGTGGCGGGCACGGCGGAGATCAATGGGTTCAATCGGGATATCCGGTCGGATCGGATTGCGCCACTGGTGGATTGGACGCGGCGCTATTTTCCTGAGGTCTCGACCTCGCGGGTGATTCCATGGGCGGGATTGCGGCCGATGCTGCCGAGTATGTTGCCGAAGGTGGGGCGTGGGAAACGGCGCGGCGTTTTTTATAACACTGGGCATGGCCATTTGGGGTGGACATTGTCGGCGGCTACTGCGCAAGCCGTGGCAGGTGCAATCCAATAAATTGAATTAGCCTACGCCGCGCTTTTCGTGTCGCTTGATGTCTGTGTGCCAGCGGCGCCGGCACACAGATACCCTTCAACGCCGAGGGCAAAGCCCGCTACATCTGCTAGTGTTATCCCATACCCGCTTTACCGGCGAGCCCGCATGCCTAAATTCCACTCCACCGCGCGCAGTTCAGCAAGCACACGCCTGAGTGATGCCCAAATCGCCACGGAAGCCAGAACGCGGCTGGCGTGGGACGCCGCTGTCCCCAACGAGGCGATAAAAATCAAAGTCTCCCGTGGCCGGATCACGCTGCTCGGCGAGCTTCAACGTGAGCGGCAAAGAAGCGCGGTACTTGAAGACGTCGCGCGCCTGTTCGGCGTAACAGGCGTCGCCGACCACACCACGATCAAGGCAGAATAAGCTCAACCGGAGCCGGCCTGAGCCAGCATCGCTCGACAATGCCTCGCAATCTGCTTCTCCTCCTCGGTATGAAGCGCCCTTACCTTCCCCGCCGAATCCGCTTCCGATAGCCCCAAAAACGAAAGTCCCTCGCACACTCGCTGGCGAATCTCCTTACTGTGTTCGCCGATGCCGCCCGTGAACACCAGCAAATCAATCCCGCCCAGCAAAGCCGCGTAAGCGCCAATCGTCTTGCGCACAGCAGTGGCAAACGCATCGAGCGCCAGCGACGCATTCGCATCGCCCGTCGCAGCGCGCCGTTCCAGCGCCTGCATATCGCTCTCGCCATCGGCGAAACCAGCGAGGCCGCTCTGGCGATTCAGGAGTATCTCCAGCGCGTCGGCATCGAGCTTCTCCACGCGCATCAGATAGAGGAGCACACCCGGATCGAGGTCGCCGCTGCGGGTGCCCATCGGCACGCCGCCCGTCGGTGTCAAACCCATCGACGTATCGACGGATCTGCCGTACTGCAACGCGCATAAGCTGGAACCGTTGCCCAGATGCGCGAACACCGCACGCGGCGGCAAATCGGCGCCGAGCCGCACCACCAGCGATTCATACGACAGCCCGTGAAAGCCGTAGCGAATCACACCGGCATCCACATAGCGGCGCGGCAACGCAAGCTGTGCCGCGCGTGGCGGCAGCGTCGCATGAAACGCCGTATCGAAGCAGGCGAAATGCTGTGCGTCGGCAAAAATCTTCGCTGCCTCGTCGATCAAGGCCAGCGCCGGGGGGATATGCAGGGGCGCGAAGTGCACGGCGTCCTGCAGGCGTTGCCGGACTTCAGGTGTCAATCGCTGGTGCGTGCGCAGATGCGGGCCGCCATGCACCACGCGATGCCCCACCGCCGTAGGCCGCTTGTGCTTCTGTTCCGCCAGCACGCGCGAGAGCGCCTGCAACGCATCGGTTTGCGACTCAAGTACCTGCTCCTGCTTCACCAGCACGCGGCCGTCGGACGACATGATCCGCAAGCTGCCGTCGCCTCGCCCGATGCCTTCGGCGCTTCCTTCCAGCAGCAACGATTCGTCATCGTCCGAGTGCGTGAACAGCCCGAATTTCAGCGATGACGAACCGCTGTTCAACACGAGGATCGTCGGTTTGTCAGTCTGGTCGCGGGTCTGCTTTTGTGTCTCCATATCAGGCCTCGCTCAGTCTTTCCACGTCCAGTTGCGGATCTCTTCCTTGTCGATGCCCTCGGCATGCGCATACGCAAGATGCTCGATGACCTGCCCCCGCAGCCACTCTTTCGCGTGATCGCCGACGCCGCGCAAAGCCGGCACGCGATCGATCACGTCGATCGCCAGCGAGAAGCGGTCGACCTGGTTGATGATCGCCAGTTCGAGCGGCGTGTTGATGTTGCCCTTCTCGTGATAACCATGCACGTGCAGATTGGCGTGATTGGTGCGGTTATAGGTGAGCTTGTGCACCAGCGATGCATACGAATGGAAGTTGAAAATCACCGGCTTGCTGGTGGTGAACAGCGAATCGAAGTCGCGACTGGACAGGCCGTGCGGATGCGCCTGCTCGGGCATCAGGCGGAACAGATCGACCACGTTGACGAAGCGGATCTTCAGATCGGGAAAGCGCGCCTTCAGAATCTGCACGGCGGCGAGCGCTTCCATGGTCGCGATATCCCCCGCGCAAGCCATCACCACGTCCGGCTCGACGCCCTGGTCGGTCGACGCCCAATCCCAGATGCCGATGCCTTTGGTGCAATGCGTGACGGCCGACTCCATGTCGAGATATTGCAGATGCGGCTGCTTGTCGGCGACGATCACGTTGACATAATCGCGGGAGCGCAAACAATGATCGGCGACGCTCAGCAGACAGTTGGCGTCAGGCGGCAGATAAATACGCACCACGTCCGGGCTCTTGTTTGTCACCACGTCGAGAAAGCCCGGGTCCTGGTGTGTGAAGCCGTTGTGATCCTGGCGCCACACCAGCGACGTGATGAGCAGATTGATCGACGGCACCGGCTGCCGCCAGCCGAGATCACGCTTTGCCTTCTCCAGCCACTTGGCGTGCTGGTTGAACATCGAATCGATCACGTGGACGAACGCTTCGTAGGTAGCGAAAAGCCCGTGGCGTCCTGTCAGCACGTAACCTTCGAACCAGCCTTCTAGCGTGTGCTCGCTGAGCATCTCCATCACGCGGCCATCGACCGCGAGCGCGCCGCCGTCCGCGTCGCCTGGCTCAGTTTGGGCCAGCCAGGTTTTCTCCGAAGCCTCGTAGATCGCCGTCAGTTTGTTGCTGGCGGTTTCGTCAGGGCCGAATACACGGAAGTTCGTCATGTTGTTGCGCATCACGTCGCGCAAGAACTTGCCCAACACCTCGGTGGGCGACGTGTACGAGCCGGCGGCCTTTTTCACCGCCACCGCGTAGTCGCGAAATGCCGGCAGGTCGAGCGTTTTGCATAGGATGCCGCCATTCGCATGCGGATTGGCGCTGATGCGGCGCGCGCCCTCGGGTGCGAGTTCGCGCAGTTCTTCGACCAGACGCCCTGCCTTGTCGAATAGCGACTCGGGTTCATAACTGCGCAGCCAGCCTTCGATCAGCTTCAGGCTCTGGCTATTGGTGACCGGATCGAGCACCGGCACTTGGTGCGCGCGCCACGAGCCTTCCACCTTGTGGCCGTCAACTTCTTTCGGACCGGTCCAGCCTTTCGGCGAACGCAGCACGATCATCGGCCAGCGCGGACGTGTCGCGTCATTGGTCGCGCGCGCGTGCTGCTGGATCGCGCGGATTTCGCCGACGCATTGTTCGAGCGTTGCGGCCATGTGTTGATGCATGGTGTCCGGATCGTCGCCTTCGACGAAATACGGCTTGTGGCCGTAGCCCGTCAGCAAGGCTTCGAGTTCCTCACGGGGAATCCGCGCAAGGATGGTCGGATTGGCGATTTTGTAGCCGTTCAAATGCAGAACCGGCAACACCGCGCCGTCGCGAATCGGGTTGAGAAATTTGTTCGAGTGCCATGAGGTGGCGAGCGGACCGGTTTCCGCCTCGCCGTCGCCGATCATCACCGTGACGATCAGATCGGGGTTGTCGAATGCAGCGCCATAGCCGTGCGAGAGGCTATAGCCAAGCTCGCCGCCCTCGTGAATCGAACCCGGTGTTTCCGGCGTGCAATGCGAGCCGATGCCGCCGGGAAACGAGAACTGCCGGAAGAAGCGCCGCATGCCGGCTTCGTCCTCGCTGCGGTCGGGATAGATTTCCGAGTAGTGGCCCTCGAGGTAGCAATGGGCCAACGTGGCGGGCGCGCCGTGGCCCGGACCGGCGATATAGATCACGTTCAGATCGAGCTTCTTGATCAGCCGGTTCAGATGCACCAGCAGGAAGCTTTGCCCTGGGTCCGAGCCCCAATGGCCCAGCAGGCGGTTCTTGATGTGTTCGGGTTTGAGCGGTTCGCGCAACAGCGGATTGTCGCGCAGGTAGATCATGCCGGCCGAGAGGTAGTTGCAGGCGCGCCAATAGCGATCCATCTTGCGCAACGTGTCGGGCTCTAATGTTTTGGGCGGGGTTGGACGGGAGGTTGCTTCGGCCATGGCGTCACTCCTCAAAAAGGACTGTCAGGCAGGTTAGCGGGTGCTGCAGCGATTGTTCGTGACGCGGCCGGCGCAGAAAAAACAGCGGGGCCAGCCGTCTCGACATGCGGGTGACATGACGAAGGCGTAGCGGCAAAGGTCCGTTGCACACGGCTTTCCGGAACCGGGCCGGCGATCGTCAGGGGTGTGACAGGAAGTGGACGTCATGGTTCGACGCGATCGTCCAAACCCTGATCTTGCGACGCTCGTGCGTCGTTTGCATGAATACGTAGGTGGCGGCCGATTCGATTGCCGGCCCGAACGTCGACTTTCAACCGTTCGACTGTTCGTTCGCTAGTGTTCGCGAGCCCTTTACTCCGGCTCTTTATCGGTCCGTTGCGGCGGCCGGTAGCGCCATTTGCTGGCATTGGGATCGTTGCGCGTGTCGTCTAGTTCGCGTTGCTCGGCGCGCGCTTCATCGGCGCGACTGAGTTCCGACCGCCGGTCGCGCACGGCGCTGGGAGAGTCGGCTTGACGCAGCGGTGACGGGGCGCGACGCTGAGAAGGTGGGGGTGACATGGAGCCTCCTTTATCAAGTAGGTGTAGTGAAATCAACGTTTTTTGCCGTTGCCTGTCCAGCGGCGATCCGGGCGGCGTAGAAGACGGATTTGACGCAGATACATCGAAGCGCCAAACAGCAGTGCCATACCGGCCACGATGCCCCAGATTGCGGATGTCATGATTTTTCCTTTGGCCCGCCGGCCGCGCCGCGATTGATCGCCGGTGACGTGAGGGTGGGCAATCGACTGCGCCGATCGCGGAGGTTGACTGAATCCACCTTACACGAGGCGCCAAGCAAGGATCATGCGCTCAATTGGGCGGCGTGTCTGTACGTTGTTGGACAGTCGGCGCGGCAGAGGCTGCCGGTCTTGCGCTAGACTTTAAGCGCACATTAAGTGAATGCGATTAAGCTCTTCATGCTAAATGCGCACCGGCGGACCGCATCTGGCGCATCCGGTACTTCCCGCCCCTAACTGAACGGCCACCATGTCGACACCCAGCCGCCTCAAAGCGCCCCTGATTCTTGTTCTTTCACTTGTGCTGTTGAGCGCCGGCGTCGCCGTTCTGGTCGGCGTGTTCGGGTTACTGGTCTCGCTGGCCGACAAACTGTAACGCGCCACCGGGTGGGCGTCCGCGGCACAAAATGTGTATCCTGAGCGATATTCCCGGTGCCCCCTGGCGGCCAGGTTGATCGCAAGGAGATTGCATTGACGGACCACGCTGAACCCTCCCCACCCTCCAAACCGGAGATCGATCCGGCGTTGCTCGAACTGGCGCATGAAGTTTTCGATCTCGCACGGCGCGGCGATGCCGCCATGCTCGCCGCGGTAATCGAAAAAGGCGTGCCGCCGAATTTGCGCAACGATAAGGGCGACAGCCTTGTCATGCTGGCGAGCTATCACGGTCACGTGGATGCGGTGCGTACCTTGCTCGAACGCGGGGCAAATCCGGATCTGCGCAACGATAATGGGCAGACACCCATTGCGGGCGCCGCTTTCAAAGGTTTCAACGCGGTCATCGAAACCTTGCTCGCGCACGGCGCGGATGTCGAAGGCGCCTCGCCCGACGGCCGCACCGCGTTGATGATCGCGGCGATGTTCAACCGCACGGAAATCGTCGACTTGCTGATCGAGCACGGTGCGAATCCGCAAGCGCGAGACGCGAGCGGCTTCACCCCGCTGGATGCCGCCAACAAGATGGGAGCGACGGATACCCCCGCGCAGTTGAAGAAAGCGGGTTCCCAGGCTGAAAAAACCTAAGCCCCGCCCGTCGTGCCGCCGCTCATCAACCCATCCAGATCGATCTCGGCCAATTCCCCTATCCTTTCAACCGTCACATCCGCGGGCGGATTACTCGCAATCTCTTTGGGATCAAAAGCGTAATGCCCCTGGCGAGGAAATACGGTGGTCAGCCTTTCCCCCCAACTCTTCTTCATGGCCGTCAAAATCCGCAATTTGTCATCCACCATCACATACTGCCGGGCCGGGTAGCATTCCATCACCTGGTCGAGCATCCGCTCTTTATGGATGTAAATCAAAACCCGCCCTTCGACCTCGTCCCATAAGCCCGAACGGGCAATCTTCCTGGGTTGGAACACCACATCCCCGTCGGAGAGAATTACCGCAGGCCCCCGCTTCGACACATGCCGGATCGCATCCAGTGCCCCCGGATAAAGCCGGTTCGCAAACGGATAGTCAATCAGAAACGACGACATCAACAACAAGCGCGTGTCCCGCGGGTGCTCCTGCCGATAACGCTGCAATGCCCCGAGATAATCGGCGTAGCCAAGTTCCCGCCGCAAGTCTTCGAAGATTTCCCAGTACCGCGCGCTGTTCTGCTCGCCGAACTCCCGCGTCATATGCGTGCGCAAATCCGCCAGCACATGGTCGTTGTCCAGCAACGTGTTATCGCAATCGAACAGAAAGACGACGTCGTGAGGCGTGGCGTTGGTGAGTTCCATCGCGGCTCCCGTGAATTAGCGCTTCTGACCGTCGGCCCGCGTGGCCGCTTTCTCGACATGACCGCCAAAGTCATGCCGCATGGCCGACAACACCCGGTTCGCAAAATCCGCGTCGCCGCGCGAACTGAAACGCGCGAATAGCGCTGCGCTCAGCACCGGCGTCGGCACACCTTCGTCGATCGCCGCCGCCACCGTCCAGCGTCCTTCGCCCGAATCCGATACGCGTCCCGCGTAGTTTTGCAGATCGGCGTCGCTGACGAGCGATCCTGCTATCAGGTCCAGCAGCCACGAACCGATCACGCTGCCGCGCCGCCAGACTTCGGTGACCTCGGCAAGATTGAGATCGTACTGGTACAACTCAGGGCGACGCAGCGGCGACGTTTCGGCATCGGCTTCGCGCGCGTGCTTGCCGGCGTCGGCGTGGCGCAGAATGTTCAAGCCCTCGGCGTACGCGGCCATGATTCCGTATTCGATGCCGTTGTGGACCATCTTCACAAAGTGCCCCGCGCCCTGCGGTCCGCAGTGCAGGAAGCCCTGATCGGCGGTGCCGGCGCTTTCGGTACGCCCCGGCGTGGGGGGCGCCGCGGCCGCGCCCGGCGCAAGCGTCGAGAAAATCGGTTCCAGCCGCTTCACGACCTCGGCTTCGCCGCCGATCATCAGACAGTAGCCGCGCTCCCGTCCCGCGATGCCGCCGCTCGTGCCGACGTCCACATAATGAAGTTGGCGCTTGCCGAGATCGGCGCCGCGGCGAATGTCGTCGTGATAATAGGAATTGCCGCCGTCGATCACGATGTCGCCGGGTTCCAGCAGGGGCACGAGATTATCGAGCGTTTTATCGACCACGGCTGCCGGTACCATCAGCCACACCACGCGCGGCCTCTGCAGTTGCGCGACGAGGTCTTCGAGCGATGCCGCACCCGCGACGCCGTCCTGCTTGAGCTTCTCTACTGCTGCCGGTTGCACGTCGTAAGCGATACATTGCTGACCGCCCTTCGTCAGGCGTCGCACCATGTCGGCGCCCATGCGTCCCAATCCAATCATGCCTAGCTGCATATCTCGCTCCGGAAAGTGCTTCGTTGCGCTGCTCGATCTGATCCGGTGTACTGCGGCCGTGCCGCGCGTTTCACTCACGGCAGGCGGCGCCGCTCACGCCAGTGTCGTATATCTGCGTCTGCCGGACATACGGTAGCAGCCTCGGGTCGGCCGTGCAGCGAATGGGGCGTCGCCGGCTGGATAAAAGACGATACCCCTCTTTGCAGAGGTTTTGCGCAGCGTAAAGTTCCGGCCGCGTATTAGCGCGAGGCCGTGCCCGAATGCATGCTTCGATTCAGCTGACTGTCTTCTTACACTTCTGGTCATGCAGAACCGGCTATTCAAGCGCGTCGATTCGCAAGAGACTGACTGGCGAAGCCAACCGTTGAGATTCAGAAATCGCGAGCCGATCGCCGCCGTGCCTGAAGCTTCCCGTATTGCGTGCGCGCAAAACGCTGCAGCGCGCGCCACATCAGCGGATAGCGCTCACCGGGCACCGCGAACAGCACCAGCGCGCAAAGCGCCAGCAAACCGCAGAACAGGAACGTGCCGCGATAGCTGAACGCCTGCACCAGCAAACCCGACAAAATGCCGGAGAGGATCGAGCCTACCCGCGCCGCGTTGAAAAACAGCGCAGTCGCGCGGCCCGGCGCGTGCGGCATCAGATCCTGCACGTAGATCATGCCCAAACAGGAGGTCACCGCGACCACGAACGCGTTGAGCATCTGCATCGGGATCAGCATGTGGACGTTTCCCGCCAGCGACATCGCGACGAAATACACCGCGTGAACCGCCGCGCAGGCAGCCAGCCAGTTGGGCTTATGCAGCGTCGATGACTTCGCGCCGAGCGCGAGCATCATCGGAATCTCCATCAGCGCGCCGAGGCCGAGCATGACCGAGACGTCCAGATGCGTGCCGTTCAGGCCATGCACGATGTACAACGGCAGCACGATCATGGTGGCGTTCGCGGCGAGACCGATCAACGTGAGCGCGGCCACTGCGCGGCGGATGTCGTTCTGCGAAGCGACGCCCGGCAGATCCTCGTGGGCGTCTTCGCCGAGTGCGGTAAGCGGCGGCACGGTGATCGAGGCTGACGGCTCCGATGCCGTGTCTTCCACCGTGTGATCGCCCAGATGGCCTTGCGGCTCCCGCATGCGCCAGACGATGGTCGCGCAGGCCGCGAAACTGGCGGCGGCGAACAGGAAGAGCCCATAGAAGCCGGTGCCGGCGAGCACCAGTGCACCCACGGACGGACCGAACACCCACGCCGCCGAGAGAATCGTCCGCAAGCTCGCACTGGCGAACGCGCGCTCCGCGGGGTCCGGCACCGGCAGCGCCGCGCGGCTGAACGAGAAAACCATCGAGATCGCGGAGCCGCCCGCGCCGATAAAGACAATGCCGACCGCGAGCAACAGCCGGTAGTCACGCACCACGCATAGACATAGATAGCCGAGCGCGGCGGCCACCAGGGCCGCCAGCAACAGCGGCCGATGCCGTCCGCTCGCATCGCTCCAACGGCCGGCGAAGGTGCTGGCGAGCACCCCGCTGGCCGCAATCAGCGTCATGAACAGCCCGAGCTTGAGCGGCGTCATGCCGGCGCGCTCGACGCCGAACAGCGACAGATACGGAGCGGTGAACGACATCGCCACACCGAGCATGAGGGTGGCGGCGGCCAGCGGCTTGAAGCCAGGAATGCGCAGCAGGTCGAAAAAACGTGAGGTTTTCAACACGGGTGGCAGTGGGTCAGGGAAAGCGAGCCAGCGATGCGCGATGCGCGCCGAAGACTTCGTGGCCGGAACGACTGGGGCATTATCGGCCTCGCTTGCGGGCGCGTAAACCCGTATCGCCTCATCCCAAATGTGTGTTGCGCGCCTTGGCGGACGAACCGGCGGCGCGATCCATTCCTGCCTCCCCACCCTCGTCTGCCGGTTGCACGACGACGTAGCCGCGTTGCTCGAGCGTCCGGCGGTGCCACTGGTTGCCATAGACACCACAGGCAACGCCGAACAGCACCGACAGTATCAATCCGATCGTACCGATCGTCTCACCCCACAAGCCCGCGAAAAACAGCAACGTCGTGACGGCCAGCATGATGAAGGCGGCAAACCACATTCTCTTCGACAAAGCCCAGACGAAGCCGAGCAGGAACGCGCCCCAACTGAAGCCGGTGGCGACCACGACGGTTTCGTTCTTGCCGGGGTGCTGCAGGTAGGTCCTTTCCGCCATTTCCTTTCCTGAATGCGATGACGCCTCTCTACGGCGAATGATGATGTTTAACATGGCACGCAGGCAAGCATGTGCATTTGCGTGAAATTTGCATGACGAGGCGCCCGCCAGGCACCGCGGTGGAAGTCGCCGTCGCTGACGACCCCGACCATAGCTGCTACTCTTACCCCAATCCAAAGGCAGCAGGACTCCCGAGCAGCGGAAACCCTGCTACGCAGGTAAAAAGCACCGGAGCAGCAATGGCAACCCACACCGCCTATTCTTCGCAAGCCCCCTCGCGAGCCGAGCTCGACGTCCTGCCAGGCGCCACCGTCATCGAATTCGGCACGGACTGGTGCGGCTACTGCCAGGGCGCACAAGCATCGATCGGAAAAGCTTTCGAACCTCATGCCGGCATCAGGCATCTAAAAATCGAAGACGGCCCCGGCCGGCCGCTGGGCCGCTCATTCAAGGTCAAGCTTTGGCCCACGCTGATCTTCATGCGCGACGGCGCCGAAGTCGCACGCGTCGTGCGTCCCACCAGCGCGACGGAGATTTCAGAAGCCTTTGCATCGCTCTGAGCCGGGTGTGGCGCGAGCGCGATCGAGGCGCCCCCCTCCCCGTGCAAGCGGGCATGCAGGCACTCCAGTTACACCGGCCAACCATCATGCGACAAGCCAAAGGGAGCACACATCATGGACACCCGTAGCGAGCTGCAAGCCACCGTCAACGCAATGGTCCAACCCGGCAAAGGTCTTCTCGCCGCCGACGAAAGCGGCCCGACCATTGCCAAACGCTTCAAGACGATCGGCCTCGAATCCAGCGAGGCGAACCGCCGCGCCTACCGCAACCTTCTGCTCACCACCCCTGGCCTCGGCGAGTTCGTGAGTGGCGTGATCCTTTACGAAGAGACACTCGGCCAGAAAGCAGACGACGGCACGCCTTTTCCGCAACTCGCCGCCAGCAACGGCATCGTGCCCGGTATCAAGGTGGACCTCGGCAAGATTCCGCTCGCGCTCGCCCCGGGCGACGAAATCACCGAAGGTCTCGACGGCCTCGCCAAGCGCTTCGTCGACTACAAACGGCAAGGCGCCCGCTTCGCCAAATGGCGCGCGGTCTACAACATCACGGCGAGTTTGCCGAGCCGTCTCGCCATCGAAGCCAATGCGGACTCGCTGGCGCGCTACGCGGCGATCTCGCAGGAAGCGGGCATCGTACCGATCGTCGAACCGGAAGTGCTGATGGACGGCGACCACACCATCGGGCGCAGCGCGGAAGTCACCGAGGCGGTTTTGCACGAGGTGTTTAACGCGCTGTACCGGCATCGCGTGGTGCTTGAACACATTCTCCTGAAGCCGAGCATGGTCCTCGCGGGCGCCGAACACGCCCAGCAATCGACCACCTCGGAGATTGCCTCGCACACCGTACGGGTGCTCAAACGCACGGTGCCGTCGGCGGTGCCGGGCATTGTGTTCCTCTCCGGCGGTCAAACGCCGGAAGAAGCAACGGCCAATCTCGATGCGATGAACCGCCTCGGACCGCTGCCATGGAATCTGAGCTTTTCGTATGGCCGAGCGTTGCAGGAACCGCCGCTGCAAGCGTGGAAGGGTCAGGCGAGCAACGTGCAGGATGCACAGCAGGCATTGCTCAAGCGCGCGCGTCTGAACAGCGCAGCCGCGCTCGGCAAGTACGACGCGGCGCAGGAAAAGAGCTAGGCTGCGCGTCGAGCGCCGCCTGCCCCATCGCGGCCATGCCGAAGAACGCATGCGCCGCGCCCTGATCGTGGCGATGCTCGACTATTCGAGCGCCTGAGTACCTTTGCGTTCCGTCAGATCGCGCACGATCCTGGCAAAGCCGCTGAAGCTTTCCGACGACACCGGCGTGATCACAGCGCTGCAATACAGGCGCGCGCCGTCTTTATGGATGTACCAGCGCTCGTCTTCGACGCGGCCGTCGTTCAGCGCGCGCCGCCGCTCGCCAGCGGGTTCGTTCGCTTCGCGCTGTTCCGGCAGATAGAGTCGATCGAGCAACTCCCCCGTCATCTCGCTCTCGCTGTAGCCGAAAATTCGCTCCGCGCCTTTGTTCCACGTCACCACGCGGCCATCCCGATCCTGCACGATGATCGCGAAGTCGTTGGTGCTTTGCGCGGCGAGATGCAAGCGCGCTTCACTGATACGCACCTGCTGCTCGGCGCGCCGCAACGCGGAGACGTCGACGATGGTCAGCACCGCGCCGTCGATGTGATCGTCGGTAGTGCGATACGGCGAGAGGCGCGTCAGGAAATAGCGCCCGTCAATGCCGCGAATCTCGCGCTCGATCAGTTGCAGCGAGTCGAAAACAGTGACCGTGTCCTCAGCCATTTGCGGGTATTCGAGCCGGTGCGTGAGGTCGTGCAACGGACGGCCCACATCGGAGGGAATCACGTTGAACAGTTCGGTCGCAGCCGGCGTATAGCGCTTGATGCGCATCTCGCGATCGACGAAAACGGTCGCGATGCCGGTCGAGGCGATCACGTTTTGCAGATCGTCTTTGGCTTTGCCGGTTTCCTCGATCTTGGCCTGCAACTCGGCGTTGACGGTAAACAACTCCTCGTTCAACGATTGCAGTTCTTCCTTGCTGGTCTCGAGTTCTTCGGTGGCCGCACGCAATTCTTCGTTGATCGCCTGCAATTCTTCGTTCGATGCTTTCAGCTCTTCAGTCGAAGCCTCCGACTGTTCGACCGTGGAGCGCAATTCCTGCTTTGTGCGATGCAGTTCGTCTTCGAGGTGCCCCAGCAGCGAGTCCTGCCCGGCCGGACTGGCCGGCTGGATGTGCGCCACGGCCGCGCCGGCCGCGCTCTCCTCGAACAGCACCAGCGCGAACTCCGGCGCATCTTCGGTGCGGCGATAAGGGCGCACGATGATCCGCACGTGCGCCTCGGAGGTGAATTCGATTGGAGCGGTCGCCACTTCGGTATCGGCGCGCATGGCCTGGAACAGCGACGCGCGCAATTGCAGGCGCAACGCCGGATTCACCAGCGTGATGAGGTTGTACGACGGCTCGCCGCGCACGAACCGCAGGAAACGTCCCACGTGCTCGGACATATGCAGGATGTTCGCATCCCTATCGACCACGACGCTCGGCGGCGCATACAGCTCGAGAATCCGGTGATGCAAGGCCGAGAACGGCAAAGTCTGCGGCAGCGGTGACGGGGGACCGGCGCTGATGGCGGCGACCACGCCGCCGTGCTGCACGACCGGCATGCTGAGGGGCGGGCGCACCGCGCCGGTGACCACGTTCGCGCGATAGATGCGATTCTTTTTATCGACCGGTGTGAACAGGTCGCCCGCAGCCTCGGCGGATTCCGAGCTGCCGAGCAGCAGATAGCCGCCAGGTTGCAACGCGAAGTGAAACATTTGCAGCACCTGGCTCTGCACGCTGCGATCGAGATAGATCAGCAAATTGCGGCACGACACCAGGTCGACGCGCGAAAACGGCGGATCGCGCAGCACGTTATGCACCGCGAACAACACCTTTTCGCGGATGGCCTTGGAGACGCGAAAGTGGGCGCGCTCCGGCGTGAAGAACTGGCGCAGGCGTGGCGCGGAGACGTCCGCCGTGATCGACTCGGGATAGAGGCCCGCACGGGCGAAAGCGATCGCGCGTTCGTCGATGTCGGTAGCGAACAGCTGAACCGGAATCCCTTCGTGCCGTTCCGGATGATCGGCGAGCAGCATTGCCAGCGAATAGGCTTCTTCACCGCTCGCGCAGCCGGCTATCCAGGCGCGCACCGGATCGTCCTCCGATTTCTTCTGGAACAGCTTCGGCACGATTTCCTGCTCGACCACCTCGAAGGTTTCCCGATCGCGAAAGAAGTTGGTCACGCCGATCAGCATGTCCTTGAGCAACGCCGGTGTTTCGTCGGGATGCGTGAGGACATAGTCCTGATAGGTTTGCAGATCGGGAATGCCGTTGACCTGGAGACGGCGCTCGATCCGCCGCAGGATCGTGGCCCGCTTGTAGTGCCGGAAATCGTGCCCGGTGCGCGCGCGCAAGGTGGCCAGCACCCCGAGCAACGCCCGTTCGGCAGACGAAACGGGATCGGACCGCCTGACAGCGAGTGTTTCAGGTTCGTCGTCCGCGGGCGGCAGGCGGATCGCGCGGGCGTTGTCAGCCAGCTCGCGAAGTTTGCGCGGCATGTCCGCAGCCGGCAGCGTCAGGTCGATCATGCCGGTCGCCATCGCGTTCTGCGGCATTTCCGGGTATTCAGCGTCCGCCGGGTCCTGCGCGATCGTCACGCCGCCCTGCTCCTTAATGCGGCCGATGCCGGTCGCACCGTCCGCGCCGGTGCCCGAGAGCACGATGGCGATCGCCCGCTCGCGGTGCGCGTCGGCGAGGCTGCGGAAGAACAGGTCGATGGCGATCGGGCGGCCGCGCGGCCGCGCGGCGTCGATGGGCGTGAGATGGCCGTCGTCGAGCGAAAGATCGTGCGAGGGCGAAATCACATACACGTGGTTCTTTTCGACCTGCATGGCGTGCCGCACCTGGCGCACCGGCATGCCGGTGGCGTGTTGCAGCACCTGGTCGGCGCTGCTGGCGTGGTCGGGCGAGAGGTGCAGCACGACCACGAAGGCCATGTCCATATCGACCGGCGCGTTCTCGAAGAAGCGCAGAAGTGCCTGCACGCCGCCCGCCGACGCGCCGATGCCGACCACCGGGAAGTCCAGGGGGGCAGCGCGAGGCGCACGTGGGACCGCTGCGTTGACATCGGCGCTTTGGGTGCCTGCTTGAGTGCTCGTCTGCACAGTCGACTGCGTATTCGTTGAAGACGCCCCTGCTTCACTGCCCGCCATATCGATCCCTTGTGCACTGCGCTGCGTCTTAGCCCGCCTCATCTTCGTACGACGATGGGCTCTTGCTGGTTCCGCCCGCATTGTCGCGTGTGTTGCGCCGGGTTGCAAAGGCCGGTACGCCTTTAACCGCGCGGCTTTGCCGCATGACCGGGCGTGTTCCCGAATGCCACCCTATCGGCCAGCCCGTCTCCCGCGCGCGGCAGGACGTACAAATGCCCGGAGGACGGAGCCGCTCCGGGCATTTGTACGGCTTCGGTGGGACCGCCACGTTCGTTAGCCAAAGGCGCTTCGCACAATGCGCTGTCGTGCGATGCGCGCCTTCTGCTTATTGGCCCTTGGTGTCGCTGCTGGCGTCGGCGCCCGGCATGTTGGTGCTGTCCATGGACGACTTTTTCGACGACTTCATGTGATGTTTTTTCATCGACTTCGAATGAGCCATAGCGCCGGAAGCCTGCATGTCGCCGCCTTCGCGCGTGGCGCCGGCGTTGGTGCCTGCGCTCGGGTCATTCCCGGCCGGCCCTCCGCCACCACCGCCGCCACTGCCTTGGGCCATCGCAAGCGACGAAGCGGCGAGCAGCGTCGAGATGAGCAATGCGTTTCTGATCTTCATGACTTTTTCTCCTGTGTCGAAAAAGAAGCGGGTTGCGCCGGCTGGTCCAGCCAGATACGCATGCCTCATCGATCCTTCAGCAAGGAGTGTGCCGCGCATCCTGACACGCTTCGAACGGCGCTCAGCGCGCTTTACGGTTCGCACGCCACCAGTGCGTGCAGTTCATCGATATTGAACGGCTTGGCGAGTATCGCTATGCCAAGGCGGCGCGCGCGTTCGAGTTCGTCGGCGTAGCCCGTCATCAACGCGATCTTCTGCCCCGGCCACGCACTGCGTACTTTCTCCGCCAGGTCGATGCCGTTGAGCTTGCCCGGCATCTGGATGTCGGACAGCACGAGTTCGAACTTCGCGCCGCCGGTGAGTATGTCGAGCGCCTGGTCGGCGGTCAGTTCGTGCCGCACTTCGCAGCCGAAACTTTCCAGCACGGCGGCCACACCCGCCGCCACGTCATCGTTGTCCTCTACCAGCAGCACCACGCCGCTTGAAGTCGACGCCGGTTGTTGCGACATTTCCACGTTCGGCGCCGACGCCTTCCGGCGATCACGATAGCGCGGCAAATAAAGTCTGACCGTCGTGCCGCTGCCTGGCACGCTGTCGATTTTGGCTGTGCCGCCCGCCTGTTCGCACATGGCGAGGACCTGAGCGAGGCCAAGGCCGGTACCCGAGCCGCGCAGCTTGGTGGTGAACAGCGGCTCGAACGCACGCCGTGCGACCGTTTCGGGCATACCCTCGCCGTCGTCGGAACACGCAATCAGCACATATTCGCCGTCGGGCAGCAAGGTGTCGCTGCTCACCAGCCGGTTGTTCTGGCAACGGATCACGAAGTGGCCGCCGCGCGGCATCGCATCGCGCGCATTGACGGCCAGATTCATGATCGCGAATTCGAGGTCGGTCGGATCGGCCAGCACCTGCCACACATTGTCGACCACGTTCAAGGCCATTTCGACGTTGTCGCCGAGCGCTGCATCGATCAACGGTGCGGCGCTGGGCAGCCATCGGGCAAGATCGATCGGTTCCTGTTTGAGCGGCTGCTTTTTCGCCACGCTCAAGAGGCGCCGCGTCAGCGATTCCGCCGTCGCGGTGGCGCGCTCAACGGCCAGCACTTCTTTTTCCAGGTTGTTATAGCGCTTCAGACGCGCGAGTTCGGTGTTGGCCGACACCACCATCAGCAGATTGTTGAAATCGTGCGCGACATTGGCGACGAGATTGCCGAGCGCCCCCATGCGCTGCAATTGCCGGCCCGCTGCCTCCGCGGAAAGACGCATGGCGACTTCGCCTTGCCAGCGTTCCCATGCGCGGCGCTCGTCCGCGAGTTGGCGCAAGCAGAAAAACACCAGCAGCCAGATCGCGGCGCAAGGCACGGCGGTGATCGCGGCGATCAACACGAAGTGCCGGCGCCACGCGTCGGCGATCGAGGCCGTTGCATAGGCGCTCGTCACATAGAGCGGATAGTCGCCGACACGGCGAAACGCCAACAGCCGTTCGACGCCGTCGACGGTCGAATTCATACGAATGTGACCAAACAACTCTTTATCGCGCATTGCCGCGGTGAACGGGCTCTTCTGGGTGGGCTTGGCGCCCGCCGGCCATGCCGGATAACGCACCAGCAAGGTGCCGTCCTGACGGTACAGCCCCAACGAGAGCGACGCATCGCCATTCGTCAACTCACGATAGAAACGCAAAAAGTAGTCGGTACGCAGCGCCACCGACACCACGCCGAGGAACTGTCCATACGCGCCCGACCGGCCGATTGCAGTGTTGAACACATTGGTGTGCGACAGCGCTCCGAACACGGGTTCCGAGAAGAACGGCCGCGGCCGCATTGCTTTGGCGCTGTTGAAATCGTCGCGGTGAGTCGTCGACAGCACCGGCGCCGGATAAACGCGGCTCGACACCAGCAAATTGCCGCTCACGCCTAGCAGGAAAATCGACGCGACCTGCGGGAAGTCACCGCCGATCTGCCGCAAACGGTCGTGCAACGCAGCTTCGTGCGCGCGAATCCGCGCGTCATCGTCGTTGCCGAGCAGGTCGACGATGCGCGAAGCCACCTGCTGATTGAGGTCCAGCACCTTGACGGCCTGTTCCTCGGTCACGCGCGCGAGCCGGTCGATCATGTCGTTCGAATCGGCGACCCGGTGCTGATAATCGAAATAGCCATAACCCGCGAGACAGGCCAGGGGAAACACAATCGAAACAGCAAGCACGATCAGAAGCACGCGCCGCGTCGCCGCGAAATTGCGCGACGGCATAGGGAAATCGACTGCGTCACGCTCCGCACGTTGCACGGTCACGATCTCCATGAAAGATAAACACAGGTCGAGGATGGCAATCCACAAGGCGCCCCGCATTGTTCGCGCGCTAATTCCCGTTCCCGGAATTTACCGCACTTCAGCTGTTCTCCATAGGGCGGCCAACGACGAAAACGCCACACGTGTGGCGCGTTTAGTCAGGCACATGGATTGCTATCGAAGAGGCGTCCGTCGAAGTATCGAGGTATCGACCGACGAGCGCGGATTTCCGAATGACCCGGCTGCCCCTTACCTTCCGCGAGGAATCGACCATGCCAACGCCTGCCCGACGCGTCGCCCAGCTGTCACAACTGCGAGCGGACCGCGCCGAACGCATCGTGGTGGATGGCGAAAACATTCTGCTGGTGCGCGATGGCGATACGGTGCACGCCTACGCCGCGGATTGTCCGCATGCCGGCGGCCCGCTGGAAAAGGGCGCGCTATGTAACGGCAGGATTATCTGTCCGTGGCACAAGGGTACTTTCGACGTCGCCAGCGGCAACGTGCTCGAACCGCCCGCGTTGGTCGCGCTCGACCGTTATCCGGTGGTAGTGAGCGGCGACGACGTGATGGTCACGCCGGAAAAACTGCCACAGCCAGTCCACGACGCATCCGCGCGCGAGCCCCACTACGTGGTGATCGGCGCGGGCGCGGCGGGTGCCGCGGCTTGCGCGGCGTTGCGCGAATGCGGCTTTGCCGGACGCATCACGCTGATCGGCGAAGAGCCGCATGCGCCCTACGATCGCACCGCGTTGAGCAAATTCGTGCCGTCCGGCGAGATGGCGCCAGGCGATGTGCCGCCTCTTCTCGCGACGGATTGGTTCGATCGGCACGACGTGGAACGTATCGTCGCGAAGGTTTCGCGGCTCGATGTGCCCAGGCGCACGATCCATTTTGAAACCGGCAGCGAACTGGTGTACGACACCGCGCTGCTCGCCACCGGCAGCGTGCCGAAGATCCCATCCATTCCTGGTCGTGAACTCGGCGGCGTGCACGTCCTGCGCAATCTCGCCGACGCCGCCGCGCTCGTCGAAGCGATCGGCGAAGATACTCAGGTCGCCATTCTCGGCAGCAGCTTTATCGGTCTGGAAACGGCTTCCTCGCTGCGCAAACGTGGCATCTCCGTCACCGTCATCTCGCCGGAAAAAGTGCCGTTCGCGAGGCAGTTCGGCGAGCGCGCCGGCACGATGTTGCGCGAACTGCACGAACGCAATGGCGTCGTGTTCCGTCTCGAAGCGAAGGTCGCCTCGCTCGAAGGCGAGGAAGGCAACGTGCATGAAGTGATGCTCGAAAGTGGCAACCACGTCGCCGCCGACATCGTGCTCCTCGGCACGGGTGTTACGCCTGCTACGGGCTTTGTCGAAGGATTGCCGCTGCAAAAGGATGGAGGCGTGATCGTCAACGCGGGCATGCAAGCCGCGCCTGGACTTTACGCAGCCGGCGACATCGCCGTGTTTTCGTTGCATGAAGATCAGGAACCCGTGCGCGTCGAACATTGGCGCGTCGCGCAGCAACAGGCACGCATAGCAGCGGAAAACATGTGTGGCGCGCGCCATCGTTACGTTGGCGTGCCGTATTTCTGGACCTATCACGTCGGCAAGCGCTTTGAATACCTCGGCCATGCGAGCGAGTGGGACGACGTCGTAATCGACGGCGAACTCGATCACCAGCAATTCGTTGCGCTGTATGTAAAGGACGACAAGGTGGCCGCCGTGCTCGCCTGCGAACGCGAAGCTCAAACGGCGCATTTAATCGAGGCGATGAGCCGTGGCTTGTCACGCTCCGACGCCTTGAAGATCATCAAAAGCGAATAGCGCGCAGGCGTTGGACGAGTGAAGCACGCTCGGCCAAACCTCGCCCAAGTCCATGCGCATGTAAAACACGAGTGTGCCCGCGCGGTTTTTCGCGCTTATCTGAAGGAGAAGTTGCTATGACCCAGCACAAAGAACAACACCCCAACGCCGACAAGAGTGAAAAGCAGATCGACAAGGAGGGTGAAGACAGCTTCCCGGCCAGCGATCCGCCCTCCACAGGCGGCACGACGAAGATCGTCCCCGAAAAGGACACCGCCGCCAAGGACAAGCCCTCGACCGGAAAGCCGGCCGGCCACTAGGCCGATGCACGGGGGCACCGGCTCAGCCTCGGCGTGATGTCTTTTAGGTTAGGAACTGCGCGAGAACCCGGGTCGACTACGCGGAAGTCGCAACGGTCGTTGTCGCTTTAGTCCTGGATGTCACGCGGTTTCCTTCCGCCAATGGCGTTCTTTTCAAAGACCGTTCCGGTTAAGTGCGCCATTTTGATCATTCCGGATTCGATTTGACGGGATCAGTCGTTACCACCCGTTCCCGGTCGACCCGTTCCAGCTTCAGTGGTGTATCCGCCGGGAGCGTCTTCTTCGGCGCGACCCGACGCCACGCTCCATTCGAATCCGGATCGCGGTAACTGCGCCGCGAGAAGATCATCTGGCGTTGGTCTCTTCAATCGATCCGTTGAACTTCCGCTATTCAGTACGGCGAGCGCCACGCTCATCGCAATGTCTCTTCAATTGTTGGCGGCATGTTGCATGATGCGCATGCGCCAATGCCAATCACGCGTTCGTTGGGTAGGCCATCTACAGTTTTCTGGTGCGCCGCGCGGCAAAGCTGCATCGTGCTTCGCGTAAGCATCCCGCCTATCGTTCCATCCGTTCATCTTCGATGCTCGCTCGTAGTCGGTCTGTATTGAATTCAGAAACTATGAGCTTGTGATGGCCCCACGGGGCGAAGTCTTTCCCGTTTTCTATATACGTGGATAGAAAAACGCGATTCGGGCATCGAGTAGTACATCTTCTTATATCAACATCGCGCATAAATTTTGTTGCAATGCGCGCCTCCAACTCAAGTTGACGTAGTTAATAACGCAAGAGTGGGGAGCGCGTTTGTAGGAAAAAACTGTTTTTTGTCGAATGTCGAAAAAAGCTTTGAAGGTAGTTCACAGGAATCCGAAAAATGTTTACCTTCCTGACCCCAAACACAAGCACCGAATCGACATAGGCATACGCCCTCTTGTCCCGTCGGTTGCGATGAAAACCGGAGATGAGACGATGGCGGGTCTGCCCAGGAAAGTCAGAACGTACGCGAATCGGAGTAAGGCGATGACCAGACGGCAGTCGTACTTCGTCGACGTGCCGGGCACGACCAACGCAAGAATCTGTCGATTGTGTCGTTCGAGGCGACCGGGCGCATGGGCGCGCCGTACCGGACTTGCGACGCGCTTTCGCAGATTGACGACGCGTTCCGCGAGAACTTCGCTCTCCGTCAAGGCGCGTGAACGTGAATAAGAAAACGATTTGGTTGTTAGTACTTTGTTTGACGTTCATCGCGGGGTGCGATGCGTTTTCATCCGTGCCCACGTATGGCGGACTGAGTATTGAGGGTTTCAACTACACGCCTTATAACCTGGACCGGTTCGTCATCACCGACAAATACGGAAACAAGGCCGGTGGTGGGGGCGATCTGATGCCGGGGTCAGGTGAGGGAAGCCTCAGTTGCTGCTACAAGCTGAGGGGGACTGATTTTACGGTGGACTGGTATGTCTACGATGCCGATCTTGCGATCAAGGCGATTGATGCACAACAGCCGATTCAGGACATTCACAAGGTGACCCAGGTTCATCTTCCTCCTACCGAAGTCGCTGGTGGGGCGGGCGAGCGCATCCTCGGCCTGCACTTCTACCCGGACGATCATATCGAATTCGAGTTCCGTCGCGACCTGATGGGTACGCGCATTCTCTATGCGGACGTATGGGACTGGATGCGCAAGACCCACGGAAAGCTTCTTAATCCGCACGCCGAGGACGACAGCGTCGTGTTCCGGCGCACTGCACGTCTTGCCGCCAACGGCTGGATCCGATACCACCTGACGAACACCCAGGACCTGGAACAGTACGTCTATTTCTGGTTGCTCAATCCGAAGTTCGACCAGCATCCAGCCGTTCAGAAAATTCTCAGCGAAACAAAAGACCAGCCCGGCGCGTTCGGTGCCGCGATGGAGAAGTTACCGGCAACGACCGTCGAGCAACTGAAGCGCGACGCATTTGAACACGTCCAGACAGGAGCAACTCATGGCTGAGCCTACGCAACTCGATGCCACTGACCGGACACCGATGAAGGTACTCGACGGAATGCTGGCGGCGCACAAACCCTACAGGCTCGATGACTGGATTCCGTGCGGGGCGGTCATCAAGATGGGCTTCTTCTTCGACGGGTTTGGCCGCAATCGTGACCACGACACGCTGGTCTTCACCATCTAAACCGTCGAGAAACGTGACCATGAAAAACAGATTTCTTTACGTACTACTGCTCTCCGTGATGTTCGTCGCAGGATGCGATGCGTTTTCGTCCGTGCCGACATATGGCGGACTGAGTATGGAGGGCTTTAACTACACGCCGTACAACCTGAGTCGATTCGTTGTTTATGACAAGTATGGCAATACGGCTGGTGGTGGCGGTGATCTGATGCCAGGGTCCGGGGAAGGCAGTCTGAGTTGTTGCTACAAGCTCAAAGGAACGGACTTTACGGTGAAATGGGATGTCTACGACGCAGATGAGGCTGTCAAGGACCTCTACGCGCCCATCAATATGATTCACAAGACTACCAAAGTTCATTTGCCACCGACGAAAGTTCCGGGAGGTGCGGGCGAGCGCATCCTCGGCCTTCACTTCTACCCGGACGATCATATCGAGTTCGAGTTCCGTCGCGACCTGAGGGGCACGCGCATAGAGTATGCCGAGATCGACTATTGGCTTAATCAAAAGTATGGAAAGCGGGCGAATCCAGACGCTTTGGATGAGTGGACTACTTTTCGACGCACGGCTCGCATAGCTTCCACAGGCTGGCTCAAATACCGACTTGTGAATTCACAGGACCTTGAACAGTACGTGTACTACACGTTGCTCGTTAATCCGAAATTCGACCAGCATCCCGCCGTCCAGAAGATCCTGAGCGAGACAAAAGATCAGCCCGGCGCGTTCGGTACCGCAATGGAAAAGCTGCCAATGCCGATTGTCGAGCAACTGAAGCGCGACACATTTGAACACATCCAGACAGGAGCCACTCATGGCTGAGCCTACGCAACTCGACGCCGCTGACCGGACACCGATGAAAGTGCTCGACGGAATGCTGGCAGCGCACAAACCCTACAGGCACGATGACTGTATCCCGTGTGGTGCGGTGATCAAGATGGGATTCTTCTTCGACGGGTTTGGCCGCAATCGTGACCACGACAACTCTGGTCTTCACCATCTAAAGCGTCGAACAACGTGATCATGAAAAGCAGATTTTTTTACGTACTACTGCTCTCCGTGATGTTCGTCGCAGGGTGCGACGCGTTTTCGTCCGTGCCGACGTATGGCGGACTGAGCATTGAGGGTTTCAACTACACGCCCTATAACCTCGACCGGTTCGTCATCACCGACAAATACGGAAACAAGGCCGGTGGGGGTGGTGATCTGATGCCTGGGTCAGGTCAGGGTCGTCTCAGTTGCTGCTACGCGCTGAAGGGAACGGACTTTACGGTGAAATGGGACGTCTATGATCAGGACAAGGCGATGATAAATCCCTACGCGCCGATCAATATGATTCACAAGGTTACTGAAGTCCATTTGCCACTGACGAAAGTTCCGGGAGGTGCGGGCGAGCGCATCCTCGGCTTGCACTTCTACCCGGACGATCATATCGAGTTCGAGTTCCGTCGCGACCTGAGCGGTACGCGCATTCTCTATGCAGACGTGTGGGACTGGCTGCGCAAGACCCACGGAAAGCTTCTCAATCCAGAGAGCGAGGATGACATGGTTGTATTTCGAAGGACGGCCCGTGTTGCCGCCAACGGCTGGATCCGATACCACCTGACGAACACCCAGGACCTGGAACAGTACGTCTATTTCTGGTTGCTCAATCCGAAGTTCGACCAGCATCCAGCCGTTCAGAAAATTCTCAGCGAAACAAAGGACCAGCCCGGCGCGTTCGGTGCCGCCATGGAAAAGCTGCCAACGCCGATTGTCGAGCAACTGAAGCGCGACGCATTTGAACACATCCAGACAGGAGCGACTCATGGCTGACCCTACGCAACTTGATGCCGCTGACCGGACCCCGCTGAAGGTCCTCGACGGAATGCTGGCAGCGCACAAATCCTGCAGACACGATGACTGTATCCCGTGTGGTGCGGTGATCAAGATGGGCTTCTTCTTCGACGGGTTTGGCCGCAATCGTGACCACGACACTCTGGTCTTCACCATCTAAACCGTCGGGCAACGCGACCATGAAAAATAGATTTCTTTACGCACTGCTTCTTTCCCTGACGTTCATCGCAGGGTGCGATGCGTTTTCATCCGTGCCGACGTATGGCGGACTGAGCATTGAGGGTTTCAACTACACGCCCTATAACCTCGACCGGTTCGTCATCACCGACAAATACGGAAACAAGGCCGGTGGGGGTGGTGATCTGATGCCTGGGTCAGGTCAGGGTCGTCTCAGTTGCTGCTACGCGCTGAAGGGAACGGACTTTAAGGTGAAATGGGACGTCTATGATCAGGACAAGGCGATGATAAATCCCTACGCGCCGATCAATATGATTCACAAGGTTACTGAAGTCCATTTGCCACCGACGAAAGTTCCGGGAGGTGCGGGCGAGCGCATCCTCGGCCTTCACTTCTACCCGGACGATCATATCGAGTTCGAGTTCCGTCGCGACCTGAGGGGCACGCGCATAGAGTATGCCGAGATCGACTATTGGCTTAATCAAAAGTATGGAAAGCGGGCGAATCCAGACGCTTTGGATGAATGGACTACTTTTCGACGCACGGCTCGCATAGCTTCCACAGGCTGGCTCAAATACCGACTTGTGAATTCACAGGACCTTGAACAGTACGTGTACTACACGTTGCTCGTTAATCCGAAGTTCGACCAGCATCCCGCCGTTCAGAAAATTCTCAGCGAAACAAAAGACCAGCCCGGCGCGTTCGGTGCCGCGATGGAGAAGTTACCGGCAACGACCGTCGAGCAACTGGAGCGCGACACATTTGAACACATCCAGACAGGAGCGACTCATGGCTGACCCTACGCAACTCGATGCCGCTGACCGCACACCGATGAAGGTGCTCGACGGAATGCTGGCAGCGCACAAACCCTACAGGCACGATGACTGCATTCCATGTGGTGCGGTCGTCAAGACGGGTTTCTTCTTCGATGGATTTGGCCACGATCGTGTCCACGACAACTCTGGTCTTCACCATCTAAACCGTCGGGCAAAGCGACCATGAAAAACAGATTTCTTTACGCACTGCTTCTTTCCCTGACGTTCGTCGCAGGGTGCGATGCGCTTTCGTCGGAGCCGACGTATGGCGGACT
The DNA here is from genome assembly GCF_041321145.1 of Paraburkholderia sp. IW21. Classification (NCBI taxonomy): domain Bacteria; kingdom Pseudomonadati; phylum Pseudomonadota; class Betaproteobacteria; order Burkholderiales; family Burkholderiaceae; genus Paraburkholderia; species Paraburkholderia sp. IW21. Next base: position 204,718 of record NZ_JBGGWA010000007.1, on the reverse strand, counting down.
GAGCATTGAAGGTTTCAACTACACGCCTTATAACCTCGACCGGTTCGTCATCACCGACAAATACGGAAACAAGGCCGGTGGTGGGGGCGATCTGATGCCTGGGTCAGGCGAGGGAAGCCTCAGTTGTTGCTACAAGCTGAAGGGGACCGACTTTACGGTCGACTGGTATGTCATGGATCAGGATGAATTTCTGAAGGATCCTTATGGTCCGCTTCAGGAGATCCACAAAGTTACTCGCGTGCATTTCCCGCCAACAAAACTTGATGGCGGAGCGGGCGAGCGCATTCTCGGTCTGCACTTCTACCCGGATGATCACATCGAGTTCGAGTTCCGTCACGACCTGAGGGGTACGCGCATCTTTTACGCAGAGATTGATGACTGGCTGGACAAGAAGCAAGGCAAGACATTCGACCCGTCCTCGTACGACGATGCTGTCGCATTCCGCCGAACGGCCCGTGTGGCGTCGGAAGGCTGGTTGAAGTATCGCCTCACCAACACACAGGATCTTGAACAGTACGTGTATTACAGGTTGCTGGTAAATCCTGATTTCGACAAGCACCCTGCCATTCAGCGAATTCTGGCAGATACGAAGGGCAAGCCCGGTGCGTTCGGTGCCGCAATGGAAAAGCTGCCAACGCCGATTGTCGAGCAACTGAAGCGCGACACATTTGAACACATCCAGACAGGAGCGACTCATGGCTGACCCTACGCAACTCGATGCTGCAGACCGGACCCCGATGAAGGTCCTCGACGGAATGCTGGCGGCGCACAAGCCCTACAGGCACGATGACTGCATCCCGTGTGGTGCGGTGATCAAGATGGGCTTCTTCTTCGATGGGTTTGGCCGCAATCGTGACCACGACGATCCGTCGACTTCACGCTATTCGAACATCTGTCGACTGTGGGAAGCGCACCGAGACATGCGCGATCGTCGGCAACAGCGTATGCCCAACCAGTTCTGGTACCGCTTTTATTATTCCGGGCTGGGCACGGAGCTAAACAAGGACGCGGCCAACAATGAAATCGTCTCCGCCGCAGTTAAAACGGCGACCGCCGTCGGCAAATCGGCTGCGAACTCGGCGAAATCCACCGCGCAGAAGGTTGTCGGTGTCGACAAGTTGCTGGACCTGAAAAAGGCACCAGGCAAAGCGGCAAAGAGCGCGGTAGCGGAAGCACTTGACGAGATGTCTTTCCGTCCGGTAGCCAAAGCCTACGCCGACCTGATCGCAGAAGCGAAGAGGGCTCCTGCCAAACTGGGCCGCGTGCTGACGATGGCCCGCGACGACCGCTGGGTGACGCGCGGCAAGGCGGCCGTTCGGGCAACGTTGTATGACCTCCGGAAAAACCCGCTCAAGGCAGGTTGGTCTGTCGCCAAAGGAGTCTTCGTCGACGTCGCGATGGACTCGATTCCGCAGGTACGCGATAACGCAGCCGTATCAGGCCTGTTCGGCACGGGCGTCGAGGATCGGCTGCACGCGGCGTTGAAGCAGTTCGACGCCGCCTATCGCGATGCGAAGGCGCAGATGTCGAAAGTCCAGCGTATTGAAGTCTCCGTGTTCGGCGCTGATCGCGGTGGCGTGCTGGCGCGTATATTCGTCAATGAACTGGTGCGCAGATACAAGCGACGCGACGACGTCGACCTGAGGATCGGCGATGCGCCGGAGAAGGGTGACCCGATTGAGATCAAGTTTCTGGGTCTGCTCGACGCTGTTTCGTCGATCATGGCCGAGAACAAACTGCTTGATTTCGTGCCGCTCGTGAACATGATCAGGCAGAACTACGGCGACCGGCCGTTGGGCGTGCCGCAGGCCGTTCAGAAGTGCGTTCATTTTGCAGCCGCGCACGAGTTGCGTTTCTATCAACGGCTTGACAGCCTCGAAAAGACGCGTGGCGACCAGTACCTGTATCCGGGCACCAGTGAGGACATCACAGGCGGGGCACCGGAAGGTTCGATGGGGTTCCGCGCGGAACTCCAGCGCGTTGCACTGCGCGATATGCTGAACGAGGCCTTGATGGCGGGCGCGGCGGTGGACATGATGGAGGACCTGTTCAAATACAAAGGCCCCACCTATCGCAAATTCACCCTCGCCCACCCCATCTCCGTCGGCACGACAAGCTACAAGGTCCCCGACCTGATCGCCGCATACCGCACGCTGGTGCCCCACAAAAAAGGACTCGATTTCCAGTCCCACATGGAGGTATTCCTGCGCTGGCTCGCAGTGCGCTATAAGGACCCCGCATTCCGCGCCTCGATCACCTCCCCGGCCAAGCATAAGTTAGCCGACTGGCAGGCATTGCTAGCCGAGAAAAGCGATACACAACAGAAGCTGCGCATCGAACACGAACGGCTGGAAAGCCTGCCGGCAAGCGAGCGCAACACGCCGGCGAACCGCGCCTATTTCGACAGCCTGCTCGCTCGCTACAAGCAGCTCGACGCGCAGCGGCAACGCGATCTGATCCCGACCTCCGAGGCGCTCTCGAGGCCTGTCGTGCACGTCTGGGAACGCATTGACAGCGAATCCGCCGAACTGACCCGGCGGCTCTCGAAGCAACCCGAACTGGAGGCGACCCTCAAGCGCATCCGGGCCCGGGATACCAGCCTGGATCTTCCTTACGACCCGGACATTACCGGCGCAGCTGCGGGCATCATCGAGGCTGAGATGCTGACACCTGAGCAGGTAGCGCTTGCAAAAGCCTGGCAAGACGGCGCCAGTGGAAAAACGCCGCTTCCGCCGCAGGTCATGGCGCTTTTCGACCTGCTTGTGCACGACACGATGCTGACCAGCTGGCACGACCACATCCTGTCATCGACGCTCTACTTCCAGACGCGCGCAACCGATACGTTCGGCAAAAGCGACATCGAGAAGGAAGCCAGGCAGCGCGCGGCAGACGATCGCAATGCGCAACGCGTGGACCGGCTATCGAACGGGCCCGGTGCGCGACCCGCAATGGGTTTTTGAAGGGTGTTCGAGCCGGCAGCCGCATGCCGGCATGCATTGAGTAAGGGAGAAAAGCAGAATGGCAGGCGTCATACGGGAATGCGATTGCTAGGTCTTGGCCCAGGAAGTACGTTTTCAGTAGAGCAAAGAGCCCAGAAACCCGAAACCGCCGCCAGGCCCCTCTCACCCATTCACAACAGCCAAGCCTTGATCCATCCTGCTAGCTTCAATCCTCCGACAGGCCCCCAAAACCTCCTGCAAGGAACTCGCATAACACTCCGCTCCCATCGCACTTTGCAAATCCGCACTCCACTTTTCAGTGTCCTCCGCGGCCCACAGCCCCACAACAATAGACACCTTCGGCAATCTCGCCCGAATACGCCGAACCAGGTAGCGCAGATGCGAAGGAATCCCATCGATCTGCAAATAAAGAATACAGACGATCCCCACGTCATCGGCATCGAGACTATCGATCGATGCCCGCGAAGCGGCCTCATGCGGCACCGCCCGCCCAACAAACCCATGCTTGCCCAGCAACTGCAACAAGATCGTCGTAGCGAGCGGATCGACGGGCCCGCGTCCAGCAATGCACAACACCCGCTTCGCAGCAGCATCCCCCTCCCCGTTGCCCTCATCCGTCGTTTCGACGTTCGACGCAGCCGGCTCCGCCCGCACTGCCCCTTCCGTCTCTGAAGAAGCGGCCATCGGCCCCACCGCGCTCCAGTTCTCTTCCGCCTGCGGCGGCGAGGGTTCGCGATCTTCATAGCTGTCCAGCCCGTCGACCAGATCGTTCGTGGTTGCCTCGATCCGCGCGAGTTGCACGGCCGTCACGCTGCCACGCATCACGTCAATGGCGGCGAGCTGCAAGCCCTTGATCGCCACTTCGTCGTAGTAGGCTGACAGCGAGCGGTCGCGCAACAGCACCTCAGCTTGCTCGATCGCTTCGTCCGGGTCACCCGCGAGCGCTCGCTGGTAAAAGTTTTCTACCGGCGTCAGCGCCGGCTGGTCGCCCAGTAGTACGTCGAGAAACTCCAGGCGTCTCACATGCCGTCCCAGCACCAGCAGGCACAGCGTCAATGGCGTAGACAGAATCAACCCTATCGGCCCCCAGATCCAGCTCCAGAAAATCGCCGCCACCACGACCGAAAACGGCGAGAGCCCAGTGCTGTGTCCGTATAGCAGCGGCTCCACCACCTGCCCCACCAGTAACTCGACCGTGCCGAACAGCACGAGCGACCAGATCGCCATCGTCCATTCAGGACTCACAGCGGCGGCGAGCGCAGTGGCCAGCGTCGCGGATATCCAGATGCCCACGTACGGCACGAGCCGCAGCAACGCGGCGAGAATGCCCCACAAAATCGGACTCGGCACGCCGATGAAGAACAATCCCGCGCCGATCACCACGCCGACGCCGGCATTCACACCGAGTTGTGAAACGAAGTACCGGCTCAAGCGCCGCGCGGCTTCGTCCATCACGGTGGTCGTGCGGTGCAGATCGCGTGAACCGAACAGGCGGATCGCGCGGTCGCGCAGGTCGTCGCGTTGCAGCAGGATCACCACCATCACGACGAACACGATAAACGCGGTTTCCAACGGACTGATCGCCGGCGACAGCACGCGCCGCGCGAGTTCGAACGGCGTCGGCACCGGTTCGCGCACCTCGACGGGTACGGCGGCAGGCAGATGGGTGCTCGCGTGCGTTGAGGCATCGCGCGGCGCTTGTGCTTGCGGCGGCTCGATGGTCGCGCGTTGCAGCGCCTGGCCGGCCACGCCGGCAAGACGGTTCAGTTTGCCGATGGTCAGGCTGTGCGCTGCGTCCATCTTGCGTTCGATGGTCGCCTGATAGCGGGGCACGCCCGCTGCAAGATCGCTCAACTGCATGGCGATCACCGCGCCGAGCATCACGATCACCGACACCGAAATTGTCACCGCGGCGAACACGGACGCCACATGTCCGAGTTTCAATCGTCCAAGCGAATTGGCAAGTGGCGCGACGAGGAAACTGAGCAGAATCGCGAGCGTGATCGGAATCAGCACGGCACGTGCGAAATACAGGCAAGCAACCACCGTGACGCCGACCGCAATCGCGATCAAGCCGTCAATGCCAAATGCGGGAGGCGGCGCCTGAATGCGGGCGGCTGGCCTCGCGTCACGCGGGTCGGGGAATTCCTTCATTTTGCAGATCTGTCCGGTTCCATTTCGTCAGGCGTGACAGATCATTCGAGCTGCCAGCGCGGCTGCATTGCGGCCATTATTCCGCGCGTCGACGATGCAACTCGCCGCTGCACCCCGGTGTTCTGTTCCACTACTCCTTCTTTACTTCCGCGACGGCCGGCGAGCCGACACACCTTCGCAAATTCGCATTTTCACTTTTTCGGCGCTTCAGCAACCGGCCCACTTTCTATCGGCGGCGCTTCCTTCTCGATTTCGTCGCGCGCCTGCTCCCAGTATTCATCAGGCGTTCCCTTCGGCTCTTCGGCCTGCTCCCAGAGGTAGTAGGCGCGTGTACGAATCTGTTCTTCTCGAGACGCTTGTTCCTGTTCCATTTGACCATCCTCAGTTGGACCGGCACAGACCGACACCGGCGGCGCCACGCACGTGCCGCGAAATGCGGCAAACGCGCGGCTATTCGAAAGCGAGCAAGCGCTATACCTGGCGGTTAGCGCTCACGCCCGGCCCACACCCGCGTATCTCACGTTGCGGCAGGACGTTCGCTTTCATCCGTGGTGAGTTGCTCTTCCAGGCGATCGAACACGCGTTGCGTCGCGTGGCTCGGTGCTTCGAGTGCGAACAGCAGCAATGAGCGGCTTGTCACCTGATACGCGTCGCCGGCGGCGAATTGAGGCAGCTCGGCTCGCACGGGCATGTTGGTATCCAGCAGGCAAGTCCACTGGTCGCCCTCGGGAATATCGGGCAGCGTGAAATTGACGACGTCGTGATGCGCGTTCAACACCAGCAGCAAGGTCGCATCCGACGCGGGACGGCGAATGCCGCTCGCTTGCGCGCGCCCGTCGATCACCACGCCGAAGCAGCGCATTGACGGATCGTCCCATTGTTCGTGCGAAAGATCACTACCGTCCGGTGCGAGCCAACGCGCGTCGGTCACGTCGAGCGCCTCGTTGTATTCGCCGGAGAGAAAGCGCCCGCGGCGCAGCACCGGCAGGCGATGCCGCAGCGTCGTCAGATTCTTGACGAACTCGGTTAGCGCGCGCCCGTCGTCGTCGATGCCTTCCCAATCGACCCAGCTGATTTCATTGTCCTGGCAATACGCGTTGTTGTTGCCCTTCTGCGTGCGGCCGAATTCGTCGCCCGCGAGGATCATCGGCGTGCCTTGCGAGAGCAGCAGCGTGGCCAGCAGATTGCGTTTCTGGCGTTCGCGTTGCTGACGGATTTCCGGGTCGTCGGTCGGCCCTTCGACGCCCATGTTCCATGACTTGTTGTCGGAATGGCCGTCTTTGTTGTCTTCGCCGTTGGCGTCGTTGTGCTTGTCGTTGTACGAGACCAGATCGTTGAGCGTGAAGCCGTCGTGCGCGGCGATGAAATTCACGCTGGCCCACGGGCGGCGCCCACGATGATTGAACTTGTCGCCCGAGCCGGTCAGGCGTTTGGCGAGATCACCCACCGCGCCTTCGTCGCCCTTCCAGTATTCGCGCACGGTGTCGCGAAAACGGTCGTTCCATTCGGCCCAGCCCGGCGGAAAACCGCCCACTTGATAGCCGCCCGGGCCGCAGTCCCACGGTTCCGCGATGAGCCGTACGCTGGAGAGAACCGGATCCTGCCGGCAACTGTCGAGGAAGCCGCCGCCTTCGTCGAAGCCGTGCGGCTCGCGGCCGAGAATCGTCGCAAGGTCGAAACGGAAGCCGTCGACTTTCATTTCCGTCACCCAGTAGCGCAGGCTGTCGGTGACCATTTGCAACACGCGCGGATGCGACAGGTTCAGCGTGTTGCCGGTGCCGGTGTCGTTGATGTAGTAGCGGGGCTCGTCGGGCATCAGGCGGTAGTAGGACGCGTTGTCGATGCCTTTAAAGGAAATCGTCGGGCCGCGCTCGTTGCCTTCGGCGGTGTGGTTGTAGACCACGTCGAGAATCACTTCGAGGTTGGTGTTATGAAAGCGGTCCACCATTTCCTTGAATTCGCCGACCGAGTCGGTCGCCGACGCAAAGAAACGCGGATCGGCCGCAAAGAAGCCGATCGTGTTGTAGCCCCAATAGTTGGTGAGATCTTTGTCGAGCAGATAACTGTCGTTGACAAAGGTTTGGATCGGCATCAATTCGACCGACGTGACGCCGAGACCTTTGATGTAGTCGAGCACGACTTGCTGGCCGAGTCCCGCGAAGGTGCCGCGCAAATTTTCGGGCACTTCGGGATGGCGTTTGGTGAAGCCGCGCACATGGGTTTCGTAGAAGATCACGCGCTCCCAAGGCTGCGCATTGCGTTCCGGATGCGTCCACGAGAAATTGGCGTCGACCACCTTGCACTTCGGCACGAAGGGCGCGCTGTCGCGCTCGTCGAATGACAGGTCGCCTTCTTCCGAATCGAGTGTATAGCCGAAGATTTCCGGGGCCCATTTGAGCTCGCCGATATGGGCTTTGGCGTAGGGGTCGAGCAGAAGCTTGTTCGGATTGAAGCGATGTCCTTTTTCCGGCTCATAGGGCCCGTGGACCCGATAGCCGTACACCGCACCCGGTTTGAGATTCGGCACGAACACGTGCCATACCTCGTCGGTGTACTCCGGCAACTCGATGCGTTCGATTTCCGTCTCGCCGGTTTCGTCGAACAGACAGAGTTCGACCTTGGTGGCGTGCGCTGAGAACAGCGCGAAGTTGACACCGCTTCCGTTCCATGTCGCGCCAAGCGGGAAAGGTGTGCCTTCCGCGATGCGCGTCGAGTAATTGGCCTGGAATGACATAGGGGTTCCTGTGGAAGCTGGGCGCGCTGGCGCGCATGTTTGAGTATGCAAGCTTGCTGAACCAGCAAATTCCGGGCCCAAGCGCTGCGCGCACGGCACGACGGCGCCAAGGCACAACGCTTGCTGCGGCCAAGGTGAAAGACGACCTTTGGCCCGTGCGTAAGCCTAAACACGCGTCCACACCAGACAACAGGGAGAACACTCACCATGCGAACCATGTCAACCAAGCCGCTCGTTGCAGCCGCACTGCTTTTCGGCACGCTCGCGGCCTCCACTACCACGTACGCCCAAGGCGCCCCGCAGGCAATCACGGAGAAACGCACCGACGTCGTTCAGCTGGCTAGCGGGTATCGCGCGTCGAAGCTAGCCGGCGTGGACGTCTATAACAAGAACAAGGACACGCTCGGCACGCTGGACGATCTGATCGTTTCGCCGAGCGCGGACCGCAGCACGTATGCGATCCTGTCAGTGGGCGGCTTCCTTGGCATAGGCAAGCATCTGGTCGCCGTGCCGTTCACAGACCTGCAAATCAACAACCGCCGCGTGGTCCTGCCCGATGCGACGAAAAAGTCGCTGGAAGCGCTGCCTGAATTCAAGTACGCCCCAGACTGAAGCAGGTCAATATCAACTAATAACGCTTGACGTTAATAACGCGTTGCGTTATTATGTCGGGACGATTATTTCGTTTGCCTGCCGCGACACAGAGATCCTTTTCAAGGGCACTCGTATTGCCCGGTTCGCTAATATCGAAAAGGTGGCAATGCGCAAGCTGCAGCAGATTCATGCGGCGGCAACGCTTGAATTTTTGCGCATACCGCCGGCGAACCGGCTTGAGTTGCTAAAAGGCGATCGGGCTGGCCACTACAGCATCCGGATCAACGATCAATGGCGAGTCTGCTTCCAGTTCGAGGCGGGGCACGCAAGCGATGTTGAAATCGTCGACTACCATTGAAGGAGAGTTTCATGTCCCGCCAAGTACCACTCGCAACGCCGGGCGAGATCCTCGCAGAGGAATGGCTCGAGCCGATGCAAGTTACCCAGTATGCGCTCGCCAAGGCAATCGGCGTGCCGGCGCGCCGCATCAATGAAATCGTAAAAGGCGAACGCGCGATCACGGCTGACACGGCAGTACGTCTCGGCGCATTCTTCGGCACGGACGCGCAGAGCTGGATGAATCTGCAAACCCATTTCGACACGGAAATGGCACGCGAAAAGATCGGCGAAGAGACCCTCAGACAAATCGAGCAGCACCGGCTCGCCGCCTGAGGTGGCCTGAGGTGGCCATTTGGCGCCACCGCCCGTAGAACCATGCACGTCCTTTCTGTTCGAGGCAGACGCGCGGAGCGCTTCTCACCACGCTCCGCACTTCACACCATGCTTTAGCCGAACAGCTTATCCAACGTAATCGGCAAGTCCCTTACCCGCTTGCCCGTTGCATGCCAGATCGCGTTGCTCACCGCTGCCGCCACGCCCACCACGCCGATTTCCCCGACGCCCTTCGCACCCAGCGGATTGACGATGTCGTCCGGTTCGTCCACGAACAGCACGTTGATAGCGTGGATGTCCGCATTCACGGGGACGTGATACTCGGACAGGTTGTGGTTCATCTGCCGCCCAAGCGCATGGTCGAACTGGCCATGCTCGTGCAGTGCCATGCTGATGCCCCACACCACGCCACCGGCAATCTGGTTGGACGCGGTCTTCGGATTGATGATGCGGCCCGCCGCGATCGCGCTCACCACGCGTGTCACGCGCACGGTGCCCAGCGCTTCGTCCACCCGCGCTTCGACGAAGACCGCCGAATGCGTGCCCATTGAATACGCCTGCTGCTTTTCATGCGGCTTGACGCTCGCCTGTTCTTCCAGCGTGTCCAGTCCGGCTCGATCGAACAATGCGTCGATACGCACGGCATCGTCCGCATCAGGACCGCACACGAGCCGCTCGCCCGAGCGCCTGATATCTTCACGCGCAACGGTCGCAAAGCGCTCGCCGCCGTGCTGCCGCGCCAACTCGACAAGCCGGTTATGCAGCCGCTTGCACGCGACGTCGACTGCGCTGCCGACCGACGACACCGTCCATGATCCGCCTTCGATCGGCGCCTTCGGCAAGCGCGTATCGCCGAGTTCGAAACTGACGTCTTCGATCGATACGCCGAGCGCATCCGCTGCGATCTGACTCATCGCCGTGTACGTGCCGGTACCGATATCGGCGGTCGCACTCGACACTTTCACGCGACCGTCACGTGTGAGCACCGCGCGCGCGGCCGCTTCGTTCTGCAGGGCGTCCCACGATCCCGTCGCCATGCCCCAACCGATCAGTTCGTTCCCTTCGCGTTTCGCACGCGGCGCGAGCGGCCGCGGGTCCCAGCCGAAGCGCGCCGCGCCTTCGCGATAGCACTCGCGCAAGGCCTTGCTCGAGAACGGCAGATTCTTGTTGGCGTCGCGCTCGGCGTAGTTGATCAAACGCAATTCGAGCGGATCCATCTGCAGGGCTTCGGCCAGTTCGTCCATCGCCATTTCGAGCGGAAAGAGGCCTTGAGCCGCGCCCGGCGCTCGCGTATCGGCTGGCGTCGGCACGTCGATCCGGGCGACCTTGTAGCCCATTGTGACGTTGTCGCATTGGTACAGCTGACCGGCCCAGTTCACGACCACGTCGCAGTAGTCCTCGTATTGCGAGGTCTCCGACACGGCCTCGTGAATTACGGCTTGCAATTTGCCGTTTGCCGCCGCACCCAGCGCGACACGCTGGATCGATTGCGGACGATGCGCGAAGGTGAACATCTGCTGCCGCGTCAGGGTCACCCGCACCGGCCGCTTCAGATCGAGTGCGGCCATCACCGCAAGCGCCAGGTGATAATGCGGACGCAGCCCGGAACCGAACGCGCCGCCGACGAACGGCGACACCACTTGCAGGTCGTCGTCCTTCAGGCCGAATACGTTAGTCAGGTACGTCTTGGTGTTGCCGACGCCCTGGGTCTTTTCATACACAGTCAGCCGTCCTTGTTCATCCGGCACCACGGTGCAGCCGTGCATTTCCATCGGATTGTGATACTCCGCCGGCGTGCTGTAGAACGCATCGACACGGACCACCGCGCTCGCAAGGGCCGTATCCGCGTCTCCGCGTGCTGATGGAGGCGGCTCGAAGCCGCCCTTTTCCGTCGATGGCGGCACGGCGTCCATCACGACTTCGCTCATATCCGTCTGATGAGGCGTGGGTTCGTAACGCACCTTCACGAGCGACGCCGCATAGCGCGCCAGCTCCAGCGATTCGGCTACCACCAGCGCGACCGGTTGCCCGCTGTACCACACGCGCTCGTCCCACAACGGCCTGAACGGGCTGCCACCCGGTGCAACCTGATCCTTGTACGGCTTATCGGCGAGCGGGAGTGCCGAGCGATTTTCATGCGTCAGTACCCGCAGCACCCCGGGTGTGTCGAGCGCGGACGACGCATCGATCGAAACGATACGGCCGGTCGCGATCGTGCTCGATACGACGAAGCCGTAAGTGAGTCCCTCGGCTCCAAAATCGCCAGCGTAGTGCGCGGCGCCGGTGACTTTCAGCTTGCCGTCGACGCGCTTGTGAGGCACGCCGGTGGCGCGCAAACCAGGCAATGTTTCGGCGCGATTCATGGTGCGACCTCCTCAAGCGAGCGCTGCGTCGCAAGTTCGAATGCACGCATGATGACGCGCGCCGCCAGTTCGATCTTGAACGCATTGCCGCGCCGGCCCTGCGCGCCGCGCAGCAGCGCTTGCGCAAAACCGCGCACAGTGGCTGCGTTCAATGGCTCACCACGCAATAAGGTCTCGGCTTCAGGATCGCGCCATGGCTTGTGCGCGACACCGCCGAGTGCGCAATGGGCGTCGACGATCATGTCACCGTCGAGTTCCACACCGACCGCGGCCGACACCAACGCGAACGCATACGAGGCCCGGTCGCGCACTTTGACATAAGCGTGATGCGCGGCGAAACCTTCTTCAGGCAACTCGATCGCCGTCACCAGTTCGTCGGCGCGCAGATTGCTGTCTATATGCGGCGTATCGCCGGGCAAACGGTGAAAGTCGGCAAACGGCAAGGTACGCGTGCCGTCCGTACCGCTCAGGTGCACGGTCGCATCGAGCGCCGCCAGCGCCACGCACATGTCCGACGGGTGCACGGCAATGCACTGATCGCTCGCGCCGAGAATCGCGTGGATGCGGTTGATGCCTTCCTTGGCCGGACATCCTGTGCCGGGGTCGCGTTTGTTGCACGGCGTGCCGGCATCGTAGAAATAATGGCAGCGGGTCCGTTGAAGCAGATTGCCGCCGACTGTCGCCACATTGCGAATCTGCGCCGACGCACCCGCCAGAATCGCCTGCGCAAGCAGCGGGTAGCGCATGACCACGGTGTCGTCATAAGCCACGGCGCTATTGGTTACCAGCGCGCCGATTTTCAGGCCGCCGTTCGGCGTCGCGTCGATACTTTTAAGCGGCAGTCGGTTGATGTCGACGAGCACCGCGGGACGCGCCACGTCTTCGCGCAACAGGTCGACGAGATTGGTGCCGCCCGCGATAAACGCCGCCGTGGCGTTCGCGCGATGTTGGTCGATCGCCTGAGCGACAGCGCTCGCACGAGCATAGGAAAAGCGGTTCATGGGCGCGCTCCCGGTGTTGGCGATCGTTGATCGCTCAAATCCGCCGCGTCCAGAATCGCCGCGACAATGTTGGTATACGCGCCGCAGCGGCACAGATTGCCGCTCATCTGTTCGCGGATGTCGTCGGCGGTTTTCACGTGGCCCTCGTCGAGCATGGCAACGGCGGAGCAGATCTGCCCCGGCGTACAGTAGCCGCACTGAAAGGCGTCGTGGTCGATGAAGGCCTGTTGAACCGGGTGCAGTGTGTCGCCGTCGGCGAGGCCTTCGATCGTCGTGATCGCTGCGCCGTCGCGCACGGCGGCGAGCGCGAGACAGGTGTTGATGCGCTGGCCGTTGACAATCGCCGTGCACGCGCCGCACTGGCCGTGGTCACAGCCTTTCTTGGTGCCGCTCAAATGACAGTGTTCGCGCAGAAGGTCGAGCAACGTGGTCCAGGCTTCCACCTTGAACTGTTGGGTTTTACCGTTGATTTCGAACGTCACCGGCACACGCTCGACGCCGGGCGGCACGAGGTCAAGCGCCGTTTCTGCAATGGGGGTGTCCATGGGTTTTCTCCTGACGATAAGTCACGCGCAGCACAAACGGCTGGCGCAAGCGACGTGCCACCAGGCACGCCGGCTTGCGAGAATGGCTAAGGCTTACGCAGGGGGTTTCGCCGTTTTTACTGCGGCCCGACGGCATGCAGCGCGGCAGCCGATTCGAGCACGCGCAAGAGACGCTGCGGCGTGAGGGGTTTGGCACAGTGTGCGTCGAAGCCGGCAGCCTTGGCCCGCACCCGGTCTTCGCTCGAAGCAAAAGCGGTACAGGCGACCAGCAGCATGTCGGCGGTCAACGGGTCAGCCCGCAGGCGGCGAGCCAGTTCGAGCCCGTCAAGGCCGGGCATCTTGATGTCGAGGACGATGGCGAACGGCTGCCATTCACAAGCCATTCCGCAGACCGCAAGCGGATCGTCGAGCGCGCGGCATTCGAAGCCGTCGGCATTCAGGAGCATCTGCAATGCGTCGGCCGCTTCCGGGTAATCGTCGACCACGAGTACGCGACGGTGCGATGCCATTGCATAGGGGATCGGCCGCCATACTACGACGTCATCGTTATCGTCCATTCGGTCGTCGAACGTCACCATCTTCTCCTTTGCTTCTTCGCAGCGCTATTTTCGGGCAGTGGGAAACTTGTCCGCAAGATTCGCTCCCGCCGCGCAGCGAGCGCTCATTGCTTGCCAGACGTTCGCTTCAATTTTTCGCCACGCTGTGCCCAATGCGCCGCCGCACATGCGTTACCTCACCACCATAGCTCACCGGGTCGATCGCCGCTTCCTGATTTATGCTGTCTTGACGCATCCCGATACACTGTCGCATGCACGGAATGTTGCGTCGAAGTATGGTTGAAACGCACTTCCCTCGCGCATGGCGCCCTTGCGGCGTGCATTGCACATAACTTCGTGTTCACCGTAACATCATCGGCTCGCTGTATACGAACGGATATAGGTACCCCGAGTTCGGGAAAACACGCAAAGTTCGGTTGAAGGAAAATGCGAAATTTGTGGGAAACCTGGAATCGCGTTAAGGAATCCTGCTTACGGGTTATCCCGCACGGTCGTCGATGAAACCCTTCAACGTGGCCAGCGTATCAGCGTCATCGATATGTTTGTCGGTGCGCCAACGCAGCATGCGCGGAAATCGCACCGCTATCCCCGACTTGTGACGCGGGCTCGCCTGAATCCCCTCGAAGCCGATTTCGAACACCAGCGTCGGCGTCACGCTGCGCACCGGGCCGAACTTCTCGACTGTGGTCTTGCGCACGATCGCATCCACCTGGCGCATTTCTTCGTCCGTGAGCCCGGAATAGGCCTTGGCGAACGGCACAAGCGTGCGCACGCCGTTCGCCTCGTCCCATACCGCGAAGGTGAAGTCGGTATACAGGCTGGCGCGTCGGCCGTGACCGCGTTGCGCGTAGACCAGCACCGCATCCACCGCATACGGATCGATCTTCCATTTCCACCAGGTGCCGGAGGCTTTGGTGCGGCCCACTCCGTACATCGAATCGCGCGCTTTCACCATCATGCCTTCCACACCGCGCGCCCGGCTCTCTTCACGCAGCGCAGTGAGGGTTTGCCAATCCGCCGCGCAAATGAGCGGCGAAACGCGCAACAGGTCGCGTGCAAGCGTGCCGTCTACTGAAGTCGCCAGTGTGTCGAGTTGCGCGCGCCGCTCTGCTAGCGGGGTCATGCGCAGATCCTTGCCGTGCGCTTCGAGCAGGTCGTAGGCGAGCAGTGTGGCCGGCGAATCAGCGAGAATTTTTTTTGTCAGTGTTTTGCGCGTGATCCGCGGTTGCAGTCGCGCAAACGGCAATGGCGCTGAGGCGCCCGGTTCCCACGCGAGAATTTCACCGTCGATCACGAAGCCGTCGGGCAACCCTTCGCCGAGTGCCGCGACCTCGGGGAAGCGGTCCGTAATCAGATCCTCACCGCGCGACCATAGCCACACACGTCCCGCCCGTTTCACGAGTTGCGCGCGAATGCCGTCCCACTTCCATTCGATTTGCCATTTCGACGGCTCGCCGAGCGTCGCCGGGTCGGCCTGCAACGGATGAGCGAGAAAGAAAGGGTAAGGCAAACCGAGATCGCTCTCGTGTGCGTGCTGGCCGCGCAGCGCGTCTTCATCGGCGGCTTCCGGCGCGATCAAACGCAGGTAGCGTGCCGCGTCCGGCTTCTGTTGCGAGTCGGTCCAGCCGACCATGCGTTGTGCGATCCGCTTATGATCGACGCCCGCCACTGCCGCCAGCGCACGCACCACGAGTTGCCGCGCGACGCCGACCCGAAAGCCGCCGCCGATCAGCTTGGTCAGCAGAAAACGGCCGCCCCAATCTAGTTCGTCCCAATAGCCGAGCAAACGCGTGCGCAATTCTTCCGGCGCTACCCCGCGCAGCGTCAGCACGCGTTGCTCGATCCACTGCGTGAGGCCGAGTTCGGAGCTGCATTGCGCGGGCGGCAGGATATGCGCGATGGTTTCGGCCAGATCGCCGACCGCGTGATACGACTCTTCGAATAGCCATTCCGGCAGCCCTGCACGCTCGCGGGCAATGTCCCGCAGAAGGCGCGTCGGCACCGATTGACGCGGCTTGCCGCCGGCGAGAAAGTACGACGCCCACGCGGCGTCCTCTGGCTCTGCTGCGGAGAAATAGCTGATGAGCGCCTCGAGTTTGTCGTGCGTGGAGGTCGTCGCATCGAGGGCGGTATAGAGCGCGGCGAAGCGTTTCATGTGTCACTCGCTGCGTTGCCGGTTTCGCTTGCTTCCGGATTCGCTGCGACGCGTGCTTCGTCGCGCTCGCCGGATTCGGGAATGCTGATCGACGCGCTACGCGGCGCGCCCGCTTCGTCTGTTTCGTCCGCACCGGCAGCATCCGCTTCAACTGTGTCGTCGCCGTATTGCGTTTCAAACGCGCCCGCCTCGAGGCCCTGCTCGCGCAGCCAGCGCACCATTGGTTCGACCGAACCATGCGTAACGATGACGCGCTCAGCGCCTGTCGCCTGAATGGCGGTTTGCAGGCTGGGCCAGTCCGCGTGATCCGACAACACGAAGCCGCGGTCGACGCCGCGTCTGCGCCGCGCGCCGCGCAGACGCATCCAGCCCGAAGCGAACGCATCGCTATAGTCGCCAAAACGCTTCAGCCAGGCGCTGCCTTGCGCGGACGGCGGCGCCACGATGAGCGCGTGCTGGAACACCGCCTTCTCTTTCACCGGAATTTCGCTGACAAGACGCACGGGCGGCAAGCTCACCCCGGCTTGCCGGTACGCCCGATTGAGCGGTTCAATCGCACCGTGACAGAAAATCGGTCCGATACCCGCGTCGATGCTTGCCAGCACGCGTTGCGCTTTACCGAACGAATAGCAGAACAGCACCGACGCGCGCCCTTCCGACGCGTTATGACGCCACCATGAATCGACGCCGTCGAATATCGTTTGTGGCGCATCCCACCGATAGATCGGCAATCCAAAGGTCGATTCGGTAATGAAGGTATCGCAGCGCACCGGTTCGAACGCCTCGCAGGTCGGATCGGGATCGAGCTTGTAATCGCCGGATGCGACCCACACGCGGCCCTTGTGCTCGATTCTGAGTTGCGACGAACCCAGCACGTGTCCCGCGGGATGAAGCGAAACCGTCGTGCCACCGAGATCGAGCCGCTCGCCATACGCGAGGGTTTGCAGCGTGATGCCGGCCAGCCGCGAAAGCAGCACGTTCGCGCCCGCCTGCGACGCAAGATAGTGCCGGTGCCCGAAGCGCGCATGATCGGAATGCGCGTGCGTAATCACGGCTCGCTCGACCGGTTGCCAGGGGTCAATGTAGAAATCTCCGGGCGGGCAATACAGCCCCTCCGGCCGCGCGACCACGAGGTCTGCGAGTTCCGCTTTGTCAGTCGCGTTGTTCATTGTGATTTGATACACCATCCTGCTAACGATGAAAAGCGAACCGCGCTGTTGAAAAGCAAACTGCGTTCCCGCTGCGGGAACCATGCAATCTGCCGCCTATCCGGGGGTGGCTGCGTTCTTGCTTGAGGTTCTGGGTAAGCGCTGAAAAACCGGCTGCCTTTCCGGCCGATCCGGCCACGCGCGGCGTGATGAACCATGCAAACCATCATCGATAAGCACGCGCTGTATGTGGCGAAACATCCCGGCGCGTTTTTTCTGCAGACGTTGAAAGCATTCCGCGCGAACCAGGGTTTGCTGCTCGCGGGAGCGGTCGCGTATTACGCGTTATTGTCGATTGTGCCGCTGATGATCCTGATCGTGATCGTGTTGTCGCGTATCGTGCCGCAGCACGTTTTGCTGGCGGCGCTGGGTCATTTGTTGCAGTGGCTGGTACCGGGGCAAGCCAATGCGCTCGTGCACGAACTGACGAATTTTCTCGCGCATCGCGCGGTGATCGGCTGGGTCCTGCTGCTGACGATGATCTTTTTCAGCTCGCTTGCATTCACGGTGCTCGAGAACGCGATGTCATTGATCTTCGTGCACCGCGTGGTGGTGCGGCGACGGCATTTTTTGCTCTCCGCGCTGCTGCCCTACTTCTACATCCTCTTTCTTGGCATTGGATTATTGATCGTGACGTTCGTGTCCAGCGGGCTGGAGGCTGTCGGGGCCGAGGGTATGGAACTCTTTGGATTACATGTTTCATTGCAGGGATTGTCGCGCTTCGTGTTGTATCTGCTCGGGGTCGCTGGCGAGATTTTCGTATTGACGTCGATATATATGGTCATGCCGGTTGGACGGCCTTCCCTCAAACACGCGTTGTTCGGCGGAATTGTTGCCGCCGTGCTGTGGGAAATTACACGGCACGTGCTGGTCTGGTACTTCGCAACGCTTTCGCAGGTCAGCGTCGTGTATGGCTCGCTGACCATGGCGATTGTGATCCTGTTCAGCTTCGAGTGGCTAGCCACCCTGCTCCTGTTCGGCGCGCAGGTGATTTCGCAATACGAACGATTCGGACTCGAACCAGCCAAGACGCCGCCGCAAGAAATCAAAACGGCCTGAAACCTTCGCCCAACAGACAAGGAACACGCCTTGCGCCACTCTCTAGCCATCTCCGGCTCCGGCGCGCTCGGGCGTCGGCTACCGTGCGCCATGATCGCGCTGGCGGGCGGTCAGCCATGCGCGGCCTCGGCCTGGCGGCAAGACTGCGGTACCATTCCCGGGAGATGCCGGGCGCGGCGTATTCCTCGCTTCAATCACGGCACGCTCAGGACTCGGTGATGACCATCAGCAAGCGCAACAATGTGAGAATTTCCGGTAGCGGCAAACGGACCATGGTGTTGGCGCACGGCTTCGGCTGCGATCAGAGCATGTGGCGCTACCTCGTGCCTTCGTTCCACGGCGAGTACCGAACCGTGCTGTTCGATCACGTCGGCAGCGGCGCGTCGGACCTGTCCGCCTACGATCGCGACAAATACGATTCGCTTCAGGGTTATGCCGACGACCTGGTCGAAATCGTCAAGGAAATCGCCGACGGCCCGGTGGTGTTCGTCGGCCACTCGGTGAGCGCGATGATCGGGCTGATCGCCAGCCTCGACGCACCGGCGTTCTTTGCGGCGCAGGTCATGGTGGGTCCGTCGCCGTGCTACGTCAATGACGGCGACTATATCGGCGGATTCACGCGCGAGGATATCGAAGACCTGCTGCTTACGCTGGAAAGCAACTACCTCGGCTGGTCGAGCACAATGGCGCCGGCCATCATGGGCGCCCCGGAGCAGCCAGAGCTCGGTGTCGAACTGACCAACAGCTTCTGCCGCACCGATCCCGAGATCGCGCGGCAATTCGCTCGCGTCACGTTTCTTTCGGATCATCGCGCCATCCTGCCGCGCAACACGACGCCCACACTGATCCTGCAATGCAGCGACGACATCATCGTGCCACGCACGGTTGGCGAATACATGCAACGGATGATGCCCGTCAGCACGCTGCACATCATCGAAAACGTCGGCCATTGCCCGCACCTGAGTGCGCCCAGCGCGAGCGCCGCGGCCATGCGCGACTTTCTCGGCCCGATGAGCCTGTAAAACAATGCAAAGCACGGATCGCTCGCTACCGTCGGCCGATGCCTTGTTCGAGCATGCCGCTTGCGGCCTGCTCGTGACCGACGCCAACGGCCGGATTCGCCGCGTGAACGAGACCTTCTGCGGCTGGCTCGGCTATAGCGCGACGGAGCTCGCGGAGACAAAACGCATCCAGGACCTGCTGACCGCCGGCGGCAAGGTGTTCTATCAGACACACTGGTCGCCGCTCCTGCAAATGCAAGGCTCGGTGGCCGAGGTCAAGCTGAACATGATGCATCGCGACGGCCGTATGGTGCCGATGCTGCTCAACGCGGTGCGCCGCCGTCATGGCGAAGTCAGCTACCTCGAAGTGGCGGTACTCATCGTCGCGGATCGGCATAAGTACGAGCAGGAATTACTGCTTGCGCGCCGCAATGCGGAGGCATCGGTCGCCGCACATCAACTCGCGCAGAAAGAATTGCAGGAAAGCCGCGACGTGCTGAGCCTCGCCATGCGCGGCGCGCGCATGGGTGCATGGTCGCACGAGCCGAAGTCGGGTAAGTTCTGGTGGAGCCGCGAACTCGAAGCGCTCGCGGGTTATGCGGAGGGACACTTCGCGAAAACGTCGCGCGGCTTTTTCGAACTGATTCATCCGGGTGACCTGCTTGCGCTCAACGAGGCAGTCGGCCATGCCGTGGAAAGCGGCGACGATTACGTCGCGGAATTCCGCTTCCTGCATGCGAGCGGCGATTGGTGCTGGATGGAAGGCCGCGGCCGCGCCACTTACGACCGCCACGGTGAGCCGCTGATGATCTACGGCCTCGGCATCGACGTCACCGAGCGCAAGGAAGCGCAGACCGTGCTGCTGCGTCAGGCGGCGATTTTCGAGCATCTGCGCGATGCGATCGTCATCACCGACCTCAAGGGCAATATCACCGATTTCAACGTCGGCGGCGAGCGCATGCTGGGTTATCGCATGCGCGAGATTCTCGGCAAGCCGATCTCGATGTTCCATCCGCCGGAAGACGCGCTGCGCATCCGGCGGGAAGCGTTCGCCAGCCTAGCCGCCGACGGCACATGGCGCAGCGAACTGACCTTCGTGCGGCACGACGGCTCGCGCGGCGTGTGCGAAACGGTCGTCAAACCGCTGGCGAACGCGCGCAGCGATATCTACGGCGCGGTCAGCGTAAGCCGTGACATCACCGAGCGCAGGCGCGCCGAACAACAATTGCAGCGTCTGAATCTGGAACTCTCGAAGGCCGATCGCCGCAAGGATGAATTCCTCGCCACGCTCGCCCATGAACTGCGCAATCCGCTCGCGCCGATGCGCAATGTGCTCGAAATCCTGCGCCTGAAGGAATTCGACGACCCGCAACTGAGGTGGTCACGCGATGTGTTCGATCGGCAATTGCAACACATGACGCATCTGGTCGACGATCTGCTGGAGGTGTCGCGCATCACGCAAGGCAAGCTCGAATTGCGCAAACAGCGGCTTGAACTCGCGCGCGCGATGCAATCCGCCATGGAAGCGGCGCGCCCTTCTGTGCAGGCGTCGGCGCATCATCTCAGCGTCACGCTGCCGCGCGAGCCGCTCTATCTCGACGCCGATCCTACCCGCCTCTCACAGATGATCCTGAACCTCCTGAACAACGCCGCCAAGTACACGCCGCCGGGCGGCAGCATCTCGCTCGCCGCGCAGCGCGAAGGCGACGAAGCGGTGATCGCCGTGCGCGATTCCGGTATCGGTATTCCCCGCGAGCATCTGGACAGCGTGTTCGAAATGTTCTCGCAGCTTGCGCCCGCGCTCGAGCGCTCGCAAGGCGGCCTCGGCATCGGTCTCGCGCTGGTGCGCGGCCTCGCCGAACTGCACGGCGGCTCCGTCGCCGCGTTCAGCGGCGGCCCCGGCAAGGGTAGCGAGTTCGTGATCCGCCTGCCGCTCTCGAAGACGATTCCGGTACCGTCGGGTAGTGCGCCCTCCGAGGAGCCGCTCACGGTGGGCCTGCGTGTCGTAATCGTCGACGACAATGCGGCCGCCGCCGATAGCCTCGCCATGGTGCTCGAACTCGAAGGCCACGACGTGCGCACAGCGGGTGACGGCATTGCGGGTCTGACGTTGATCGACGAATTCGCACCGCAGGCGGTGATTCTCGATATCGGCCTGCCGCTCCTGAACGGCTATGAAGTGGCGCGGCGCATTCGCCGCGATTACCCTGCCGCCGGCATTCTACTGATCGCCGTCACCGGCTGGGGCCAGCAGCAGGACAAGCGGATCGCCGAAGAAGCCGGCTTCGATCATCATTTCACCAAGCCTGTCGATCCGCGCGAATTGCAGCGCGTGTTGAGCCGGCAACGGGGTTGAGTGCCCACAGCTGTGTCGAGTCCCGGCGCCGAATGCGCATACGCCGCGCCAGCACGCGTCCGGACTCCGGATCAACCTTTGCTGATCTTCGCCTTGTAGCCTGCGTCCTCGAACGCCACCAGGAATTCCTCGGCCATCATCCACGAGTCGACCTTGACGGTTCTGGCATCCACGTCGACATCGATTTTTGCATCAGGGTCGACCGCGCCGATGGCTTGGGCGAGCGTCTGTGCGTCGCCATCGCCGGTCATCTTCTCCACTTCGAATTCCATATGTTCGACTTGCATGTGCTACTCCTTCGATTCGGCTTATCGGGTACTTCGAACGCGAGAACTTCGGCAATTCAATTAAATTTAAATTATGTCACAACGTGATTTATAGTGAAATGCACTGGATCATCATGAAAGTGTGCCGTTGAATGTCCGGCAGCGATCGCGCGCCCCACATCACTGCACTGTGCGTAGCAACGAACGGAGGGCATCCATCATGACAACGAGATTCAAGGTTGGCGATCACGTGACCTGGAATTCGGAGGCCGGCCATGTGAGCGGCAAGATCATCAAGGTGCACACGAAAGACACCGATTACAAGGGGTACATCCATCACGCCAGCGTGGACGATCCACAGTACGAGATCAGGAGTGACAAGACCGACCATGTCGCGTTGCACAAAGGGGGTGCGCTGAAAAAGATTCATTCCTGAGCGAGGGTGACGGCTACCGTACAGACGAGCCGCTGACGAAGGTGAGACGCTATCGCTGCACGCGGTGCGCATTGCCCCTTCAGGGATCGTTCCCACTTCGTTCGCTTGCGCCAGGCACGCGTGTATGCGTGGCTGGCGAACCGACCCATCAGGTCGCGCGATTGCAAAGAGGAGATGGGATGGCACACATTCACCCGGCGCCGCCGCATGACCCTGTGGAGGCAAGTCTGAGCCCCGCGGACGACCGGGTTCGCCTGAATCACTGGCTGCCGCCACAGGCAGGCGTCGTGCCCCGGATCCGGATCGGTCAGCACTGGGTCAACGTGCTGTGGGCATTGCCGCTCGTTTTCGTGCTGCTGGTTATCGGCGTGGCTATCGCGCAGGCACTGCGGCAAGTCCCGGCGGTGCAGGAATTCCTCGTGCGCTACCCGGGCATCCCTCCGTCCGCGGCGTCCGTCATCACGGGATTCCCCGCCTGGCTCAGGCTGCAGCATTTCCTGAACCTGTTTTTCATGGCGTTCATCATTCGCGCGGGAATCCAGATTCTCGCCGATCATCCGCGGCTGTACTGGAAACGCGACTGCACGCCCGGCACCGAATGGTTTCGCTTCCAGAAGGCGGTGGCCACCGGCCGGGTGTGGACTGCGAAGGACGATTCGGTCACGCTTCCCGGGTGGCTGGGCATTCCGGGAATCCGTCACTCCATCGGTCTTGCCAGATGGTGGCATTTTTCGATCACATTGCTCTGGATGATCAACGGCATCGTCTTTTATGCATTGCTGTTCACGACCGGCCAGTGGCTGCGGCTGGTGCCGACGACATGGGAAGTGATCCCCAATGCGGCCTCGACCGCCCTGCAGTACCTGTCGCTCACGTTCCCCGCCGATCACAGCTGGCTGCGCTACAACAGCCTGCAACAGATCAGCTATTTCATCACGGTGTTCATCGCGGCGCCCACCTCCATCCTGACCGGCTTCATGCAGAGCCCGGCGATTTCCAACCGGCTCGGCTGGGTCGGCCGGGCGTTAAACCGGCAGCGGGCGCGTTCGATCCATTTCATCGCGTTGTGCTGGTTCCTGTTCTACATCCTGGCGCACGTGACGCTGGTGTTCATCACCGGTGCCCGCGTGAATCTGAACATGATGTTCGCCGGCGTGAACGGCGACACCTGGAGCGGCGTGCTGGTCTTCGTCCCGGCCATGGTGCTCGTGGCCGTCACCTGGTGGCTGGCATCTCCGTTCACACTCCGTCATGCGCGTCGGGTTC
Organism: Paraburkholderia sp. IW21; assembly: GCF_041321145.1. NCBI lineage: Bacteria > Pseudomonadati > Pseudomonadota > Betaproteobacteria > Burkholderiales > Burkholderiaceae > Paraburkholderia > Paraburkholderia sp. IW21. Next base: position 181,391 of record NZ_JBGGWA010000007.1, on the reverse strand, counting down.
AGCGGATCGGAGCGTTCATGGCCCGGCCATTCAATAGCGTGACGCAGTGGTGGGACCCGACGAGCCAGCTCACCGCGAAGGATATCTCGCCGTACTTCTGGCCCAACGGTACGATGCCGGCATCGGCCGAGTTCGACCGGCTAGTGAAGGACAACTTTGCGCATTACCGGCTGAGGATCGGCGGCTTGGTCGAAAAGCCCGCGGAGTTCTCGTACGTCGAACTGAGAGCCATGCCGAAGCAGGAACAGATCACCACGCATTTCTGCATTCAGGGATGGTCCGGCGTCGCCAAATGGGGCGGCGTTCCGATGCGTCATCTCCTCGATCTGGTGAAACCGACAGCCGATGCCCGCTACGCGGTGTTCTACTCATTGGCCGACGGCGGCGACGGTGGGCGCTACTACGACGTGCACAGCATCGCCAACATGCGGCACGCGTTGACGATCCTCGCCTACGAGATGAACGGCGCGCCCCTCAGCGTGCTGCATGGCGCGCCGTTGCGGCTGCGCTGCGAGAACGAGCTCGGCTTCAAGATGGTCAAGTGGATTGCGGCCATCGAGTTCGTGCACGATTTCGCCGACCTCGGCGCGGGTGAAGGTGGCTACAATGAGGATCACGAATTCTACGGCTACCGCGTGCCGATCTGAGTATGCGGCCGAGCCGATAGGAATTCGCGCGTATCCTGTTCATCCCATTTTCCCCACGGACGGAGACTTTTGCCCATGCTCAATGAGGCTCAGGTAATCAGTGCCCTCGCTGCGCGCGACATCGTCCCCGACGTAACCCAGCGCGAGACAATCGCGTCGCTCGTCGCTTTACTCGGTGCTAGCGGGCGATACACGAAGCCCGGCACCGTGCTTGCGCATCAGGGCGTTTATTGCCATGGCCTGCCTGGGCGAGGCAAAAGTCTGGTGGTCGATACGGTGTTCGAGCTGGCAGGCTGCCGGAAGCGGCGCCTGCACTTTCACGAATTCCTGCGCGAGATGAACCGGCGTCTGGTGAGCGAACCACGCGGCGACGATCGGCTGGGATCGGTCTCGAGACAATGGCTCGATGGCGTGAAGCTGCTGTGCTTCGACGAATTCCACGTGCACGATATCGCCGATGCGTTCCTGATGGGCCGCTTTCTCGATACCGCAATTGCTCTTGGCACGCGCATCGTGCTGACTTCGAACTACGCGCCGGATGCCCTGCTGGCCGACCCGGAGTTCCACGAACGTTTCCTGCCGACGATCGAACAGATCAAACGTTGCTTCACGGTGATTCACTTCGACGGTGCACGCGATTACCGTTTCGGCGGCGAAGAAGCGCCGCTGCCGCATTTCTTTGCCCCGCTCGACGCGGCAACCGGCGACGCACTCCTGCAAATTTTCCGGCGCTATGAAGGCGACGAGACGCTGGAGCCCGCCACCGTCAGCGCAGCCGGCCGGCCGCTCGTTGCACGCGCGGTGGGTGCCGCTTTGCTCTGGGCTGACTTCGAGAGCCTGTGTGTGGCGAGCCGTTCACACCTTGATTACCTCGATCTCGCCGAGCAATGGCGCGGTCTGATTCTCGACAAGGTGCACACCGAGTGGCTCGCCGGGTCGCATACGTTGCAACGGCTCATATGGCTCGTCGATATCTTCTATGACCGCAAACGCACGCTGTTCATTGCGTCCGATCGGCCGATCGAAACGGCCCTCAGCGGTCTCGAAGGCGCGCACGATCTGTCGAGAACGCTGAGCCGGCTCGCCGAAATGCAATCGCGCAGCTATCGCAGCACACTGGATGGCGCCGAGCGCTCAGCAGACGTGGCGGGGATTGCCGCGCAGACTGCCGCACAGCCGGGATAACGGCGCGTGCTTTTGTAACTCTTGCCATCCACGCGCCGTGACGCCTTACTCCTGGCTGCGCTTCCGCTTCACCCGCTCGATCTGCTGCTTCGCCGCGTCATACACGTGCTCGGGCGTGAAGCCGAACTTCTTCTTCAGATCGGCGAGCGGCGCGGACGCGCCGAACGTATGCATCACCACCAGCTCGCCCAGCCGTCCGACGTAGCGGTCCCAACCCAGCGAAGCCGCCTGTTCGACCGCGACACGTGCATCCACATCAGGCGGCAGCACCGAATCCTGATACGCCTTGTCCTGACGCTCGAAGATATCCCACGACGGCATCGACACCACCCGCGCCGCGATCCCTTCGCTCTTGAGCTTCTCGTAGACGTCGACGCATACCGACACTTCACTGCCCGTGGCCAGCAACAATACCTCGGGCTTCTGCCCGTCAGGCGCATCGGCGAGCACATAAGCGCCCTTCTGCACGCCTTTGGCCGATGCATAGCGAGTGCGGTCGAAAGTCGGCAATGGCTGGCGCGACACCACAATGCACGACGGCCGCTGCCGATACGCCAGCGCCACGCGCCACGCCTCGGCGACTTCGTTCGCGTCGCCCGGACGCAGCACGGTCAGCCCCGGCACGCCACGCAGCGATGCCAGTTGCTCGATCGGCTGATGGGTCGGCCCATCCTCGCCGACGCCGATCGAATCGTGCGTGAACACGTAAATGGCCGACACTTCCATGATCGCCGAGAGGCGGATCGGCGGCTTCATGTAGTCGCTGAAAATCAGGAATGTCGAGCCGAACGGCCGCAAATTCGACAACGCGAGGCCGTTTACGACAGCGCCCATCGCATGCTCGCGAATGCCGAAGTGCAGATTGCGCCCACCGTAGCTGTCATGTTCGAAGCTGCCCGCGCCTTCGAATTTCAAATTGGTCTTGGTGGAGGGCGAGAGATCGGCCGCACCGCCGATCATCCACGGCACGCGCGCTGCAATCGCGTTGAGCACCTTGCCTGACGATTCGCGCGAGGCAATGCCCTTCGGGTCAGCGTCGAAAGTGGGGATGTCGCTGTCCCAGCCCGCCGGCAATTCGTGCGCTTCGATCTGCGCGAATTCGCGCGCGAGCTCGGGATACTGCTTCGTGTACGCATCGTACTTCGCTTGCCATTCCTCGCGCGCCGCCTTGCCGCGCGCACCGATGCCCTGGGCGAAGCGTTCGTGCACGCCGTCCGGCACGTAGAAGAATTTGTCTTCAGGCCAGCCGTAGAACTTCTTGGCAAGCGCGACTTCCTCGACGCCGAGCGGTTCGCCATGCGCAGCAGCGGTGTCCTGCTTATGGGGCGCGCCCCAGGCGATGATGCTATGGACCACGATCAACGTCGGCCGGTCCGTCACGCTCTTCGCTTCGACTATCGCGGCTTCCAGCGCGGCGGCGTCGTTCGCGTCGTTCACATGCAGCGTGTGCCAGTTGTAACCGCGAAAGCGGCTCTCCACGTCGTCGCTATAAGCGAGGTCTGTGTGACCTTCTATGGTTATCCGGTTGCTGTCGTAGATCCAGATCAGATTCGACAGCTTCAGATGGCCGGCGAGCGAAGCCGCCTCATGCGAGATGCCTTCCATCATGTCGCCGTCGCCGCACAGTGCATAGACGCGGTAATCGAACAGCGGGGCATCCGGCTTGTTGAAGTGGCTCTCGTACCAGCGTGCCGCCATCGCCATGCCGACGCTGTTGCCCAGCCCTTGGCCGAGCGGCCCGGTGGTGGTTTCCACGCCGGTGGTCATACGGTATTCGGGGTGGCCCGGCGTGTTGCTGCCGAGCTGGCGGAAATGCTCGATGTCGTCAAGCGAGACGGCGGGCGAGCCGGTGGGGTTGCCGTCGTGGTCCACGGCCTTGACGCTCGCCAGATGCAGCAACGAGTACAACAGCATCGACGCATGCCCCACCGAGAGCACGAAGCGGTCGCGGTTCGGCCACAGCGGTTCGTCCGGGTCATAACGCAGGTGGTTTTGCCACAGATGGTAAGCGACCGGCGCCAGCGCCATCGGCGTGCCGGGGTGACCGGAATTGGCCTTTTGCACAGCGTCCATCGATAGCGTGCGAATCGTGTTGATGCACAACTGATCGAGGGCGGGATCGTTTTGCATGGGGACACTCCTTGTTCGGCGGTGGGGACAGCGCCGGGATGCAGTACATCAGCGCGCCCGGCGAACCGTGTTTGTATGGAAGAACGCGTGACGAACCGCAGTCAGCCTCATCGATGATGCGCCGATGCGTGCAAGTCTGCACGGCGCTTTACATACGGCGCTGCGGTGTACTCCTGATCGAAGGCGGGTCTTTCAGACAGCTTGCGGTTTGGATTGGAACCGCCCCACAACCCCGAGCAATAAAGCGCTTCCGCTCAAATCACGCCGCATGCAGCCAGTGTTCGATCAGCGGACCCTGCGTGCCGTCGATCGGATCCAGTGCGGGGAACGGCAACGCTTCCATTGCTGCCTGCTCGGTCGGGGTCAGCGCTTCCCGGCGGATATCCCACTGTTGGCCCGCCGGATAGCCCCCGACCACCTGGAAGTGACGGGCGAACGATTGCAGGCAATGGCCGGTGCCCGCGGGCAACAGCAATGCGTCGCCAGCGGATATCGTCACTACCCTTCCGCCGGGACCACCTACGATCACTTCCGCGGAACCGTCGGTCACCCCGAGCACTTCATGCGCGGTCGCATGGAAATGGTGGTAGTCGAAAATGCCGTCGCGCCACTGCGGCGGCCACTCGTTTCGCTCGAACAGGATCTCGAACGCGGCCGCAAGGTCGCCGCTATCCGGCGCGAGCGCGCGACGGTAGATCACGACTGGCAACGTGCGGTTGTTCGGCACCCATTCGTGCGGTTCCAGCATGAATGCTTCGTACTCGGTTTGGGCCGCGTCGAATCCATGCTTCGAATCGTTGTACATGGTTAGCTCCTGGCCTTGCAGATGCGCGTGGTGATCCCCCGCTGTGGATGATGCTTGACGCTGCGTCGGGCGGCCGTCTCCCGGCGTCGTTGCGGCCGGCTCCTGAGACGCACGTGCTGCCTGAGGCGAGTTGGACAATGCCGTATGAAGCGCGCCGGCCTTCGCACGGGCGCGATCCTGGACCGCAAGGCGCGCGGCGCTGCGGCCACGGACGAATTTTTCAAACATATGACGAGAGTCCCGTATTGTGTGGCATAGCGCGCCTTAGCCCGTACTGCGTGGCGCCGCGCGCCTTAGTGTTGGTCCTTGCTTTGGGACTCGCGTCCCCCGCCGCCCGGTGGCTCGGCGTGCGTACCGCTGCCTAGCGGCACTTCGGCCGTCTGCTCCGGTCGCTCGCTCGATCGCTTCGGGTTCGTTTGCGCCGCGACGTCGGTTTGTTCGACAGGTTCGATGCCAAGCGGACTGGGCTCGACGTAGTGGGTTCCGCTCGGCTTGCTGCGCGGTTTGGTGTCCGGTGTCGCGCTTTGCGCGTTGACGTCTTCGCCGGGTTGGCTGTCTTGCATGTCGCTCTCCTTGAATTCGGCTACTCGTTGCTTCCAGCAACAACTGGACCGCCTCTGCCCGAAAAGCAAATGGCCGTGTCGGGGCATGGCCGTTGCGCCACCGACGGCGGAGTTCAACCCATATTTTGTAAAAACGAGAACGTCATGACGATCACGACTATCCGCATGTCGACACCGCGTTACTTCTCCGGGGCCGCGCGGTCGGCCGCCACGATCTCGCGGCCGTAGTCGATTGCGGCCCGGCGCGCCTCGTCCGCGGTCGCGTAAGGCCCGATTTCCGGAGCGCCATCGAACGGAAACAGGATCCTCCTGTCTGCCTTTCTGACGACTTTCAGTCCACCTACGTAACGGCCGTCGCCTGTTCCGTGGTAGCTGGCGTAAATCTCGAAGTCGTCGTCGGCAACGTCGGCCTTGTGTCGCGCCATGTGTGATATCCCTTATCCTGCACTTTCGGTGCGTCAATTTCCGGTGTCGCCCTGCGTCGTCAGGTCCCGGCATGGCAGCACGCGCGTGCCGACGTCGAGCAATACCTGTTCCACAGGAGGCGCGATGGGCACGGCGCGAGATAAACAGCCCATTAAGGGGCGCAAAAGCGGCAGACTTGAAATCCGTCGCTTCGCAGCGCCGAGCGGCGTAAGCGAAAATTAATACACTGGTCCGTTAATTGCGGGCTCCCAAGAAAAACCGGCGTGAACCGCCGACCTACTCGCCAGGAGCCAGCATGAGTAACGATGACACCCCCGACAGCACAACCGACACCACCCCCATCAAGCCATACCGCCACCCCGCAGGCGGCTGGGGGTCGCTGAAAGCGGTCGCGTCGATCCTCGTGCAGGAACACGTCACGCTGAACGGCAGCCGTATCCTGTCGCATCAGAACAAGGCGGACGGCTTTGCGTGCGTCAGCTGCTCGTGGGCCAAGCCCGCGGACCCTCACCTGTTCGAGTTTTGTGAAAACGGCGCGAAGGCCACCGCGTGGGAAATCACCAACAAACGTATCGACGCAGCATTTTTCGACGACCACACGGTGAGCGAACTGCAATCGTGGAGCGGCTTCGAACTGGAATCGCGCGGCCGGCTCACCGCGCCGATGCGGTGGGACGCCGCCACGGATCGCTACGTGCCTACCACGTGGGAACACGCGTTCGCCGAAATCGCCAGGGAATTGCAAGCGCTCGACCCGAACGAAGCGGTGTTCTACGCCTCGGGGCGCGCCTCTCTCGAAACCTCATACATGTATGCGCTGCTGGCCCGCATGTACGGTACCAACAATCTGCCTGACAGTTCGAACATGTGTCATGAGAGCACCTCGGTCGCCTTGCCGAAGACGATCGGCGCGCCGGTCGGCACAGTGCAACTCGACGACTTCGAGCACACGGATTGCATGCTGTTCTTCGGCCACAACACCGGCACGAATGCGCCGCGCATGCTGCATCAGTTGCAGGATGCGCGTAAGCGCGGCGCGGAAATCATCACCTTCAATCCGATCCGGGAGCCTGGGCTCGTCAGCTTCGCGAACCCGCAGTCGCCGGTCGACATGCTCACTCCGAACGATACGCAGATCAGCACGCAATATCACCAGGTAAAGATCGGCGGCGATGCCGCGGCAATCGCCGGACTCTGCAAACTACTGATCGAATGGGACGACGACGCGCAGCGCGACGGCACGCAACGGGTACTCGATGCCGCTTTCATCGCCGAACATACACACGGCTTCGAAACGTTCGCCGCCGCCATGCGCGCCACGACATGGGAAGAGATCGAGCATCACTCGCAACTCACGCGTGCGGCGCTCGAAGCGGCCGCACGCGTATATGCACAAGCGAACGCGGCAATGGTGCTGTTCGGCATGGGTATCACGCAGCATCGCAGCGGCGTGCACAACGTCCAGATGTTGTCGAATCTGCTGCTGCTGCGCGGCAATATCGGCAAGCCGGGCGCCGGCATTTGCCCGATTCGCGGTCATTCGAATGTGCAAGGGCAGCGCACGGTCGGCATTACTGAAAAGCCCGAACTCGCACCGCTCGACAAGCTGAAAGAACTCTACGGTTTCGAGCCGCCGCGCGAGAAGGGCATGAGCACCGTCGAAGCCTGCCAGGGCGTGCTCGATGGCAAGGTCAAAGCGTTCATCGGCCTCGGCGGCAATTTTCAGGTGGCGATCCCCGACCATCACGTGATGGACCCGGCGTGGCGGCAGCTCAGACTGACCGTGCAGATTGCCACTAAGCTCAACCGCAGCCATCTGCTGCACGGCGAGGTTGCCTATCTGTTGCCGTGCCGCGGACGCATCGAAATCGACCGGCAGGCGAGCGGCGAACAATGGGTCAGCGTCGAAGACAGCACGGCTTGCATCCATGGCTCGCACGGGTTGGCCGAGCCGGCTGGTGACATGCTGTTATCGGAACCGGCGATCGTCGCGGGTATCGCCAAGGCATTACTGCCTCGCAACCCGAAGCTGGATTGGGATGCGTGGGTTGGCGACTACGCGCTGGTGCGCGATGCGATCGAGCGCACTTATCCCGAGCAGTTCCGCGATTTCAATCAGCGCTTCAAGCAGCCTGGCGGTTTTCACAGGCCATTGCCGGCATGCAAACGCGAATGGAAAACGGAAAACGGCAAGGCCAATTTCATCGTGCCGGACACGCTCGACGAAGACGCGGATATGCCGGCCGCCGGCCCCGACGTGCTGCGCCTGATGACGACGCGCGGCGACAGTCAGTTCAACACGACCGTCTACGGTCTCGACGACCGCTTTCGCGGCGTGTTCGGGACGCGAGAAGTATTGTTGATGCATATTGACGACCTCACGCGTCTCGGCTTCGCGGAGGGCGACGCCGTGTGCATCTCGACCGTCTCGGACGATGGCGTGACGCGCGAGGTCGAAGGCATGCGTGTGCATGCATTCGACATTCCAACCGGTTGCATCATGGGCTATTACCCCGAATGCAACCGGCTGATCCCGCTCTCGCATCACGCGAAATCGAGCTTGGTGCCGGCGTCGAAGTCGATTCCGGTGCGCTTGCGCAAATCGGCGGTGATCAGGGAGGCCGCAGTCTGACGACGACGAATCGAACCAGTCCCGCATCGGCAGTGCCTGCAAGTAAGTCATGCAGGCACTGCCAATGTCCGAATGAGCTACTTGCTGAATATATCCGCTATCGACCGTACTGGTCATAAATGAACGACTGTGCGTTACTTTTAGATCGCAGGTTTCCACAGTCACCTTGCTTTCCTGGCCCAATGCGATGCATGAATTATTTTGCCCACCAATGAGCTCGATGCTGCTGACGCGCTAGCGCTGACTGATTAGAACGCATTCAATGGAATCTTCAGATAGCGCACGCCATTGGCTTCTGCCGGCCATCCAGATCAATATCCGCGCGGGCACGCTGCCGGAGCCGATCGCTATTTGACCACGGGTTGCATCTGCGCAATCGGTATCAGGAACTCGGAGAAACCCGTCAGGATAATTTGCACGCCGATGCACAGCAGCAGAAATGACGAGACGCGCATCGCGACCTTGGTGCCGTCCGCGCCGAGATATCTGGCGAAAACCCCTGCACGACTGTAGATCAGGTAGACGGTTGCAGCCACGAGAACGGAGATCACGACCGACGCAATGCTCGACAGCACGAACGCCGACAGCTTATGCGTGCGGTTCGCGGTCAGTGCGATCGCGGTGGCGATCGAACCGGGTCCGGTGGTGAGCGGAATGGTGAGCGGGAAAAACGCCTTCGACATGGCGGTGTCCGAATCCACGCGCTTGACGGCCGGCTGGTCGGCCGGTTGGGTGTCGGGCGCATTGAGCATCTGCCAGCCGCCGACAGCAACCGCGAGGCCCCCGCCGATACGCAGTGCCTCCATCGAGATGCCGAAGAAATGGAGGATCGGGGTACCGACAAAGAAGGCAACGAGCATGACGCACATGACGTTGAAGGCGATTTTCCTGGCGAGCGCGGTGCGGTCTTCCGTGGTGAGCGACGCGGTCCGGTCGAGAAAGACGAACGCCATGCCGATTGGGTTGATGATACTGATCAGCCCGGTGAAGCCAAACAGGATATCCGAGATCAGACTTTCGACCATATGCAATCCGTTTCGGGCAGCGGCTCGGGCGGGCTGACTGCCTGACCACGCGCCGGAGCGCCGCGCTGAGTTGAAGTACTGGACACCTTTCTGGCTGTCCCGATTGGTGCTCGCTTTGCCTTTGCGAGATGATATCGCGGCGCGGCATGCAAATTCGAAAAAAAGGGTGGCAATGCAAGCAGCGCGAGGCATTGCACCGCAGCAGAGGGGTGTCGAAAGATGCGCGCGCAACTTTCAGAAAGCCTACACTTTTTTGACTTGCTTTACGTAACCGAAGCATCAGGCATACAGTCCTCCCCGAAGCTGCATTTTCAACAAAACCTACTTAACGGTTCGAGGAGTCCCCCATGTTGCTTCGTGTACTCGCCGCGCTGCCGTTCATCGGCATGTTGCTCGGCGTACCGTTTGTGAATCGTGTCGAGCCGCTCGTGCTCGGCATGCCGTTTGTGTTGGCCTGGATCGTCATGTGGGTGGTGTTGAGTGCCATCATCATGGCGATCATCTACCGTCTGGACCCGACTAACCGTCAGCTCGCCGTGGACGGCGAGGAGGCCCAATCATGAGCGCACTCGTCATCATTGCGGCCATTACGCTGTTCGCACTGTATCTGGGCGTGCGCGCGCGGCGCGGCCACGACATGAGTCTTGAACAATGGACTGTGGGCGGCCGCAGTTTCGGCACCGCATTCGTGTTCCTGCTGATGGCGGGCGAAATCTACACGACCTTCACCTTCCTCGGCGGCAGCGGCTTTGCTTATGGCAAGGGTGCGCCGGTCTACTACATTCTTGCGTACGGCACGCTGGCGTACATCCTCTCGTACTGGATGCTGCCGCCCATCTGGCGTTACGCGAAGCGTCACCGCCTCGTTTCCCAGCCGCACTTCTTCGCGCGCAAATACGACAGCCCGGCGCTCGGCACCTTGGTGGCGCTAGTCGGCGTGGCCGCGCTGATTCCCTACCTCGTGCTGCAACTGAAGGGGCTTGGCATCATCGTGGCGACCGCCTCGTATGGCGTGATTTCGTCGACGGCGGCGGTGTGGATCGGCGCCGCGGTGGTGACGTCCTACGTGATCGTTTCCGGCGTGCGCGGCTCCGCGTGGAACTCGGTGGTGAAGGATATGCTGATTCTCGCCATCGTGCTGTTCCTCGGGATCTACCTGCCGCTGCACTACTACGGCGGTTTTGGCGACATGTTCCACGCAATCGCCGCCGCACGCCCGGGCTTCCTGACCTTCCCGGCCAAGGGTTCAAGCGTGACCTGGTTCCAGTCGACGGTGCTGCTGACCGCGTTGGGCTTCTTCATGTGGCCGCATACGTTCGGTTCGATTTTTACCGCGAGGGACGAACGTATTTTCCGCCGCAATGCAATGGTGCTGCCGCTGTACCAGTTGATCCTGCTGTTCGTGTTCTTCGTGGGCTTTGCGGCGACGCTCAAGGTGCCCGGCCTGAAGGGTGGCGACATCGATCTGTCGCTGTTCCGCCTGTCATTGCAGACCTTCGACCCGTGGTTCGTCGGCGTGATCGGCGCGGCGGGGATTCTCACGGCGCTGGTGCCGGGGTCGATGATTTTGACGTCGGCGTCGACGCTGCTGGCCAACGATGTGTATCGCGGCATGGTGAACCGCAATGCTCCGGATGCGACAGTCGCGAAACTGGCGCGGTTTCTGGTGCCGGTGGTGGCGTTGGTGGCGGTGGGCTTTACGCTGCAAGGCGGCGAGACGATCGTGGCCTTGCTGCTGATGGGCTACAGCTTTGTGACGCAACTGTTTCCGGCGGTGATTTGCAGTTTGCGGCCGAATAATCGGGCGACCAAGCAAGGTGCATTTTGTGGGATTCTTGCCGGCGTTGCCGTGGTGGCGGTAATCACCATCATGCATTTGACGCTTGCGCAATTGATGCCATTTTTGCCCGATGCGCTTAAGGACATCAATATTGGGTTTTTGGCGTTGGCTGTGAATGTGATTGTTTTTGTTATTGTCAGTGCTCTCACGCAGCCGCGTCCGGCTGAGCAGACTCAAGCGTCTGTGCATTAAAGTTTTTCGGCGTAGCGGTGGAAGGGGCTGGTCGCCTGCGGCGTCAGCCCCTTTCCTGTTTTTTGCCTTGCTCGTCAAATCTACACACGCCTGAAAAAACGCCTCCACCTCGCGAGGGCATCACGGAAAAAGCCCGCGCCCGCACCGCAACACAAACCCGCGCTCCAGCCAAAACGCGATCCTGCCCCCAGGCACAACCCTTGCTGTAGCTTCGCGCTAGCGAACTCCACCGCACTGTGCAAGTGCAAAAAACGCGTCCCTGGGGGGCCAATTTGTCGCTCAACGTTCTTCTTGTCGCTTCCGAAGCCTTGCCGCTCGCCAAATCCGGCGGCCTCGGCGACATGGTCAGTGCCTACGCCGCCGCCCTGCGCGAGGCCGGTGTCGACGTATCGATCCTGATGCCTGCTTACCCGGCCGCGCTCGAGGGCGCGACCGATGTGACCTCGGTGGCACGCATGACCGGCCTGCCCGGCGGCGACGCCAAATTGCTGCGCGCCTCGATGCCCGACACCGGCATACCCGTGCTGCTGCTGCAGATGGATCACCTGTTCGCACGCGAAGGCCTTTACCGCGACCCGCAAGGACGCGACTATCTGGACAATCTGACCCGTTTCGCATCGCTCGCGGCAGCCGCCGCCCGCGTAGCGCGCGGCGTGCGCGGCGTGAAGCGCCCCGACATCGTGCACGCGCACGATTGGCATGCAGGACTCACGCCGCTCTATATGCGCCTCGCGGGTGTCGCCGCCAGAAGCGTCTTCACGATTCACAACCTGGCCTTCCAGGGCAACCACCCGCTCGCGATGGGCGGCTGGATCGGCGTGCCGCCCGAGTTGCTGGCGCCGGCCCTGACCGATGAACGCAGCATCGAGTTCTACGGCTCGCTCAGCATGATGAAAGCCGGCATCGTGCACGCCGATCGCGTCACGACCGTCAGCCAACGCTATGCACGCGAGATTCTGACGCCGCATTTCGGACACGGCATGGAAGGCGTCCTTCAGGCGCAAGCCGGCAAGCTGTCCGGCATCGTCAACGGAATCGACGCGACGACGTGGAATCCGGCAACCGATCCGCTCATCGCACGGTCCTATTCCGTCGACGACACCGCCGGCAAGCAGGCCTGCAAGCGCGAACTTCAGCAGGCCTTTGGCCTCGCGCGCGATCCGTTCGCGCCGCTGGTCGCGATCGGCAGCCGCCTGACCGAGCAGAAGCTCGCGGACGTCGTCGTGCGCGCGCTGCCTTCGCTGCTCGAACGACATCCGCGCCTGCAATTTGCGGTTCTCGGCCAAGGCGAACCCGGACTCGAACACGCGCTGCAGGAACTGGCGGCCGTATGGCACGGGCGTGTCGGCGTGCAGATCGGCTACGACGAGCGGCGCGCGCACATGCTGCATGCCGGCGCCGATATCCTGTTGCACGGCAGCCGCTTCGAACCGTGCGGACTCACCCAACTCTATGCAATGCGTTACGGCACGATTCCGGTGGCGTCGCGGGTGGGCGGTCTTGCGGACACGATCGTGGACTACGCGCCGCACGACGGCAGGAGCGACGATCTCGCAACGGGTTTCCTGTTCGACGGCGAGAGCACGGACGACGTCGTTCATGCACTCGGACGCGCGCTGGCGGCATTCGTGCAACCGTCGTCATGGCATGCGTTGCAGCGTAATGCGATGAGCCGCGACTTCGGCTGGGAAACGTCGACGTCGAACTATCTTTCGTTGTATGCGGATCTGGTCGATGCACGGCCTGCTCCCGGCGATGCGCGTCTCCGCAAGACGCCGGTTCGTGCGCGGTCGACGGCCTCGGGCGCGACACGCAGGGCTCGCCCGGACGAGGGATTTAACGCAAGTGTGGGGAAGATGGCGCGCAGTGCGTAACGCTCGCGCCTCGCGGCGACAAGCCGCGCGTGGTTGCGCCCCGAATGCGCCTGCTGCTAGTCACACGTGCTGAACGCATCAGTTCGCCCGCTTGCCAACGATCACGAGTCCCCGTGATAGCCGGCTTACGTCATCGACCGCTTGCGCCCCCGCGTACAGTTGCGTGACCGGCACCCAGACAGCCGGATACTTGTAGCGCGCGACATCAAGAAGAAGCGCGCTATCGCTCGCGGCGTCGTAGGCAGCGAGCGGCGACCAGTGCCCACCACCCGCTTCACCTATTTCCACACGCCTGAAGTTCAATAGCACGAAGCGATCGCTGTGGCCCGTGGTGTCGCGGATCAGATCGCGAAACTGACCGAGCGTCAGATCTGCCGCGTGGAATTTCCTCACGTCGATCGGAAATGCGCTCAAGGTCGCGCTGAGCTGGTCGAGTGTCATGCCCTCCCTCGATACCTGCGCCGCGTTGGCCACCTGCGGATCGACGCCGCGAAAAAAATCCTCTTGCGAGAAGTACGGGAAATCCGGGTACTGCGTGGATTCGGGCCGGCGGATGCCCAATGCATTGAGCGCCATCACCGAGGTCGCGACCGAACAGTACGCTTCGTTGCGCTGCGTTTCGAAGTATTCGGAGAGCGGCCAATAAGACTGATTGTAGGCGGACCCCAGCAGCCGCTTTTGGCCAGCCGGCTGAGTCAGCGCGACAAGATTCGGAGGAACGGGCAGCGGTCCGTCGGCTGGGCGCGCCCTCCTCGCCGCTCCTGTTTGATGCGGGGGTTGATCCGCAACTTGATTCGCTGATTGATTTGCGGCTTGATTCGCGGCCGGCAGCAGCGGCGCACAGGCTACAAGTGATGCCGTCAGGACGGCAACGATCCACTCAGGCCAGCTTGTGCGCCTCACGGCGCGCATCAATGAATATCTGGACATTAACCCTTCCGCTGCGAATGAATTTGGAACAACTGCGGCCCTGCCGGCACATTTACTTCCATATCGGCAAGCCTCGAATTTTTAACACGAAACAAATCGCCATGTGAAAGTGCGGGCAAGTCCAGGCGAGTGACCGCTGACCGTTTGCCAAATGAGATATACTCCCCTAGGGTATCTAGGAGCGCATTCATGGGTCACACGATTCGGGAAAAACAGAAGCTTCTCAACCGCGTCCGCCGCATCAAGGGGCAGGTCGAGGCCATAGAACGCGCGCTCGAAGACGAGCGCGGCTGCGCCGATGTACTCCAGCAGATCACCAGCTGCCGCGGCGCGATGAACGGTCTACTGGCCGTCGTGCTCGAGGACCATATCCGAAATCATCTTGTGGATGCGGATACCGGTGAGGAACATGCCGGCAGTGCCACTGAACAACTCATCGAAGTCGTTCACAGTTATTTCAAGTAAACCGGAGCAGGCAATGAGTGACTTCAAAAACGCTGCGTTCGGCGCGGGACACGACCATATTTTTCTGGGCGTGGCCCATGAAAAAAACGAGCGCAGAACATGGGCGGTGATCGGGCTGTGTGCTGCGATGATGGTTGCCGAAATCGTCGGCGGCAGCCTGTTCGGCTCGCTCGCGCTCGTCGCCGACGGTCTGCACATGTCCACCCATGCCGGCGCAATGCTGATCGCGGCGCTCGCTTATACATACGCGCGCAAGCATGCGAGCGATTCACGCTTCGTTTTCGGCACGGGCAAACTGGGCGACCTCGCGGGGTTCACGAGTGCCATTGCGCTCGCGATGATTGCCTTGTTGATCGGTTACGAAGCCGTGTCACGCTTTCTTTCGCCGGTACCCATTCATTTCGGTGAAGCGATTCCGATTGCCGTGGTCGGCCTGCTGGTGAATCTGGCGAGCGTGTGGCTTCTGCGTGGCGATCATCACGGACACAGCCATGGGCATGGTCACGGTCACGGCCATGCTCACAACGATCACGCTCACGATCATGACCATGAGGAACACGCTCACGAGGAGCATGCGCACGACAATCATGCTCACGCAGCCCACCACGATGCCGATACCGCGGCCCACCGCGACCACAATATCCGGTCGGCCTATATTCACGTCATCGCGGATGCCGCGGTGTCGGTGCTGGCCATTATCGGTCTCGTTCTCGCGCGTGAATTCGGCTGGCTCTGGATGGATCCGCTCGCCGGCATCATCGGCGCGACGGTGATTGCAAACTGGTCATATGGACTGATGCGCGACACGGGCGCAATCCTGCTCGATATGAGCCCCGACCAGCGCATGACCGAGAACGTGCGTCACGCGATCGAAGATTCCGGCGATAAGGTGCTCGACCTGCACGTCTGGCGCGTCGGGCCCGGGCATATGAGCGCGGTCATATCCGTCGCGACCCCCGAAGCGCGCCGTGATTCGCGTTTCTATCACGCCCTGCTTCAACGTTTCAACGGCCTGTCGCACGTCACAGTCGAAGTCAACCCGATGGAAGTCATGGTCTGAATATGGCAATTCAATCGCCCTGCGTCGACATTTGCAAAATCGACGGTAAAACGGGCTTCTGTATCGGATGCCTGCGCACTCGCGACGAAATTCGCGAGTGGAAAAACATGACTGACCACCGCCGCCATCAGGTCATCAATGACAGCTCGCGCCGCAAGACGAAGCTGAAATCAGAGACGCAAGAACAGCAACAGACGCCGGCCTCATAAGCTTGACGGTAAGCCCGACGGCCGGTTTGCCCGGTCCGCGAACGCGTAACTGTTCTTGCCGCTGCGCTTTACCCGGTACATCGCTTCATCGGCCGCGGCCACGAGGCGATGATAATCGTCGACGAGATCAGGAAAACTGGCAATGCCGATGCTGGCGCGCACCAGTCCGATCCCCAACTGCTCGTCTGTCTGAACCACACAGGCGATGAGTCGCCGGGCAATTTCGGCCAGCTCGGCATCTGTCGAATATTCCCGAACGAGTACCGCGAATTCGTCGCCGCCGATCCGGGCGACGACATCGACTTTACGCACCGACTCACGAAAGCGCCGCGATACCGCAATCAGAAATTCATCGCCGACGCGGTGACCGAGCGAATCGTTGACCTGCTTGAATCCGTCCAGATCGACATATAGCACGGCGATTTTGTGCGGTATCGAGCCGATGGATGGCTGAGTCGCGACCTCTTCCAGCGTGGCAAAAAGCTTGCGCCGGTTCGGCAAGCCGGTCATCGGGTCGTGCAGTGCCGCGTGCTCGAATTCATGCGACTGACCTGCCAGCAGCCGATGCCGCCTGGCATACATCCCCAGCGCGGTGATCAGCATGCAGAATAGTAGCGCTGCCAGTGCGATCAACGTGCGCGCGACGTGAGTAATCCGCACGTGTACGTCGGCGCTGTCGGCGTCGCGCTGCGCTCGCCAATAGGCCGACACCGTGCGGAGCAAGGCATCCGTATCGCGCAGATCGGCCTTAGGTGTGAGCGCGGAGGGAGGCAGAAGCGGCACCGCGGACGGACTCGCATTCACCAGCGCAGCAAGTGAAGTGAGGCGATAGGCGAGTTCGGTTCGCGCTTGCCGATACCCAACTGCGCGGGCTTCGGTAGCGTCGGGCAGTTGCTGCCAAACGCCGACCAGACTGCGGGCGCTTTCAGCCCGTTCAACCGCGTCAAGAACAAGCCCCGCATATTCCTGCTTCAACTGGTCGGAGAAGATCGTCCTGATTTGCAGGGCAAGATACAGAAGACCAATCAACAGACAAAGCATCGAGGCCGCAGCGATCGTAGCCGGCCCAGGCCTGAAGCGGATCGCGAGGTCGCGCCCGGGAATGGCGCGCCCGATGCGAAGCCGCTCAGGGGTGGGAGTAGATGTCCTGCCGGTTTCCGTGGCCATGCTGCCGATAGCTTACGCGACGAAAGAACGAACTCACCCGCGCGAAGAGATTGCCCTTGTGCTTGGGATTTACCGCTGAAGAAGGCCGGCGATCCTGTTGCGCGAGATGCGCATCCCGGCCCGGGCGCCCGGTTGCCAACTGCTGCGCAGAAGCATTGGAGGGGGTCGCCGCACGGCGACCGGGAGAGACAGAAGACTCGGACGCTGCGGGCGTTGCGTCGGCGACGTTGCTTTGACGAGACACGGGCGTCGCGGGTCGCATGACCGGGCCGGACCAGGAGGCCTGTTTTCCGCCTTCCTCATCTTCACGTGTTGACGAGGATGCCGGTACGGCTGCTACCGATTGCGCTCCTGTTGTCACCGGTGTACGTGCTGTTGCTTGCGTTCCCGTCGCCCCCGTGGCGGCAACTACTCCCGATCGGGGCGCTGCCACCCGGGTTGCCGGTCTCGGCGCTGTAGTCGATTTCGCCGACACCGGCCCTACCGCTCCCGATGCAGCCGTTCCGAGCGCTTGCCGCGCCCCGGTCATAGCCGCGGCATACGCTTGCTGATCGTGATTGAACCAGACGCCGTACGCGATGGTGCCCACCACGCCCAAAGTCAGCGCGCTTGCGGCCGCGACACAGAGTGCAAGACGTCCGAATCGCACAGGCGGTGGCGTAGCCGACGGCGGGGAGCCAGCATCGAAACCGGCATCTGGACCATCTACAACAGATTTTGGCAACTCGGTATCGTCGAACATCGCAATACGCTCCGGAATCCTTACGTCTGACATGTCGGCAGACTTTGTTCACACGATTTCGCGCGGGTCAATCTGGAATTGTTAGAAGAATGTAGTCACTCGCGGGTAGAGACACTATGACAATGCTGCGCTTTAAACGCCAGCTTTGCGAGTTCGCTGCACATCGGAGAAACAGGTAAAAGATTCAACGCCGCGTGTAGCAACAGGCAGTGCCGCGAAACCCCACAGGCTGAGTCTGCACGCTGGGCCCGGGGTGGCGATGCGAGCATCGCGCCGGGCGCTATCTGGTATGCAACAAACACGCCCGCGCAGAACCCGCTGCTATGCGCCTTCCGGTTAAGCCGCACTGCGTGTTCTGCGCACCGTTCAGGGGCGTAGCGCGCCCCGCCCGATTCCGCACCTATTGCACCGTGATCGTCTCCCTCATATTCGGATGGATGCCGCAGAACACCTTGTAGACACCCGGCTTATCGAACTTGAACTGGTACGTATCGTTCTGATCGAGCGCGGCGGAGCGAAACATGCCCGCATCATTCACGACCGTATGCGGTTCGCCGTCGAGATTTCTCCACGTCACCGTCGAGCCGGCTTTGATCGTCAGCGCCATGGGTGAGAACATGAAATTTTTTATCACCACGGTGTTAGGCGTTTCCGCTTGCGCAACCAACGGACTGGCCGATGCCACAATGAGCGCTGAATTCGCGAGCAGCACACATAAAGTCTGACGAATTGCATTCGTTTGCATAACTGATCTCCTGAGAGCAAAAAAAATCCGAAATCAAACGAGTGTCGTATCGGCAAGCGTCGCCTTGAGCGGATGACGTACGATCTTGATGCTGGTCACCCCGAGCATCCTGGGTAGCTGATCGCTCGCTACCGTAAGCGGACCGGGGCCGGGGCCCTGGCCGGCGCTCGGCTGCGGATAGGCCGTTGAGCGTGCGGTATGGAAGGTGATATTGCCTTCGACCTTCGACACGATCTGATGAATATGGCCGTTCAGCACCGTCACCGAGCCGAAACGCTTCAGATAATTCATTGCCTGTCCGGCATCGCCGGTGCCCCACCCCCAAGGCTCGTAGATCGTCCACATCGGCATATGCGCGAATACGACGATCGGCGTGCTGGAGGAACGGCTCTTCAGGTCGTGTTCAAGCCAGGCCAGTTGATCGTCGCCCAGGTTGCCCAAACCGTTCGGCTTGAAATGCATCACATTGACGAGCGCGATGAAGTGCACGCCGTTGTGATCGAAGCTGTAATAGCCTTTATTCTCCGAGGCCTGGCCGAAGCGGCTGAAGTACTCGGTCCCTGAGCCGTCCGTGACGTCGTGTTCGCCCGGCACGGTATGGAGCTCCGTGATATTCAGCCTCGACATCAACTGCGCCGCGAGATCGAACTCTGCCGGCTTGGAAAGATGCGTGATGTCGCCCGTATGGATGGTCAGCGCGGGCTTGACGGGCATGGCATTGACATAGTCGATCGTCTGCATGAGGGTGCCTGCGACGTCCGGGTTCGCCTCCTTATTGAAGCCGATATGCGAGTCGCTGATCTGCAGGAAAAGCGGTACTCCCCTGGTCACCGAGGATGATTTCGCGTCTGCCGCGAGGGCCAATTCCACGGGCGTGAGTATGCCGCCGGCAAGAACGAACACTGTGCCTACGCCACCGAAAGCGAGACATTTCAGCGCGCCACGACGTGATGGGTCGAATGCAGGATCGAATGAATGATGTGACGACATGTTGACCTCGCGATAAGGATTCGCAGGCAAACCGCGGGATCATCCGGCGGGCCTCACGAGTCGGTTCATCAGGAAGACTGTCGTGCCGCCGGTTTTATTCCAGGAACAGAAATCCGTTCGATATGCCGCGGTCCACCTCGCGTGAGGATGCGCTGCGGCTGTTGACGGGCACGCTCAAGGAGCGTCCTCGGGCACTGTTCGGGACGATCTGATAGCGCCTCGCGCGTTCTCAAACGATCGCGCCAGCGCGAGCGCTTCAGATCAAATTTTGTTCACCGGCAAAGGAATAAACGCTCGACACCGCACGTTCAATAACCGCAACGACCATCGGTCATGAGAGAGGTGCGGTCATGAAGTCTGTGCTTAAGGTATTGAGCGTCGTCGTGGGCGGCGTGGCGTTGACGGGTCTCGTCGCGTGCGGAGGAGGTTCGGGGTCGATCAGCTCGCCGCCGTTCACCACGACCGCGCTGGTTTCCGATGGTGCGGTCCCTGCGCCGCACACCGACGCGAATCTGAAAAACGCGTGGGGTATCGCGTTCAATCCAAAGGGCTTCGTCTGGGTCGCCGACAATGGAACATCGGTCGCGACGCTCTATGACGGCAACGGCGTGCCGCAATCCCTTGTCGTCAGCATTCCGAATGGAATCAGCGGACCCGCGAATCCCACCGGCATCGTGTTCAACGGCACCACGGATTTCACCGTCACCCAGGGCGGCAAGTCCGGCGCGGGTGCATTTATCTTTTCCGGCGAAGGTGGCACGATCACCGCATGGGCGCCGGCGGTCGCTCCCACGGCCGCGATCGTCATGTTCGACGACGGCAGCGGCGGCGCGGTCTACAAGGGTCTCGCGCTCGCCAGCAACGGCACGGCGAATTTCCTCTATGCAACCGACTTTCACAACAACAAGATCGATGTGTTCGACAAGAACTTCGCGAAGATCGCGATGCCCGGCAAGTTTCAGGACACTTCACTGCCCGCAGGCTTTGCGCCGTTCGGCATCCAGGCGATCGGCACGAAGCTCTTCGTCACCTACGCCAAACAGAACGCTGCCGCGCACGACAACCTCGACGGCCCGGGTCTGGGCTTCGTCGACGTATTCGATACGGCCGGCAATCTGTTGCAGCACTTCGCGTCGGCCGGTCCGCTGAATGCACCGTGGGGCGTCGCCCAGGCGCCAGGCAATTTCGGCAGGTTCAGCGGTGACGTGCTGATCGGCAATTTCGGCGACGGCACGATCAACGCTTTCGATCCGGCAAGCGGCAAATCCCTCGGTGCCGTCAGTCTGTCGGACGGAACCACGTTCGTGCAACACGGGCTTTGGGGTATCGCGTTCGGCAACGGACTCGATAATCAGCCGACCAACACGCTGTTTTTCGCTGCGGGGCCTAATGAGGAAGCAGACGGGGTTTATGGGCGCATTGACGTGAAAATGTGAAAATCTGAACAGCGCAGGCGCGGGTTCGCGGCGAAACGCCGGACGCGCACTCGCGCTGCATCACCACGCGGCGCGGACCGGGACTTGCAGTAAGCGGCCTGCGCTAGCGCCTAACTCTTTTCGCTGCGCAAGGCGTAAGCGGACCGCATTGCGAGGCGCTCGATACTTAGCCACCTGGCGATCCGTTTCACCGCATGGCGCACGCGGCCGCGCAGGTGCGCCATGCGCAGACGGCGCCAGAAGCGATCCGGAGCGAAATCGACAAAACGCGCCTCCTTTTCCAGCAACGCCTTGCCGCCCGGCAAATGAACGAACGAACAGCAGCGAAACCATCGCACGTCCCGATAATTATTGCCGGGCCAATGACGGCCAACCGCCTGATATGCGCCGACCTCGATCAGGCCGTGCCCTTCGTCGATCAGCACATTGAGCGCCGCGGAAATGAACGCTTCGTCGCCGTGATGCTTCACGCGCTCGCTTTCGCTGATATAGCGCTCGTACGTGGCGCGCGCGCAGGGCACCAACCGGCGCAATGAGTCGGCCGTTGCGAGCAGAAATTCGCCGCCGTACCAGCGCGGATTTCTGAGCCGCCGATTCGCGACGATTTCCAGATCCGCGACGACACGATCACTGCCGTATGCCGGAAATACCTGATCCGAAATATCGAACGCGCCAAGGCCCGCTTCGGCGCACCGTTCGATCAACTCGCGGTCGAGCGGAAGCAGCGCCACCATGTCGGCATCGAGCAGCAACAGCATCGTGTCGGCAGGCAGCGAATCGGCCATTTGGTCCATCAAATCGAGTTTGAAATGCGCCGCGTAGAACGGCGTGTTCTTCGGCAACTCGATCGTTGCATTCAAAGTCATCAGCGCGGGCCGGTGCTCCGGCGCCATGCTTTCGAGCCGTTTCGCAACCAGTACCGGTGCGTTTGTCATGATGGTCAGCGTCGGCATGCCGACCTTCCGCAAACTGTTGTTCAGGCAGATCGCCTGACTCACATATGACAGTGGATCGCGATTCGTCGAGTTCGCACCCGGCCTCGCATCGACATCCACATAAACCAGCGTGCAAGGAAAAAGATTCAAGTTGCTCCTCACCGAGCGTGCGAGACAGTTCGCTTTTCTCAGCGCTGCCGTTATTATCCGTAGATTTGATCCACATGTTCTTTCGTGGAGCAATCCAGAAGCCCGCACGATGCGCGAGCTGTCGAGCCGCAACTCGTGCCGTCATGGCGTCACACACGAGCCGGGTAAGCTGATCTGCGGCGATGGCGTTGTATGAACCGGGGCGCAGGTATCAGGTATGTACTATCGTTTCACGTCCGAGCATTGCCTTTCCGCCAAAAGACAGCAAGACACAACGCTGTCCCGTCAATCGGCTTTCGGCAGGTCGAAGTTACGCGGCAAGGGCGGGCGCTTCCGGCGTTTGCGTGAACAAGTTACCTGACTGCTGCGCGTTTGCGGAAGCACCCATCGCCCATCGCCGCGTCTACATCGACATGGGTTGCCCGTCGGTTACCCCGCTTGCAGTCTCTCGCACGGAAGAATGCACTTTCGGGTGGTTCGCTGCATCGTTGCGATAACCGTCTGCATGCGCGGCTTCATGGTCGCGGCGCGGTGGTAAGGCTCGGCGCCCCGCCGGGACCGGCGGGATCCGGATTGCCGAAGGGTGGAAGGCTGCCGTCGTCGCGGGCGCGGGCGATTTCCGCGCGCACCTGTGCGCGCGTTTTTTGACCCGCGTCCGATTTCAACAGGGTGCCGGCCGGCGGCGCGAGTTGACCTGCAGCCGGCATCGGCACGGTCTGCGCCGGAGAATTCGGCGCCGCCGCTTGTTGGGTGCGCGGTGACGCGGCAGGCACGGTGTTTACGTTCGCCACAACCTTCGGTTCGGCCGGCGTGGAAGAAGGTTCGCTCGCAACAACCGGTGCGCCAGCGCCCGTTGTTTGCCCGCTCGAAGCGTTGGTATTAACGCCCGCCACGAAGGTTTCCGGTGCACGCCGGCTCTTCGCGTCACGGGATGCGTGGTTCGAATGCTCACGCGCCGCGGCGTGGTTTTCGTGGGAGCGGACGCTGCTTACCGGCGACGTCGACGAAGATCGTGTCGA
The DNA here is from genome assembly GCF_041321145.1 of Paraburkholderia sp. IW21. NCBI lineage: Bacteria > Pseudomonadati > Pseudomonadota > Betaproteobacteria > Burkholderiales > Burkholderiaceae > Paraburkholderia > Paraburkholderia sp. IW21. Next base: position 158,224 of record NZ_JBGGWA010000007.1, on the reverse strand, counting down.
TTTCGATGCCTGTCGCGCCGTGTTTTCCGCATGCGTGTCCGCCAGCGCATGCTGCGCCTTCTCCGTGCGAGCCCGCACTTCTCTTTGCAGGACGCGAATCTGTTCGTCGTCTTCGTGTACCGACCGCACCGCGTCCAGTTGCGCCTGGGCGGCGACTAGATCGTTGCGTTGCAGACTATTGCGCGCCGCCTGCAGGTCGCCGGCAACGGCGGCCGTTGAGTCGCTGTGTGCGGCGACCGGCCCGGAACTCACCGAGCCCGTCATCGTGTCGCCACGCATCTGGTGAGCCGACGTATCGCCACGCTCAGGGCCGAATTCGTCGACCGACAACCAGTTTTTATCCGACTGCGATACATAAGTCGCAATCGCCGCCGCGCCCACAAACAGGCTTGTTAGAACAATCTTCCTCGGTTCGCTATACATGACGTCTTCCCTCAAATCGTGGACATGCACGCTTGCGGTGACGCAAGCGTGTCCGAATTCATCAGAGGGTTGGCAGTGCATCAAATGATATCGCCGCAACGACCGCGAATTCGGGCCGGTAGCGTCACTTACGAAGATGAGGGCAAGCTGGATGCGTGCTATTTGCTCGTAATAGCCCGCAGGCTTCGATTCGTCCGCTCTCGCAGGGAATGTTGTCCGAAAAAGCCGGCTTGCCGACAGGCGTTTCATCTGATGATTGCCGGAACTGCGAGCAGGCTCGCGCTTACCTACTCGACCTCTATAACCCGGGCGAGCAGGTATCGAGCAACTCAGCGCTTCCCTTCCTCATCCATTGTTGGGTAATCGATATACCCTTCTGCGCCGCCGCCGTACATCGTGCCCTGATCCGGTTCGTTCAGCGGCGCGCCGGCCTTGAGTCGCTCGACCAGATCGGGATTCGAAATGAACGGCCGGCCGAACGCGATCAGATCCGCGCGTTTCGCCTTGAGCGTCTTCTGCGCCAGGGCTATGTCGTAGCCATTGTTCGCCATGAACAGGCCGTCGAATGCCTCGCGCAAGACCTGTAGATCGAAGCCGCCCGGCACGTCGCGCGTGCCGCCTGTATCGCCTTCGATCACGTGCAGATAGACGAGTTTGCGGGCATTGAGCTGTGTCACCACATACTTGAAGAGTGCTTCGGGATTGCTGTCGGCGATATCGCCGAAGCTGCTGAGCGGCGAAATACGCACACCAACGCGCTCGCCGCCCCACACATCCGATACGGCGTCGGCAACTTCCAGCAGCAGACGTGCGCGATTTTCGATCGAGCCGCCATATTGATCGGTCCGTTGATTGGTCTTGTCACGCAGGAACTGATCGAGCAGGTAGCCATTTGCTGCATGGATCTCCACGCCGTCGAAGCCCGCCGCCTTCGCGTTTTCCGCGGCCACGCGATATTGCTCGACAATGCCCGCCATTTCCGGGGTTTCGAGCGCGCGCGGCGTGACGAGCGGCACGAAGCCGTCGTCGGTGTAAGCCTGGCCTTCGGGTTTGATCGCCGACGGCGCTACCGGCAAGGCATTGTCCGGTTGCAGCGACGGATGCGAAATGCGGCCGACGTGCCACAACTGCAGATAGATATGGCCGCCCTTCGCATGCACGGCATCCGTAATGCGTTTCCATGCTTGCACCTGGGCCCTGTCATAAATACCGGGCGTGAACACATAGCCCTTGCCTTGCGGTGAAATCTGCGTCGCCTCCGCAATGATGAGCCCTGCCGTTGCGCGCTGCACGTAGTACTCGACAGCCAGTTCGCTCGGCACATCCGCTTCCTTCGCGCGGCTGCGGGTGAGTGGCGCCATCACGATGCGATTCGGCAACTGCAGCGGTCCAAGCTTGACGGGCTCGAACAGGTAACTATCGATATGCGGGGATTGAGTTGACATAGGGTTCCCTTGAGGAAAATACAGCGCTGTGAAAGGCGCCCCGGCAATCGCGGGGCCGCCCCCACATCGAAACGTCACATTAGACGGCGTAAATTTCAGGGTTGTCCGCCAACGGCAAAAACGTCCCTGTGCGCCCATCGAGCGCAAGCATTGCGCCACTTTCGATATTGAAAATCCAGCCGTGCAGTTGCAGTGTTTTGTTCGCCAACCCCACGGCCACTGATGGATGAGTGCGGATATTCGCGAGTTGAGCAATCACGTTGTCTTTGACCAATGCGTCGAGGCGCTCGGCATCCGATTGGTAAGTTCGCGAGGCATTGATCGCTTTCGCCGCGTCCGCGTGCCGGAGCCAGCCCGCGACTGCCGGCAGGTGTTCGAGGTTCTTGCACGTGCAGATCGCCGTCATCGCCCCGCAATTGGAATGACCGCAAATCACGATATCCCGCACGCCCAACACCGCCACCGCATATTCAACGGTGGCCGATACCCCGCCCGGTTCCGGGCCATAAGACGGCACGATGTTGCCCGCGTTGCGAATCACGAACAGCGACCCGGGCTCCGTCTGCGTCAACAACTCGGGAACGACACGGCTATCCGAGCAGGTCACGAACAGCACGCCAGGATTTTGCGCGGCCGACAAACGTTTGAACAATGCACTCTGCTGCGGGAAGACCTCGCGTTGAAAGCGGATGAACCCTTCTATGATTTCCTGCACGACGTTCTCCAGATCATCACGCGTCGCCTCATATCTCGTCGGACGACGACGTGAGCTTGTGGTCGATCAGGCGCGTGGCCCACTCGAATCCATCGCGTACCGCCTCTTCCTCGGTGAGCCATTCCGGCTGAACCGTCTCGGGACGGAATTGCGCCACGGGGTCGGTCGCGTGGCGCACGCTAACTATCGCGCGCCACGCGCCGAACTCATTCTTCTCGGGCTGCACGGCGATCTCGTAGCCACGATGATCAAGCGTATGCGTCTGCATCGAGCACCTCAATTCTTGTTGTCACGCGGTCAAGACGCACAGCCGCCGGCCGCCACGGTTGCCCGACTTCCCGCGTGAATCGCGGTCACCGGCGCCTCAGTTGAAATCTCCGGTTTCGAGTTCCACGGACTTTCCCCCGTTCTTTTCAAGTACCCGTCGCGTAGCATTTTCAATCCGCGCGCGGTTTGCCTCGAAGGTACCGACCAGATTGTGCGCCGATGGCCCCCCGTTGCCGAAATGGTCGTTTAGCGCATCCAGCGACACGCTGCACCAGACGTCTGCCCCATCGACATTGGCTTCGAAGGCGACGCGCGCTGCTGCCACCACTTCGCGGCGTCCGGTGAATTCGATCCTCATAATGACTCTCCATTTGTCGAAAGATACGTTGAACGTGCAAGCCCTGTGCCAAGCCCGTTTAGCCTTGGCATGGCGGGGCGCGTCCAGCACACATTCCCAGCAAGGTGCATACTCGACATCGGCCGCCTTTGAGCGGCCGCGCTTATGCGTCGCGGCGTGCATGTCACCTCGCCCGCCGTGAGACGCTTCCAACATCCTAATACTACCGCTCCATGTCCCGCAGCCCGCAATCGTCGCGTCCTCTAATCATTGCCGCCGTCATGGCTTCGATGGCGATGGTCGCCATCGAAGCCACCATCGTTTCCACCGCCATGCCGCAGATCGTCGCGCAACTGGGCGATCTCCATTTGTATAGCTGGGTTTTTTCGTCGTTCCTGCTCACCCAGACCGCGATGACCGTGGTCTTCGGCAAACTCGCCGATCTGTATGGGCGCAAGCCGGTCATGCTCGCGGGCATCGCGATCTTTCTGATCGGCTCGGTGCTGGCCGGCTTCGCCTGGTCAATGCCGGCGATGATCATGTTCCGCCTCATTCAAGGCATCGGCGCAGGCGCGATCCAGCCGGTTACGCTGACCATCGTCGCCGACCTCTATCCGGCGCACGAACGCGGCAAGGTGCAAGGCTATCTTGCCAGCGTATGGGCCATCTCAGCGGTGGTGGGGCCGATGGTGGGCGGCTTCATCATTCACAATCTCTCATGGGCGTGGATCTTCTGGATGAACGTGCCGATCGGCCTGGCCTCCGCGGCGGGCTTCATCGCGTTCCTGCGCGAAACGGAGCGGCACACGCATCCGTCGATCGATTTCGCCGGGGCAGCGCTGTTCATGGCGGCGATTGCCGCACTGATGATGGCGCTGACTTACGCGGGCGACAACGAGATTGCCAAAGCATCGCTCGCGGGTGGCGCGTTCATGCTGTGCCTGCTGTTGTTCGTGTTTCAGGAGCGCCGCGCGGCTGAACCGATGATCTCGTTCTCGCTCTGGAGCCGCCGGCCGATTGCCGCGTGCAATGCCGCGACCGTGCTGTCCGGCATGATCCTGATGGGCGCCACCACCTTCCTGCCGATGTATGTTCAGGGCGTGCTGCACCGCTCGCCCGTGGTCGCCGGTCTTGCGCTCACGATGATGATGGTGGGCTGGCCGGTGGGCGCGACGCTCGCGGCGAAATCATTTCAACGGATCGGCTTACGGCGCATCCTGATCGGCGGCAGCGCGTTCGTGCCGATCGGCGCGGTGCTGCTGCTGTTCCTGGCGCCGGGCGGCTCGCCGCTCATCGCGGCGTTCGGTTCGCTCATCATGGGCTTCGGCATGGGCACGTCGAGCGTCAGTTCGCTGGTGCTGATCCAGGAAATCGTCAAAATGGACGAGCGCGGCAGCGCGACCGCATCGAATCTCTTTTCGCGCAATCTCGGCAGCACGTTGGGCGCGACACTGTTCGGCGCGGTGCTCAACTTCGGCCTCAGTCACTCGCAGGGCGTCGCCGTCGTCACCTCGGATCAGCTCAAATCACTGCTGCAGAATCAGGCGGCGAGTTTCGCCGATAGCAACATGATTCGCATGGTGTTGCATCAGTCGCTGCACCTGACCTTCATTGCGATCTTTGCGATTGCGATCTTTGTGGTCGTGCTGTTAGGGTTCGTGCCCTCAGTCAACATTGGAACAGGGAAGACGATGCCGCTTGAAGCGTTGTCGCCGCTTGAGGACTGAACCCGCTGTGCGTCAATCACCGTCCCGGCAGAGCCTCATCATCCACGCATAAACCGCATCCACCGCCGCGGAGCGCGCCGGTTGGGCCGAGCGCATCAACCAGAGCGGCGCGAGCGCGAAGCCCGGCACCTGCGGCAAGATCTCGACGCGCCCGCTCGTCAATGCGTCGCCGGCAGTGAGCCGGGACACCATCGCGATCCCCGCCTCCTGCTCGGCGGCCGCCACGAGAAAGCGCGGGTCGCTGACCGTCATCGCACGTCGCGTACGCACCCCGCCTCGCCTTAATTCAGGCAGCCACGGCGCCCACTCGGGCCGTGCCTCCTGAACCAGCAAAGGCGCCTGCGTCAGGACCTCTGGAAATGACGCCGAGCGCAGACGCTGCGCGGTCATGGGCCCACAGATAGCAACCGCTGCTTCTTCGAGCAGCAACTCGCACACCACTTCCGGCGTGCGAATCTCCCTCGCCGACACCACCAGATCGACGTCGACGCGATCGATCTCGTTGACCTCTTCGCCCGTGACGAGCCAGATTTCGAGGTTCGGCAGTGCCTCGGAAAACGCCCGCATGCGCGGCATCAGCCAGCCGGAGGCAAACTGCGGCGCGCACACCACGATCACCGAATCCGGATTGCCATACGGCTCGATGCGATCGCGCCCGTCGGCCAGGGTGGCGAGCGCCGTCATCACGGTTTGCGCATACAACGCGCCGGCGGCCGTCAGCGCGACGCCGCGTCCGATCCGCCGGAATAGCGGCTGCCCGGTCCACTCCTCGAGTTGCTGGATCTGATGGCTGATCGCGGATTGAGTCAGTGCCAGTTCCTGCGCGGCGCGCGTGAAGCTGCCCAGGCGCGCGGCGGCGTCGAAAGCAAGCAAAGCCTGCAGAGGCGGAAGTCTACGCATCGGATCGTCGGGCTCAGATATTAGAAATATCGATACTTCCAGCAAGATTCTTCGCTTTTCGCCGGAATATTGCCCCGCAATGATAGCGCCAGTTGCCCGTTACACGCCGCCTGCCGCTTCGGCAGACATGAGAAATATTTGTGTGACGACGCTCGTTCAAACCGACCGGACCGACCTGTATGACCCTGAACCTGAACGCTTTGCAACCCGTCGCCGCCACGCTGGCCGCCAGCGCTGGTGAGCAACACCCTGCCCCGACCTATGCCGGCGTGCTGTCATTCATGCGCCGGCCCTACACGCGCGACCTCACCGGCGTCGACGTTGCCGTGTCGGGCATTCCGCTCGACCTCGCGACCACCTTCCGCCCCGGCACGCGCTTCGGGCCGGCGGGCATGCGCGCCGCCTCCGTGCAACTGGCCGAACTGGGTGCATTTCCATGGGGTATCGATCCGTTCGATCATCTGAACGTGGTCGACTACGGCGACTGCTGGTTCGACGCCCACAACCCGCTCGGCATTCGCGACGCGATCATCGCTCACGCCCGCGAGATTCTCGCGACCGGCACCCGCATGCTGACACTCGGCGGCGACCACTACATCACCTACCCGCTGCTGGTCGCGCACGCTGAAAAATACGGCAAACCGCTGAGCCTGATTCATTTCGACGCACATTGCGACACCTGGCCGGACGACAACCCCGACTCGCTGAACCACGGCACGATGTTCTACAAGGCGATCCGTGAAGGACTGATCGATCCCGCCCATTCGGTGCAAGTCGGCATTCGCACCTGGAACGACGACTTCATGGGCGTGCGCATTCTGGACGCGCCGTGGGTCCATCGCAACGGCGCGCAGGCGACGATCGACGAGGTACTGTCGATCGTCGGCGATGCGCCCACCTACCTCACCTTCGACATCGACTGTCTCGATCCGGCCTTCGCACCTGGCACGGGGACGCCGGTGGCGGGCGGTCTCAGCTCCGCGCAGGCTTTGGAAATCGTTCGCGCGCTGGGCCCCGTGAATCTGGTGGGCGCGGACGTGGTGGAGGTCTCGCCACCCTACGACCACAGCGACGTGACCGCGCTTGCCGCAGCCCACCTTGCCGCCGACATGCTGTGCCTGATGCGCAATCAGAAACTGCAACGCCATCAGCGCATGTAAGGCCGCGACCGCTCTGTTGAAACCTCACTGGACGACCACCATGCTCCACACTGCCACGAAGACGAGGCCGCCCGCACCGATGCTGGCAGCGCTATTGTTCGGCGCGTTCTGCGCGTTCGGCACCACCGCGCACGCCGACGAAAAGCAGCTCAACCTGTACAACTGGGCCGACTACATCGCGAAAGATACGGTGCCGAACTTCGAAAAAGAGTCCGGTATTCACGTGCAATACGACGTCTACGACGGCGACGAAACCTTGCAGGCCAAACTGCTGACCGGCTCGACCGGATACGACGTTGTGGTGCCGACCTCGAACTTTCTTGCCAGGCAGATCGAAGCCGGCATCTACCAGAAACTCGACAAATCGAAACTGCCGAACCTGGTGAATCTCGACCACACTCTGCTAAGCCTGGTGGCCGACGCGGACCCCGGCAATCAATACGCGGTGCCGTGGGCATGGGGCACTACGGGTCTCGGCTACAACGTCACGCGGGTCAAAAAAATTCTTGGCGATGATGTACCGCTCGATAGCTGGGACATCCTCTTCAAGCCCGAATATCTGAGCAAGCTGAAGCGTTGCGGCGTGTCCGTGCTCGATGCGCCGACGGATGTGTTCGCGGTCACGCTGCACTATCTCGGCCGCGATCCGAACAGCGCGAATCCGGCCGACTATCAGGCCGCCTATGAAGCACTGAAGAAAATCCGCCCGTATATCACCCAGTTCAACGCGACGAGTTACATCAACGATCTCGCCGGCGACGATATCTGTTTCGCGCTGAGCTGGTCGGGCGACGTGTCGATGGCGAGCCATCGTGCACGCGAAGCCAACAAGCGCTACGAGGTCAAATACTTTATTCCGCAAGGCGGCGCGCCGGTCTGGTTCGACATGATGGCGATACCGAAAGATGCGCCGCATCCAGAAGCGGCGCTTAACTGGATCAACTACATCGAGCGCCCTGAAGTTCACGCGGGGATCACCAATGCGGTGTTCTATCCGAACGCGGATGCGGCTGCGCGCAAATTCGTGCGACCGGAAATTCTCAACGATCCGACCGTGTACCCGCCCGAATCGGTATTGAAGACGCTGTTTTTGCTGAAGCCGTTGCCGGCGCCGATCAAACGCCTGGAAGGCCGGCTGTGGGCGCAGTTGAAGACAGGAGGATAGAGGGATTGCTGTGCGCCTGGGTGGCCGCATGGGTCGCCCAGGCCAAGGCTTAGGCTTGCGCTGCGAGCAGTTCGATTCCGTCTAACTGCACCGCGCAGATATCGCGCACGATGGTGACGAAATCGTCGAAGTAAGGCCGGCTCGCGAAGCCTTTCGCAGCCACCGCATAAAGCTCGCTCCACAAGCCCTGGGCGCCGACTCGCTTGGCGAGAACGTAGTCGTGGTCGACGTAGTTTTTTACGCCCCAGTTCGGCAGCGCCGCAATCCCGCGGCGGCTTGCCACCAGTTGCATGATCGCAATGGTCAACTCCGCCGTGCGCCGCTCGAGTTTGATGCCGGCCGGCTCCAGCACTTCGCGAATCAGATCGATACGCGCTTCAGGCACCGGATAAGTAATCAACGTCTCGTCGCGCAGATCGTCCGACACCACGCGGCGCTTATTGCGCAACCGGTGTTCGTTCGCCATCACCACCAGAATCTCGAAGCGGAACAGCGGCGCGATATGCAGGCTGCGCTTGGTGGCGGGCTTCGAACCGATCACCACGTCGGCCTTGCCGTCGCTCAACAGACGCAGCGGGTCCGCATGAAAACCCGCGACCAGATCGACTTCGACTTCGGGCCAGCGGCGGCGGAACTCGTCCATCACCGGCATCAGCCAGTCGAAGCAGGTATGGCATTCCAGCACGATCCGCAATTCGCCGCGCGTGTCGCCTTTCAGACGCACGAGATCGCGCTCCGCCGCGCTGACCGCGGCAATCGTCTCCCGCCCAAGTGCGAGTAGCCGCTCGCCCGCGGCGGTGAAGCGCAAGCCCTGCCTGGTGCGCTCGAATAACGACACCTCGTAATGTGACTCGATATCGCGGATCTGATGCGACAACGCGGACTGGCTCAGATGAACGCGTTCGGCGGCTGCCACCAGCTTGCCGGAATCGGCGATGGCGATCAGCGAACGCAAGTGGCGAAGCTCAAGCATGCAGGTGCTCCGCTTTGGACGAATTCGTGTGGATATGAATGTGGCTCATACATTGGTGAAAACATGTCGCTTGTTGAATCATAGCGCGACTTTCACACTGAGCGCCAATTCAGACAACGCACAGAAGGAATCCACATGGCCCGCACGCACATCCCCGGCTTTCCGCGCATCGGCGCGCAGCGCGAACTGAAATTCGCGCAGGAATCGTTCTGGCGCGGCGAAACCGACGAGATTTACTTGCGTGGTGTCGCGAAGGCGTTGCGCGAGCGCCATTGGCAGTTGCAGCAAGACGCCAAACTGGATTTCGTCACCGCCGGCGATTTCGCCTACTACGATCAGATGCTCAATCTGAGCGCGCTGCTCGGCGCGTTACCGGAGCGCTTCGGCTTCGATCCGAAGGCGCTCTCGCTCGGCCAGTACTACGAACTCGCGCGCGGCAATCACGCGCAGCCGGCGATGGAAATGACCAAGTGGTTCGATACGAACTATCACTACCTCGTGCCGGAGCTGGGACCGACTACAACGTTTGATGGCGGCATCGAGTGGATGCTCGACGAGATCAATGAAGCGCTCGCGCTGAATCTGCCAGTCAAGCCGGTGCTGATCGGACCCATTACCTATCTATGGCTGTCGAAGAGTCATGTCGCCGGTTTCGACCGCTTGTCCCTACTGCCGAAGCTCGTGATCCGCTACAACCGCATTCTGGAAACGCTCAGGCAACGCGGCATTGAATGGGTGCAACTGGATGAACCGGCGCTGTGCCTCGATCTGCCGCCCGAATGGCTCGACGCGTTTTCTGCAGCGTACGAGGTGCTCGGCACGTCGGGCGTCAAGGTGTTGCTGGCGACCTACTTCGAAACCGCAGCAGACCACGCGCAGCGCGTCGCGAGGCTGCCGATTGCCGGCGTTCATCTCGATCTCGTGCGTGCGCCGCAACAGCTCGATGCATGGCGCGCCGCATTGCCCGCGCATGCCGTGCTGTCGGCGGGGGTGATCGATGGCCGAAATATCTGGCGTGCGGATCTCGGCGATATCGTCGAATCGTTGCAGGCGCTGCATGCGGAGTTTGGCGACCGTTTATGGATTGCGTCGTCGTGCTCGCTGCTGCATGTGCCGGTGTCACTCGACGCGGAAAAGAAACTCGATGCCGATCTGAAATCCTGGCTCGCCTTCGCCACAGAAAAACTCGACGAAGTCGGCACAATCGCGCTCGCCCTGCGCAATCCTGCCGCCGCTGAACCGAAGCTCGCCGCCGCGGACCTCGCATTGGAAGCGCGCCGTCACTCAAGCGCGGTCGTGAATGCACTGGTGCAAAAACGCGTGGCCGCTGTGAGCACTGCGATGGCGGAACGTAACAGCCCGTTCGCCGAGCGCAATCGCGTGCAACGCGAAGCGCTCGACCTGCCGCTCCTGCCGACCACCACGATCGGCTCGTTCCCGCAAACACCTGCGATCCGTCACGCGCGCGCCGCCTACAAGCGTGGTGAATTGCGCGCGCTCGACTACCTGCAGCGGATGCGCGCCGAAATCGAAATCGCCGTGCGCAAGCAGGAAGAGCTGGGGTTGGACGTGCTGGTGCATGGTGAAGCCGAACGCAACGACATGGTCGAGTATTTCGGCGAGCAGTTGTGGGGCTATGCGTTTACGGAAAACGGCTGGGTGCAAAGTTATGGCTCGCGCTGCGTGAAGCCGCCGATCATTTACGGCGACGTCTATCGCCCTGAGCCGATGACGGTCGAGACCACCCGTTACGCGCAATCGCTCACGCATCGCGTGATGAAAGGCATGTTGACCGGCCCCGTGACGATGCTGCAATGGTCCTTCGTACGCGACGACCAGCCGCGTTCAACCACGGCACTGCAACTCGCGCTCGCGATCCGCGACGAGGTGGTGGACCTCGAAAAGGCCGGCATCCGCATCATTCAGATCGACGAACCGGCTTTCCGCGAAGGTTTGCCGTTGCGCAAAGCCGACTGGGCCACCTATCTGGAATGGGCGACGCGCGTGTTCCGTATTTCGGCGGCCGGCGCCGCCGATCAGACGCAGATTCACACGCATATGTGTTATTCGGAGTTCAACGACATTCTGCCGTCGATCGCCGCAATGGATGCCGACGTGATCACCATCGAAACCTCGCGCTCGGCGATGGAACTGCTCGACGGCTTCGGTGCGTTCGCCTATCCGAACGAGATTGGCCCGGGCATCTACGATATCCACTCGCCACGCGTGCCGAGCACGGAAGCGATGCAGCGGCTGCTGGAACGTGCGTGTGAAGTGATTCCTGCCGAGCGGCTGTGGGTCAATCCGGATTGCGGGTTGAAAACGCGTGGCTGGCCGGAGACAGAAGCGGCGTTGAACAATATGGTTCGAGCCGCGAAAGCGTTGAGGGTGAAGCTGGCGGCAAAGCAGCCTGAATTAGCCCACTGATTCGGCGCCTGCTACCAGGACTTCAATCGCCTTTCGCGTACAAAGTCGATTCCGCAAATCCTTCAGGAGCCAGCACTCGTCCCACCAGAATCAGCGCCGTGCGCTCGATATTTGTCGACTGTACTTTCGCGACGATATCGTCGAGCGTGCCGGTGAGCTTTTCTTCATCCGGCCAGCTCGCGCGATAGATCACCGCGATCGGACAATCGCCGCCGTAATGCGGCCGCAATTCATCGACGATGCGCGCCAGGTGGCGCACGCCGAGGTGAATCGCCATGGTCGCGCGATGCCTCGCGAGGTCGGCGAGTTGTTCGCCTTCGGGCATGGTCGTTTTGCTCGCGAAGCGCGTGAGGATCAGCGTCTGCGAAATATCCGGCAGCGTGAGTTCGCAGCCGAGCGTCGCCGCGCATGCCGCGGTCGCCGTCACGCCGGGCACGATCTCGTAGGGAATGTCAAGTTCGCGAAGTCTGCGGATCTGCTCGCCAATCGCGCCATACAACGACGGATCGCCGGAATGCACGCGCGCCACGTCCTGGCCTTTGTCGTGTGCTGCTTTAAGCAACGCGACGATTTGATCGAGGTCGAGGTCGGCGGTATTCACGACTTGCTCCGCACTATGCCCCGCTAAAACAGCGGCCGGCACCAGCGAGCCGGCGTACAGGATCACCGGACAGCCGCGCACTAGGCGCTGCCCTTTCACCGTGATCAGTTCCGGGTCGCCGGGACCCGCGCCGATAAAAAACACCGTCATTCAATACTCCATGATTCATTGGGCCGGCATGTCATGCACGCGCGGTTCAAGGCAACGCTTGCAACGCGTCCAGCAAGTCAGCCACATGCTCGAACTCGCGATCGACTGCGGGCAACTCGGGGCGCCGCAGCATGACAACCGGCAAGCCGCGTTCGCGCGCGACCTCGAGTTTCGCTTCGGTGGCGCTGCCGCCGCTGTTTTTGCTGACGACGACATCGAATGCTTCCGTGCCGAATAGCGCTCGTTCGCCTTCGAGCGTAAATGGGCCGCGTGTCGCCAGAATCCGCGCACGTGCATTGCCTTCGTGCGGATCGAGACAGCGCACGGTCCAGCACTGATGCGGCGGGATTTCGTCGAGATGCGCGAGTGGTTCGCGGCCGAGCGTGAACAGTGGCCGCCTGAACGCGGCAAGTATCTGCGTGAGTTCGGCCCAGTCGTCGACCATGCGCCAGTCGTCGCCGGATTGCGGCTGCCAGCCCCGGCGACGCAGTGCCCAGCACGGTACACGTGCCGCGCGGCTCGCTTGCGCGGCGTTCGCGCTGATCTGCGCGGCGTACGGATGCGTGGCGTCGATCACCAACCCAATACGTTCGTCTTCGATATAGCGCGCCGTGCCTTCGCTGCCGCCGAAGCCGCCTACACGCACCACGCATGACAGATCCTCCGGCACCTTGCCGAGGCCCGCGAGACTGTACACGTGCTCGGGTCCGAACTGCCGTGCAATCTGCAACGCGTCGCCGGTGCCCCCGAGCAGCAACACCCGCATCATTGCGCGGCTCCGATCAGATTGCCCTGGCGGTCGATCGCGAACATTTCGACGGCGACCTGCGGCGGCACGATATCGCGTGCTACCGCGAGCGCATGCTGGCAGACGATATCGCCGAGCGGCACGTTTTGCGCGCGCGCCAATGCGACCGCCTGCTGGCTCGTATTGGCCGTGCGGATTGCCGTCTGCAAGGCATCATCCGCGCCATGTTCGGCGGCCCACGCCGCAAGCCGTTGCAGATCGATGCTCGAATTCCGGCTGTGCAAATCGAGGTGTCCCGCCGCCAGCTTGCTGAGCTTGCCGAAGCCGCCGCACACGCTCAAGCGCTCGACCGGCGCGCGTTTCATATGCTTGAGCACCGCGCCGACGAAGTCGCCCATTTCGATCAGCGCGATATCCGGCAGACCATAATGCGCACGCATCGCGTCTTCGCTCGCGTTGCCGGTGCAGGCGGCGAGATGCACGTAGCCGTTCGCACGCGCGACGTCGATGCCCTGATGAATCGACGCGATATACGCCGAGCACGAGAACGGCCGCACGATGCCGGTGGTGCCGAGAATCGACAAGCCGCCGAGAATGCCGAGGCGCGGGTTCATCGTTTTCAGCGCGAGTTCTTCGCCTCCTTCGACGCCGATCGTCACTTCGAAACCGCCGTGGTATCCATGCTCCACCGCGAGATCGGTCAGATGCGCGGTCATCATCTTGCGCGGCACCGGATTGATCGCCGGTTCGCCGACCGGCAGCGTGAGGCCGGCACGCGTCACCGTGCCGACACCCGGCCCCGCCCGAAAAATCACGCCCGGTTCAGCGCAAAGCCGCACGCGGGCGAACACGATTGCGCCGTGCGTCACGTCGGGGTCGTCACCGGCATCCTTGACGGTGCCGGCTTCCGCGCCGTCGGCGCTCAGGCGGCAAAACACCAGCGGCATCGGCACATGCTGGCCCTTCGGCAACACGATCTCCGCGACCTCGCTGACGACACCCGCAAGCAGCAGGCGTGCCGCCGCGAGCGACGTCGCGGTGGCGCAACTGCCGGTCGTGTAGCCGCTACGCAGCGGCGCGGGTTGTTCGGGCGTTTCTTCGCGCATTACGGTTGAGCAGGTGAGTCGGCGGCCTTGGTGACTTCAAGCAGCGTGATCGGCAGCGCCTGGCGCCACGTATCGAAGCCGCCAAGCGGCTGCGCGTCGGCGAGCGCGATGCGGGTCAGCGTGCCGCCATATTGCTCACGCCACGCCGTCAGGGCCGCCTCGCCTTGCAAGGTGACCGCGTTGGCGACCAGCCGGCCGCCCTCACGCAGACGCGCCCAGCAAGCGTCGAGCACGCCCGGCACCGTCGCGCCGCCGCCGATGAACACGGCATCCGGCACCGGCAGCCCCGCCAACGCATCAGGCGCGCGGCCGGCCACCAGTTGCAAACCGGGCACGCCCAACGCATCGCGATTGTGCTCGATAAAACGCTGCCGCTCCGCGTGCCCTTCGATCGCGATAGCGCGGCAGGTCGGGTGCGCGCGCATCCATTCGATGCCGATCGAACCGCTACCCGCGCCCACATCCCACAGCAATTCACCCGGCGTCGGCGCAAGGCGCGCCAGCGTGATCGCGCGTACGTCGCGTTTGGTCAACTGACCGTCGTGGCGAAAGGCGTCGTCGGGTAAACCGGAAGTCAGCGGCAGACGCGGAGCGCCTTCCGTTGCACAGCATTCGAGCGCAATCAGGTTCAGCGCCGCCACTTCGCCCGTGGACCATTGATCCGCTCGGCCGTCGATGCGCCGCTCGAGATCGCCGCCCAAATGCTCCAGTACGGTCATCCGGGTCGCGCCGAAACCGCGGGTGTCGAGCCATTCGGCCAGCGCAGCAGGCGTGCGTCCGTCAGCGCTCAACACGAACACGCGCGCGCCGTCATGCAAATGGGTATTCAACGTCGGAAGCGGCCGGCCTACCAGCGAGACCGTCGCGACATCCTGCAATGGCCAGCCGAGCCGCGCGGCCGCCAGCGACAACGACGACGGCGCGGGCAGCACCCGCAACTCGCCTGGCGGCAGCTGCCGCGCCAAGGTCGCACCGACCCCAAACAGCATGGGATCGCCGCTCGCCAGCACGCACACGGGGGCCGCGCGCTCCGCCAGCAACGGCGCGAGATCGAACGGACGCGGCCATGCCGCACGGCGCGCGGCGAGGCGCGCAGGCAACATCGCCAGATGACGTTCGCCGCCGTAAACCACCGACGCTTCCAGCAAAGCACGCCGCGCGGGCCTCCCCAAGCCGGCGAAGCCGTCATCGCCTATGCCCACCACGGTCAGCCACGCCGGCATGCATCCATCCTCATTCTGTATCTTCAAATAGTGCGCTGTGCCACGCCGATCAAAGCGTCCAGCCTCGTTGTGCTGTTCGAAAAAAGGCATAATACAGCCGCCGGTGCCCTTCGGGGCCGAAGAGGGAACACAGTGTCACTGTGGCTGCCCCCGCAACTGTATGCAGCGAGTCCGCCTGCGCTCCGCGCCACTGGTTCAACCGGGAAGGCAGCGGCGGACCATGACCTGCCAGCCAGGAGACCTGCCGGCGAGACTGTTCGTGCCAGCCTACATCGGGCGGGGTGTACCGATGCCGCAGTAATGCCCCTCGCGGCTTGCTCGGGCCGTCGCGCGACGCTAAACCCGGTGTCCGTCTTGAATCAAGCTTCGCCCTCCACCGCTTTACCTGACGCAGCCCTTGCGCTGCGGCCGTCGGCATGCCCGGGGCTGCTGCGCATCGTCGCCGCGCGCGACGGTGGGATTTGCCGGATCAAATTGCCCGGCGGCGAGTTGAGCGCGGCGCAGGCTGCCGTGATCGCCGACGCGAGCGAGCAGCACGCGGCCGGCGTGATCGAGCTGACCAATCGCGCGAATCTGCAAGTGCGTGGGGTGCGGGTCGGCCATGAAGCGGCGTTGATCGCGGCGCTGATCGATGCGGGCCTTGGCCCCGCTCCGGCGACCGGCGCAAGGCAAGCGTCAACCTTGATACCGGCATCCGCTGCAGACGATGTGCGCAATGTGATGGTGAGCCCTGCTGCCGGACGCGATCCGTTTGCGCTGTTCGACACCACGCAGCTCAGCGCCGAACTGCTCACGCTGCTGCAAACCGAAGCGCGTTTCGCGGGGCTATCGCCGAAATTCGCGTTGTCGCTCGACGGCGGTGAGCGTCTTGCCCGGGTGGATCATCCGCATGATGTCTGGTTGGCGGCGACGCAAACTGAAGACGGTGTGCGATTTGTGTTCGGTTTGGGGGGATGCCCAGCTGCGGTGACGAACGCGGGTGCGGGTGCGCTTGCCGCTGTACTGCCTTCGCAAGTCCCTGATCTTGTCCGCGCACTGCTGCACACGTTCCTCGATCTGGCTGCAGCCGATGCCATGCGTATGCGTCACCTGCTGGCCGCACATTCCGTCGACGCCGTATTGCAGCACGCTCAAACGTATGTCGATTTTCCGCTGTCACGTGACCCATCGCTCGCGAACTGGCGACGCGCCACGCCAGCCGACGCCACGCTGCGACTCGGCGCGCACGCGCAACGGGTAGTGGGAACGTGGCACGTAGGCGGCCAGCCGCCGCTCGGACGCCTCGACACCGCGACCTTGCGCGGCGTTGCCACGCTCGCGCAACAGCGCGGCAACGGTACGCTTCGCATGACCCCCTGGCAAAGCGTGTTGCTGCCCGATATCGCATCGGACGCGGTGCCTGCCGTGCTCGCCGCAATGAACGCGCTAGGCCTCGCCTGTGACCCCGCGCAGCCTGGTACGCGCTTGATCGCCTGCGCCGGCTCTACAGGCTGTGCAAAAAGCCTCGCCGATACCAAGGCCGACGCGCTGCTTTTAGCGGATCGCCTGCCCGACGGTGTCGACGTCCATCTAAGCGGATGCCAACGCTCTTGTGCCGCCGCGCACCGCGCGCCCTACACGCTGCTGGCGGTGGCCCCCGGCGCATACGACCTTTACCGACGTGACGCCTCACCGGGTTTCGGTGACTGCGTCGCGCACCAACTCACGATCGAACAGGCCGCCGACATGCTCGAACACCTGGTCCGGAGCCCTTCAGATGCTTGATTACATTCGCGACGGTCAGGAGATCTATCGCCAATCCTTCGCGACGATACGCGCGGAGGCCGACCTCTCGCGCATCCCCGCCGACCTCGAAAAGCTCGCCGTGCGCGTGATCCACGCGTGTGGCATGGTCGACGTGATTGAAGATCTTCGGTTTTCTGAAGGCGCAGGCGCTGCAGGCCGCGCGGCACTCGCGCAAGGCGCGCCGATTCTGTGCGATGCCGGCATGGTGGCGCAAGGCATCACGCGCGCGCGATTGCCCGCTAACAACGAAGTGATCTGCACACTCACGCACGAAGACGTGCCTGGATTGGCGCGCGAACTCGGCAATACGCGCTCGGCCGTGGCGCTCGAATTGTGGCGACCGCATCTGGCCGGGAGTGTCGTCGTGATCGGCAACGCGCCGACCGCGCTGTTTCATCTGCTCGACATGCTCGACGCCGGCGCGCCAAAACCCGCGTTGATTCTCGGCTTTCCAGTGGGCTTTGTCGGCGCGGCCGAATCGAAAGCAATGCTGGCCGAAGACAGTCGCGGCGTGCCCTACGTCGTGGTGCACGGCAGACGCGGCGGCAGCGCGATGGCCGCCGCCGCGGTGAACGCGCTGGCCACGGAGGTCGAGTAAATGACCGTGCAAGGACGTTTATTCGGCCTCGGCGTCGGCCCCGGCGACCCGGAACTCATCACACTGAAAGCGCTGCGTTTGCTGAAGGCGGCGCCCGTAGTCGCGTACTTTGTCGCGAAGGGTAAGAAGGGCAACGCGTTCAGCATCATTGAAACGCATTTGCATGACGCTCAGCAGCATCTGCCGCTCGTTTATCCGGTCACCACCGAAGCGCTCGAGCCGCCGCTTTCCTATGAAGCGATCATCGCCGATTTCTACGACACCGCTGCGGAGATCGTCGCCGGCCATCTCGGTGCAGGCCGCGACGTCGCGGTGATTTGTGAAGGCGACCCGTTTTTCTACGGCTCGTATATGTATTTGCACGACCGGCTCGCGGCGCGCTTCGAGGCCGAAGTCGTGCCCGGCGTGTGCTCGATGCTCGGCGGTGCGGCTGTGCTCGGTTCGCCGCTGGTGTATCGCAATCAGAGTTTGTCGGTGCTCTCCGGCGTGTTGCCTGAGGACGAATTGCGCCGGCGTCTCGCCGATGCGGACGCCGCGGTCATCATGAAACTCGGCCGCAATTTCGACAAGGTGCGGCGCGTGCTCGGCGAACTCGGTCTCGCGCATCGCGCGCTTTACGTGGAACGCGCGACGATGGGCAATCAGCGCATCGTGCCGCTCGCCGACGTCGATCCGATGGCGTCGCCGTACTTTTCGCTGCTCGTCGTGCCGGGGGAAAAATGGCAAGGATGACGCCGCCCGCGATTGTGATCCTCGGCGTGGGCGCGTTGACGACTGCGAGGCGTATCCAGGCCCTGTATGCGGGTTCCCAGGTGCATGCTTTGCATGGGCGTGTCGAGGCTGATGTCTCGTACACGGAGCTCGGCGCGCATCTGCGTGGTTTGTATGCGCGCGGCACGCCGATCGTCGCGTTGTGCGCGGCTGGGATCGTGATTCGTTGCGTCGCGCCGTTGTTGTCGAACAAGGGCGTCGAGCCGCCGGTACTCGCGGTTGCCGAAGACGGCAGCGCGGTTGTGCCTTTGCTCGGCGGACTAGCCGGCGTCAACGTGATGGCGCGTGAGATTGCGGCTGCGTTGGCTGTATCGCCGGCGATTACGACGAGCGGAGAATTGCGCTTCGGCACGTGCGTGCTGAATCCGCCTGAAGGCTATGCTCTCGCCGATATAGCGCAAGGCAAGCGCTTCGTTTCGGACCTGCTGGCGGGCGAAAACACGCGGATCGAAGGCGACGCACCGTGGCTCGACGATGCGCAACTGCCTCGCTCTGCGTCGGCGCGTCTCGCGATTCGCGTGACGCCGCGCGTGTGGGATGGGCGTGATGACGAGTTGGTGATTCATCCGCGGAGTGTGGTGGCGGCGGTGACGGGTGCGGGTGCGGGTGCGGCGATCGCAGCACGCGTGCGCGAGGCATTGGACACGCATGGTCTTGCGGCGCTTTCACTGGCGGCACTCCTGGCTTCGGCAGAACGAATGGCAGACCCGGTGCTTGCCGAGGCCGCAGCGAGCTTGAACGTGCCGCTGCGCTTCGCACAGACACGTCCCGAAGATGGCGAGCCGCCAGGCAGCTTGCTGCATGCTGCGTTACGCATCCCCTACGAAACGCTCCACAAGGATTCAGATTCAGGCGTTGCGCTGGCATTGGCGCCTTTGGCAATCGATCCAGAGACGATCGGTCGTCCGCGCGGCCGATTGACTGTGATCGGCCTCGGCCCCGGCAGTGCGGAACTCATGGTGCCCGCCGCTCGCACAGCGCTGAACGAAGCCACCGATATCCTCGGCTACGAAACCTACGTAAAAATGGCCGGGCCGTTTCGCGCGGATCAACGCGTACACGGCACGGACAATCGCGAGGAGATGCAACGCGCGCGTCACGCGTTCGAGTTGGCCAGCACGGGACGGTCCGTGGTGATGGTGTCGTCGGGCGACCCCGGCGTGTTTGCGATGGCGGCTGCGGTGCTTGAAGCGCTGGAAGGCTCGCACGCCCCGGATTGGCGCGCAGTCGAATTGTCGATCGTGCCGGGCGTGTCAGCGGCCATGGCCACCGCGGCTCAAGCCGGCGCGCCGTTGGGCCATGACTTCTGCATGCTGTCGCTGTCCGATAACCTGAAGCCGTGGACGATCATCGAAAAACGCCTCCGGCATGCGGCCGAAGCGGATCTGGTGATGGCGTTTTATAACCCGATCTCCCGCGCGCGACCGTGGCAACTCGACAAGGCATTGGATATCGTTCGGCAATATCGCGCTGCGGTTACCAAAGTGGTGCTCGGGCGCGATATCGGCAGACCGGGCAGTACGCTGCGTACGATTACGCTCGGTGAACTGCGCTCATCAGATGTGGATATGCGGACGATGGTGATCGTCGGATCGTCGACGACGCGAGGGTTTGCTAACGGCGTCGACGGTGGTGAGTGGGTTTATACGCCGCGATGGTATGAGTGAATCGAAGCGCGCCGGCCGATCGCTGCCGCATGCATCTCCTAAGCCGCCGCCTTCAAATCCTCGATCGCGCGCTGCCTGACACCCAGATCATCCCAAAGCTCCGGATGGCACGTAAAAACCAGAATCTGGTGCCGCGTAGCCGCATCGATCAGCGCGCGCTTGATCGCATCGCGCCGCGCCGCATCGGTATGCACGGCCGCATCGTCGAGCATCAGCAAGGTCGGGCGGCCCGACGCCTTTAAAAGATCCGCATAGGCCAGCCGCGTCAAAATACCAAGTTGTTCCCGCGTGCCGAAGCTCAACGCATCGAGCGTATCCGCACGGCCATAACGATCCAACGTCGCGGGACTCAGATCGTCGCCAAGCGCAATCGTCGACTGCGGGAAAATCCGCTTGAGGTAGTGTCCAAGCCGTTCGGTCAACGGCGCACGCAGTTGCGCCACGGCCGCATCGCGTTCGTCGACGAGCACCTCGTCGAGCAAACTCAACGCACTTGCCCGCAAGCCAAGTTCGTCCTGGCGGCGCGTGGCCTGCTCCACCGATGCCTTCAGCAAGGCAAGACGCTCCCCGAGTCCTGATGCGCCGACCGTCTCCAACTGACTGCGCACATGCGCGATCCGCAATTGCCGTTCGTGTTGCTCGTTGCGCGCGAGTTCCGCCGACGCGCGATAGCGTTTCGCCTCAGCCGCCGGATCGTCCAGACGCGCCGCTTCCAACTCACGCTCGCGTCCTTCGAGCTGCTTCTTCATCGCCTCGACCTGCACGCGCTGCTCGACGATTTTCGTCTGCCACTGCGCACGGTTGCGGCAAAACGCTTCGTCGCCCAGTTGCGCTTCCTTGCGTTGCAACTGCGTGGCGAGCGATTCCGTCGTGGCCGTCGCGGTGGATTTGCTTTCCGCCGCCTGCGTCAGTACTTTTCTGGCGGACTCCAATGCATCACGCGCGATGTCGGCATTCCGGCGAGCCTCGTCGAGCGGTAACGCGGTGGACGCGTCAGGCAATAGAGCCAGCCGCTCATTCGATGTTTGCAGCCGTGCGGCGGCCGAAGCCAACGCTGCACGCAGCGCGTCGATACCTTGCGGTGCATGCACCTCAAGAATCTTCGCCTGGCTTTTCTGCTGTGCGACCAGCGCCTTCCATTGCTCCTGCCTAGCCTCGGCTTCGCCCGGCGATGCCACGCCCAGCGTCTGCAACACCTGCGCATGCCGGGTTTCGAGCGACACCCGCTCCGACAATTGCGCGGACAGATCCGAAACGCCCGGAATCACACGCAATTCGCCTAGTTCGCCCAGGCCGATCAGCTTCTCCTCGTCGAGCGGCAGCACGCCCTCGCCGCTTACCTTTGCACCGCCGATCGTAATCGCACCATTCAGCCGGTATTCGATACGCGTCATCGCCGCTTCGGTCCGCGCGCGCAGCACGGTCAACTCGGCATCGAGCGACTGGAGCCGCTTCAATTGCGCGCCGTCGATTTCAAGCGCGGCAGCGGCGCGCGTCGCCTCCAGCACGGCCTCGTTCGCCTTGCCCGCAGCGGCGATCGCCGCTTCAAGCCGCTCGCTCTCGGCGCGATGCAGCGCGATCTGGCTGCGCAAATCGCCCGCGGTCACCGCAGCGTTAGCGAGTTCGTGCGCGCGGTTCGCGTCGGCGTACACCTGTTCGAATTGCGCCACGCTCGCCTGAGCCTGCGCATGTTCGTTCTGCAGCGCCGACACGTTGGCTCGCGCGACGTCGAGTTGCTGACGCTCGCGCGCCACGGCCGCTTCCAGTTCGGTCGCGCGCTGCTCCTGCTGCACCGACAGCGCCAGTTCCGCATCGCTCAATTTCAGCGACTGCACGAGGCCCTGAAAACTGCGTTCGAGTTCCGCCGCGGCATCGGCGCGTTGCTGCGCCTGCACGGCCTTCTGCTCATGAAGCGCCCAGGGGCGCTTGCGCTGCGCATCGTCGAAGGCTTCCTGCTGCGTGGCAAGCCGCACGATGTTCTCGTCGAACTGCTGGCGCTGCTGCTCCAGATCGTCGCGCTCTTCAATCAGCGCAGCCAAGGTCTGCTCGGCTTCGGCCAGCGGCCCGGTGGACTTCTGCGTGCGCGCAGTGAGCAGTTGACGAAGCTCGCGCTGCACGGCGGCAATCAGCGCATCCTCGCCCGCTGATTCGCTGCTGCCCGACAGTTGCGACAACGCATCGCGCAGATACTGCGCCGCGTGTCCCGTGGAATCGCGCACCTCCTGCGTGCCGCCTTGTTGCACCCACAACAAACCAGGGACGCCGGCGTTTTCGGCCTTGAGCGGTCCACGCGCAGGACGCGAAAAGCCGAGCAATGCGGCGAGCTTGTCTTCTGCTTCATCCTCGCCGAACACCGCCTGACCGATTTTCAGCTCGCAGCGCTGCCGAGTGACGAACTGCTTCGACAGCTTGCAGCCGGTGCCGTCCATATCGAACGTCACTTCGACCGACGGCTGCCCGCTCGCCTTACCCCACGGCAGCAGATCTTTCAGATGCGAGGCCTTGTAGCGTTCGAGGAACACCGCCCGCACGGCTTCGGCGATCGTGCTCTTGCCGGCCTCGTTCGGGCCGGTGAACAGATTGAGTCCGGGCTCTAGATCGTCGATCACGAGCCGTCCGGTGAACTGCTTGAACTCCTGAATCGCGATACTTTCCAGCTTCATGCGGACCTCGCTTCGCGCGGCAACTCACGTTGAAAACGCGCCAGAAGCAACAACGCCTCCGCCGCGCGCTTGACCTGTTGCGGGTCGGACTGCGGGTCCTCCTGCAAGCCTCGCAGACGCGCCACCACCTTGGCCAGGTAGCCGCTCTGCGCGCCGAGTTCGGCGAGGTCGTCGGCGGTGGGCAACACTTGCAGGCCGCTCAGATCGACCCGTAGGGCGCGCACTCGCGCGCGAGTCTCTTCCACCGCGACGCGAATCGCTTCGGCTTCGGCCAGCGCGGTCGTGCCGCTTACTGTTAGCCGCAGCACGTCGTTACCGCCCAACGCGCTGAGACGCGCCTTCAGCGAATCCCCATCGGTCGGCACCGAAATCGTCTCTTCCCAGCGATGCCATTGATATTTGCCGACCCGCACCGCTTCGACGGCCGGCGCTGCACCGGGCTCAGTCAGCGTGACCTCGAGCATGAAGCCCGGATCGTTGCCGCGGAACCGATCCTGTTCGTGCGTGCCGGCATACCAGGTGCGTTCGTCGACGCGCAAATGACCGTGCCAGTCGCCCAGCGCGAGATAGTCCAGACGCGCGCTCGCGGCACGCGTCGGCACGATCGGGTTCGACGAATCGATGCCCTCCTGCAGAATCCCGCTCACGCTGCCGTGCGCGAGCCCGACTCGGTGATAACCAGGCGGGCTCTCCGTTGTGTCGAAGAATCCCGTGGTGTCGTCGTAGGTGATACGTTGCGTGAGCGGCGCGCAGAGCAACGCGCACTTGCAAGCGTCGAGCGCCACCACGCCGGGTTCGAGCACCACCCGAACGTTCGGCGCAATGCAATTCAGGCGCTGCGCACGGGTCCAGACACTCTCGACCAATGCGGCATCGTGATTGCCCGGCAGCATGATCCACGGACCGGAGAACGCCTGCAGCGCGCCGAACAAACGGCGGATCACGGTGTCCGATACGGTCTGCAGATCGAACACGTCGCCGGCGACCAGCACGGCGTCGACCTTGCGCGCCGCCGCTTCCTCGGCGATCCGGCGCACGGTTTCGAAGCGTGCTTCCGCGAGGTGCGCGGCTTCGTCCGGCTCGAACTGGCCGAATTGCGTGCCTATCTGCCAGTCCGCCGTATGCAGAAACCTGATCACTGTGCCTCCATTCCGTTCAATTGCATCGTCATTCAGCGCTCATTCAGCGCCCACTCGACGTTCTTTTAACGCTCGCCCGCGCCGCCGGCCCACGCATCGCTTCGCAGTCTAACCGCAGATGTTACCGCGCCAGCGGGACAAAGAATGTCCAAAGCAAGTGCCGCACTGCCCGAACAGCGGCGCTACACTCGCGTTTCTGGACGCGCGCATCAATCGCGCCGCAACATTAAACTCGAATTGAACCCCGCTGCCCTGCCGCCGATGAACAAAGAGATCGAACTCAAGAAAGCCAAGCGCACCCCCTTGCTGCTGTTGGCGGCCGCCGCCTGCGTTTTCGTCGTGACGGCCTTCATGCCGCGCGGCATCTGGGTGGACGGCATCAAAGCGGTGGCCGAGGCCGCGATGGTCGGCGCGCTCGCCGACTGGTTCGCGGTGGTCGCATTGTTTCGCCGCGTGCCGATCCCGATCGTCTCCACGCACACCGCGATCATTCCAAGGAACAAGCACAAGATCGCCGACAATCTGGCGGTATTCGTGCAGGACAAGTTTCTGGACGTACCGTCGCTGGTCGGCCTGATCCAGAAACACGACCCGGCGCACAGCATCACCGGTTGGCTGACCACGCCGGCCAACACCGCGCGTCTGGGCGACTACGTCGTTAAACTGACGGGCGGCATTCTCGAACTGACCGACGACGTGCGCATCCAGGTCTTCATCAAGGACGCGCTGCGCGACGTGCTGGCCAAAGTCGATCTGTCGCAATCCATGGGCGCGATTCTCGATACGCTCACCAAAGACGGCCGGCATCAGGAATTGCTCGACGCCGGCATCGAACAGGTGGTGGCACTGTTGCACGAACCGCAGGCGCGCGAGTTTATCGCTGAACGCATCGTCGATTGGGTGAAGAGCGAATATCCGAAGATGGAGATGATCCTGCCGTCGGCGTGGCTCGGCGAGAAAGGCGCCGAAGCAATCGCCAACGCGGTCAACCGGATGCTTGAGCAGATCAGCGAGAACCCCACGCATCAGCTTCGTCAGAAATTCGACGACGCCGCGCAGAAGCTGATCGTCAAACTCAAGACCGATCCGGCGTTCCTGCAAAAAGGCGAGGAACTCAAACGTTATCTGGTGGAAGGCGAAGCACTCGGCACGTATGTGAAGGACATGTGGGGCGAATTGCGCGCATGGCTCAAGCGCGATCTGCACAGTAGCGATTCGGCCTTGCATGCGAGAGTGGTGGCGATGGGCCAATGGGTGGGCCGCGAACTGGCGCACGATCCCGCACTGCGTCAATCGCTGAACGACCACCTCGAAGAAGCCGCGCGCGCCATGGCGCCGGATTTCGCCCAGTTCCTCACGCGTCACATCAGCGATACAGTGAAGAACTGGGATTCGCGCGAAATGTCCCGGCAAATCGAGCTGAACATTGGTAAGGATTTGCAGTACATCCGCATCAACGGAACAATTGTCGGCGGCTTTATTGGCTTGCTGCTGTATGCGAGTTCGCAGCTGTTCGAGCTGTTGCGTTTGCACATGGGATGAGAAATCGAGCCAACGATAAAACCGGCGTCCATCAAAACGCCTACAATCCAGGCATATGAATTGCTTCGGCGCTTTGCCTGATCGACGACGTTTCATCCGCGCGCGCCCTCCATAAAAGCAACAGCGCCACAACATCGAGAAGTGTGTTCATGAAAATATCGTTACCGCCGCATGGGCGGCCGAACCGCGTATACCCGCCAGGCACGCCCAGTCTGCATGGTTTGGCTTCGGTCATCACCGGCGTGGCGGTGGTGTGCGCGCTGTACTTCGGCCGCGCGGTGTTGATCCCGATTACGCTCTCGGTGCTGCTCAGCTTTCTGCTCGCACCGCTGGTGCAGGCGTTGCGTCGGCTGCACATGGGTCAGTTGCCGTCGATATTCATCGCCGTGCTGTTCGCCCTCTCCACGTTGCTCGCCGTGGGCGCGCTGATCGGCGCGCAACTGGTGCAACTGGCGGGCGATCTGCCGCAGTATCAATTCGCCATCGAGCAAAAGATCGAGACCGTGCAGGAGAAAACCGTCGGCCGGGCCGATTCGCTGATGAGCCGCGCCGCCGCCGCGCTGCAACGCGTCGCGCCGACCAAACCGACTCCACCGCGCCCCACCGGTCGCGCGGCGCGCAATGCACCTGCCGTACCGCAGCCCGTCGAAGTCCATGAGCCTTCGCCCACGCCTTTACAACTCGCTCAACGCGCGCTGTCGCCGGCGATCGCGCCAATCGAGACCACCTTCATCGTGCTGGTCGTCACGATCTTCATCTTGCTGCAACGCGAAGATCTGCGCGACCGTTTGATCAGTCTTTTCGGTTCACGCGATCTGCACCGCACCACCACCGCGATCAACGACGCCGCCGTGCGCCTGAGCCGCTATTTCGTCGCACAACTGGGCGTGAACCTCAGCGCGGGCGGCATCATCGCCATTGGCCTTGCGATCATCGGCGTGCCGGGGGCGCTGCTGTTCGGCGTGATCGCCGCCTTGCTGCGCTTCGTGCCGTACATCGGCATCTGGATCGCCGCGATCCTCGCCGTGTTTCTCGCCGCCGCCATCCAGCCGCAATGGACCATGGCGGTCTATACGCTGATCCTGTTCATCGTCGTCGACGTGGTCGCGGGGCAGATCGCCGAGCCGCTGCTATACGGCCATCGCTCGGGGCTATCGCCGCTCGCGGTCGTAGTAGCGGCGATTTTCTGGAGCTGGCTGTGGGGGCCGATCGGCCTCGTGCTATCCACGCCGCTCACGCTGTGCGTCGTCACGATGGGCCGTTACGCCGACCGTCTGAACTTCCTCACGGTGTTGCTGGGCGATCAGCCGGCGCTCACGCCCGCGCAGAACTTCTATCAGCGGCTGCTGGCCGACGATCCGCATGAAGCCATCGTGCAGGCCGAGCGCCTGCTGCGCGAGATGTCGCTGATCGATTACTACGACAAGGTCGCGCTGGAGGCGCTCAAACTCGCGCGCAACGATGCGATGCGCGGCGTGTTGATGCCCGACCAGTTGGCGCGGGTCAACGATGCGCTGGTCGATATCGTCGAAAACCTGGAAATCGCCGAGGGGCTCCCTGACCGCCTCTCACCCACCGAATCGGCCGAGGCGGCCGAGGCGCTATTGGCTTCGGCTTCAGCCGATCTTTCGGAGCGCCACGACGGTCACATTTCGGCCCGCCCGCCGTTGCGCCACGAAAGCGAAAAGACCTCGGTGCTGTGCGTGCCTGGGCGCGGCGCGTTCGACGAGGTCACGACCGCGATCGCCGTGCAATTGCTGGGGCACCAGGGGCTCGCGCCGATGATGGCGACGCACTCGGGTTATCGCAGCGCGCGTGCCGACGAACCGAGCTTCAAGGACGCACCGATCATCTGCATCGTCTCGCTCGACGCGCCCGAGTCGCCGCCCTATCTGCGCAATATGCTGCGGCGCACGCGGGAATGGCGGCCCAGGGCGACGGTGGTGGTCGGCGTCGGCGGAGCGCCGGAAGGCGGACCGGAAATGGGTGCGACGGGCGCGTCGCACGCGAGCCCGACGTTCCGCGCGATGATCGAGGAATGCCAGGTGGCGGCGAGCCTGCATCACACGCGCCATCCTCCGCATGTGGGTGGGGCGGATTGAGCTAGTCTTAGCCGTCCTGCGTGATCGAATGAGAAAGGCCGTGGGGTGCGTGAGCGACCCGCGGCCTATCCATTTGTGGCCCACCGATTTGCGCCCCCGTACCCAAAATGAGGACAGCCACGCGCAGCCCTCCTTCATACTTCGCGTATCGATTCGCACCGCCTCCGACAAGCATCCAGGCCCCGGCGGGCAATCCACCTGTATTGAAGTTCGAGGAGACACGCATGGGCCGCAGCTTCAAACCCTATCCATTCACGCCTCGTCAGTACGCAGGCACCGTGCCGCCGCTGGTCGACGGCTGCGACCCCGTGCGGCGCGCCGTGGCGATTGTCGGCGGCGGTCCGGTGGGCATGACGCTGGCGCTCGCGCTGGCTCGTCAAGGCGTGCGCTCGGTGCTGATCGAAGCCGACGACGGCGTGTGCACCGGCAGCCGCGCAATCTGCATTTCACGACGCAGCCTGGAGATTTTCAAACGATTGGGCGTAGTGGACGGCTTTCTGCAGAAAGGCTTGCCGTGGGCAGGCGGCCGCAGCTTCTACCGCGACGCTGAAGTGTTCCGCTTCGCGATGCATCACGACGACGAGCAATCGCTGCCGCCGATGATCAACATCGCGCAATACCAGATCGAGCAATTGCTGCTCGACGAAGTGGAACAGCACGCCGATCTGATCGACATCCACTGGCAAACCCGCGTAACAGGAATCGAGCAACATGCTGAAGACGGTGCAGCCGCCGCCACGCTCGATCTGCGCACCGGCGACACTCCATGGCAAATGCACGCCGACTGGGTAATCGCGTGCGACGGCGGCCGCAGCACGATTCGCGAGGCACTCGGCCTCAAACTCACCGGCACCACGTACGAAGGCCGCTACGTGATCGTCGATATCGAACTGAAGAGCGCGCGCGCCACCGAGCGTCTCGCCTATTTCGATCCGCCGTCCAACCCCGGCTCGACGGTGCTGGTGCACAAGCAACCCGACAACGTCTGGCGCATCGACTACCAGCTTCGCGACGACGAAGACCCCGAGGCCGCGGTTCAGCCTGAAAACGTGATGCCGCGCGTGCAAAGCGTGCTCGACGCGATGGGCGAAACGGGCGAATGGTCGCCGATCTGGATCACCGTCTACAAAGCCAACGCATTGACACTCGAGCGCTACCGTCACGGCTCGGTGCTATTCGCCGGCGACGCCGCGCATCTCGTGCCGATTTTCGGCGTGCGCGGCGCGAATTCCGGCATCGACGACGCCGATAATCTCGGCTGGAAACTCGGTTGCGTGGTCAACGGCATTGCGTCGCCGCGTCTGCTCGACACCTACAGCGACGAGCGCGTTTTCGCGGCTCGTGAAAACCTGAGCTACGGAATGAAGAGCACTGAATTCATGGCGCCGCCCTCGTTCGCGTTCGACCTGATGCGCCGTGCAGTGCTCGGACTTGCAGAGCGCCACGCCGCCGTGCGGCCGCTGATCAACCCACGGCAGACGCATGCGATTGCGTATGTTCAATCGCCGCTCAATCAGGTCGCGGCAGACGCAGCGGGCATGTTCGCCAGAGGCCCGGGGCCTGGCACCGTATTGCCGGAATGCCGCCTTAAACGCATTTGCGACGGCGTTGCGGTCGATATCCATCTCACCGATCTGCTTGGGGTGTGCTTCACGGCGCTGCGTTTCGGCGCGGACGCAGCGCAAGACGACGCGTGGCAGCAAGTGCAACGTACGCTGGGCGAGCAAAGCATCCCTTTCAAAGCGGTCACGCTGACGACGGCCGACACGCCGCTCGCCACCGGCCCGCATGCATGCGATCCTACGGGCCGCTTGCACGAGATGCTCGACGCCACTGCCGGCACGGTCTATCTGATCCGCCCCGACGGCCATGTGCTGGCCCGCTGGCGCAACGGCAGCGCGACGGCGACGCAAAGCGCCGTGACGGCCAGTCTGACGATCTAACGCAAGGGGAACCCCAATCATGACCGATAGCGATCTCGACCTCGTCTACACGACGCTCTGCAAGACCCTGACCACCGAAGGCGAAGCGCAAGCGCCCTTATATCTGGCCCGTCTTGCGTTGCTTTGCATGACGGAACTCGGCGACACGCAGCGGGCTTTGTCGTTGATCGAGGCGGCCAGGGTGCCGTCCTCGCCTGCAGCAACTGCGTAAGGCGCAAGGCGAAAAAACGCCCCGTTTATAACGCGAGGCGGTTTTTCCTAGCAACCTTCACTGCCGTGGATACAACCCCAAAGTGCTCGCATGCAAGCGCGCGAGGCCGAGCAACGCGTCCGTGTACGGCGTCGGCACCTCAGTCAATTGCCCCAGTTCACGCACCGCGGCGACCAGCGCATCAAGTTCGACCGCCTTGCCCGCCTGCACATCCTGCAGCATCGAGGTTTTCATCGCGCCGAGTTTGAGCGTGACCTCGTGGCGATCCGCCGGTGCCTGGTCGATCGGAATACCGAAACGCGCGCCGATCTCCTTGGCTTCCAGCATGATGCTCGTGACGAAGTTGCGCGCCAGTTCGTCGCTGAGAATCCGGTCAGTGGTCGCGCCCGTGATGGCGCTGATCGGATTCATCGTCATGTTGCCCCACAGTTTGTACCAGACGTCGCGCTGAATCTGCTCGGACATCGACGCGTTGAAGCCCGCTGCGGCCAGCGTGGCGGTCAGCGCTTGAACGCGTTTGCTCGACTGCCCCGACGCCTCGCCGACGATCAACCCATTGCCCTGATGATGCCTGATCACGCCCGGCGATTCGACCAGGCAACTGGCATGCACCACGCAACCCACCGTCTGCGCGGTGGGAATCGCGGCGGCGATCGCGCCTTCGGGATCGATGGACTTTAGCCGTTTGCCGGCGAAATCGCGGCCGAGCCCGTCGCAGAACCACCACGGCACGCCGTTCATCGCGGTCAGCACAATCGTCTGCGGGTTCAGCAGCGGCGCGATATGCGCGGCCACCGACGCCATCGACGGACCTTTGACTGCCACCACGACGAGATCCTGCACGCCGAGATCCGCCGGCTGTGCGCTCGCCTTCACGTTCACGGCGTGCGTCACGCCGCCTTCGATCAGACGCAAGCCGTGCTGCTGCAACGCGGCGAGCGTCTCGCCCCGCGCTACCACGCTCACGTCGTGGCCGGCTTGTGCGAGCTTTACACCCATCCAGCCGCCGATCGCGCCTGCACCGTAGATGCCTACTTTCATCGCCTCAATCCTTGCGTTAATCCGCGGGTCAAACTTCGCGTTTAATCCTGGTAGCTGGCGTCGATGCGATCCACCCGCCGCACCAACGCATCGAATACATCCTGTCCCGCACCGTGACGCGGGTCGAACTGCAACGCATCGCGTGAGCAGCGGATCGCAACCTCTTCCGGCACCGGTCGTGCGCGGCCCATCGAGAACGTCGCCATCTGGATTTCGCACGCGCGATTGAGCGTCCACAGAACAGCGAAAGTCTGCGGCAAGGTGTGGCCCCACGCAAGCAGGCCGTGATTGCGCAAGATCACCGCCTGTTTATTGCCGATATGTTCAAGCAGGCGCGGCCCTTCTTCCGCATGCACCGTGATGCCCTCAAAGTCGTGATACGCGATGCGGTCGTGCAACTGGGCGCTATAGAAATTGGTTTGCTGCAAACCGTCTTCGAGGCAGGCCACCGCGACGCCGGCCGTGGTGTGCGTGTGCATCACGCAGTGTGCGTCGGGCAAGCCTTCGTGAATCGCCGCATGCACGACGAAGCCGGCGGGATTCACAGGATACCGCGAGTTGTCGAGCACGCGTCCTTGCGCGTCGATCTTCACGAGATTGCTTGCCGTCACTTCGCTATAGTGCAAGCCGAATGGATTGATCAGGAAGTGGCGCTCGCCGCCAGTGACGCTCGCCGGCACGCGCAACGTGATGTGGTTATAGATCATCTCGGTCCAGCCGAGCATGTCGAAGATGCGATAGCACGCGGCCAGTTGCACGCGCGCGTGCCATTCATCGGGATGCATTCCGGCGGACGACGGCGGGCTCGCCGGGTGCGTTTCAAGCTGGGTCATCAGGGTCTCCGTTGTTGTCGTTGGTTGTCGTTCGGCTATGGCGGGTAACAGCCGTTATGCGCTCGCCACCACCGCCGCTATCGACGACGCCACATAGCCAGCGTTGCGCGCATTCAAGCCGGCAACGCACATGCGTCCCGAACGCAGCACGTACACCGCGTATTCGCTGCGCAAGCGCTCGACCTGGGCTTCGGTCAAGCCCGTGTACGTGAACATGCCGCGCTGCGCGACGTAACGCGCTCGCATCACTTCATCGACGCGGCCTGCGAGGCCGTCGTGGATCGTGCCGCGCATCGCCAGAATCCGCTCGCGCATGATGGCAAGTTCGGCCTCCCACGAAGCACGCAACGAAGCATCGGACAGCACATTGGCCACAACGCGTGCGCCATGCGTCGGCGGGTTGCTGTAGTTCGCGCGCACCGTCGACATCAATTGACCGAGCACGCGGGCCGCCTCTTCCGCGCTCTTGCAGACCACACTCAACGCGCCACAGCGCTCGCCGTACAGCGAGAAATTCTTCGAGAAAGAATTGGCGGCAATCAACGGCACGCCCGCATCCGCTAGCAGGCGCACGCATGCGGCGTCCTCTTCGAGGCCCGCGCCGAAACCTTGATAGGCCATGTCGACGAACGCGATCAGTTTGCGGCGCTGCAATACCGGCACCAGTTCCGTCCATTGCGCCGGGCTCAGATCGACGCCGGTCGGATTGTGGCAGCACGCGTGCAGCAGCACGATGCTCTGTTCCGGCAAACGGCCGAGCGCCTCGATCATGTCAGCGAAACGCAAGCCGCCGGTATTTTCGTCGTAGTACGGATACGTGTTCACCGTGAGTCCCGCGCCCTCGAACACCACACGATGGTTTTCCCAGCTTGGATCGCTGATCCAGATCTGCGAGCCCGGAAAATAGCGCTTCAGAAAATCCGCGCCGACTTTGAGGGCGCCCGAGCCGCCGATGGTCTGCAAGGTCGCGATCCGGCCTGCGGCGCGCGCTTCGTTGGTCGCGCCGAATACCAGAGCCTGAGCCGCGTCGCGGTAGAGCGGCAGCCCTGCCATCGGCAGGTACGAGCGCGGGCCGATCGACTCGAGCAGCGCGGTTTCGGCGCGCCGCACGGCATCCATCACCGGCAGCTTGCCAGAGTCGTCGAAATAGATGCCGATGCTCAGGTTGACCTTGTTGGGCCGCGGATCGACTTGAAAGTCCTCGTTCAGGCTCAGAATGGGGTCGCCGGGATAGGCGGGAATGTGGTCGAACATGGCAATTCCTTGAGTGGGCCCCTACGAGGGGCTGCATGTGGCCGGGTTGCGATCGGGTTGCAGCCCGGGCATAACCGCTTGGGGAAAAAAGTCTAAGCGAGTTTCGAGGCTCGCGTCGTTCAAGATTCAGGATGAGTGTCCACCAACGGCTCGTCGCATACAATCAATCGATTTTTCACGATTAGTAAGTTTTTCTTTAGAATCGCCTGATGCCACTTACACGGGTCACCATTCGTCAGTTCGAAGCGTTTCTCGCCATCGTCGATTTGCACAGCATCGGCGCTGCGGCGGAACGGCTCGGGCTGACCTCGTCGGCAGTCAGTCAGTTACTGGCCGAACTGGAAACGGAACTGGGCTTTCGTCTCTTCGACCGTACGACGCGGCGCGTCAATCTGTCTAGCGCGGGGCAAGATTTTCTGTCATCGGCTGAGTCGGTGCTGCGCTATGTGCGCGCCGCCGCCCAATCCGCCGACGACATCCGCAATCGCGCCGCCGGCATCGTGCGAGTCGGCGCACCGCTGGTGCTTGCGGCGACCGCGCTGCCCGCGGCCATCGCCGAATATGCGCGCGACAAACCGAAGGTGGTCGTGCGCATTTGCGACACCGTCGTCGAACAACTGGTGGAGCGCGTGGAAAGCGGCGACGTGGATCTGGCCATCGGCCCCGACCGTCAAAGCGGCACGCGGGTGCGTTGCGATCCGGCCTTCGCGAGCCCGTGGGTGATGTGGTGCGCGCCGACGCACCCGCTGAGCGCGCGGCGCCGGGTGCTGTGGCAGCATGTGCGCGACGTGCCGATTGTCGCCACCGGACGCGATCACGAGCGCGCGGTCGCGCAGATGCTGGCCAATTTGCCGGTGGAGGCACGCATCATTCCGGTGGACGTGGTGGACAACGTCACCACGGCGTTCGGCCTGGCCTCCCAGGGGCTTGCCGTGACGCTCGCGCCCGCCTATGTTGCGCCGCTCGCGCGAACCTTCGGGCTGGTGATGAAGCGGATCGTCGATCCTGAAACGATCCGCGAGGTGTGCGTGTATCGCTCGAAGGAACGTGCGCTGTCGCCGCCCGCGGACGGTTTCGCGGAATTCATCGTGCCGTGGCTCAAGCGCTGGGATCGTGAGACGCAAGCCGATGCGCGAGCTAAGCGTGGATGATTTTCGGCGCGATTTCAGGTGCGTTTTTGCCGTTCTTTGGCCGCTTGAGGCTGGACCGCAGTTGAACCATTGCTCCGTCTTCGGCGCGCCGGATCAGGACCGCTCGGCCTGCAAACATAGCGCGAACAACTGGCGCTGGCTGGAGATACCGAGCCGCGCGTAAGCGCGCTTCTGATACGTGATCACGCTGGTGGGCTTCACGCCCATTTGCTCTGCGATCTCAACAGCGCTTGCGCCTTCGAGCGTCCCGCGCAGTACGTCGAGCTCGCGTGGCGTGAGTGCCGGGCAGGCTCGTCGGACGCGTGCCAGCATCGCAGCCGCCGTACCTCGCTGATGCTGTCCGTTGAGCGCGTAATGATTTTTCGCGGCGTGCGCGAACAGATGCGCGACGCTTTCAATGTATTCCAGTTCGCCAGGCTGGAACATGCCGTAGGCGCTGTCGCGATACAGATTGATCGAGAGCCAGACGCTTTCCATTGGTTGCACGAGCAACGATAGCCGGTCTGACACGTTGGGTTGTGCGTAGCAGGCGGCGCGATAGGCTTCGTTTTCGATCTCCACGCTTTGCTGCTGATGCAGCACTAGTACATCGCGGGGTTGCTTCGCTCGCGGCCGGCCGATGATGGCGCGATTGCCGTCGAGGGCATAGAAATACGCGGCATAGCGGTCGGCGACATCGCGCAAAAAACGGCCGCCGCGATGGTCGGCGGCCGAGACGGTGCGCGGTCTCGCGTCGAATTCGTACGCGAAGATGGTGCACTGCGAAACGGGAAGCGTGTCGCCGGCGGTTTTCAGAATGCTTGCAGCGAGCGCGTCCGGGTCGGCATGTGAGATCGACATGACGAGATCGGTAACGCGCGCAGTGTTGATTTGTCCGCTGCGGGACGGGGGTGATATGCGCCAGGAACGCATGATGAGGCCGGGTCGCGGTGCTTGGGTTGTGGTCTGAGAAGCGTAGCACAACAGGACATTGCCTCTGCTGCTTTGCCTTGGCGGCGGAGTTCGCCGTATGCCCCTCTGGCGCACCGCTTCGCGGCTTTGGGCTTGATCTTTTCCTCACCCCGGAAAGACGGCTATCAAGTCGGGAATGACGAAATAAATTGACACTGTCTGTCGAGTCAAATCCGGCTGACTACACTTTAATGTGTCCTACTCTGCTCCATACAGCAGCACAGACCAGGACAATCAGATTCTCAGCTGAAATCGTCACCGCTTTCAATCTCCCCCCTCAAATCTCCCACACACCGGTTCCGACTTTAGCTCCGAACCCAGCGACCCGACGCGTGCATATCGCATGGCCCGCAACGTAACGGGCAAGCTCATCGATGAGCTTGCATGCATGCCGTTGAGTATTGCGGCCGACTAAATGAATGATCGACCGGCTTGTAGATGGTTTCCTCCGACAGACTTCCACCGAGCTATGTCGGAGCGGACAACTGACGCCATAGGACCAAGCGTGCATTCCATAACGAATTTTCCAAATCGAAAGTTCGATATCGGATTTCCGAATTCTCCTATTTTTGCCCCAGTTCTCGGTGTTGAAGTGTCGTGATTTTTACGAATTTATGACGACGCTTTACAACCGGGAGACTCATGAAGCCACGCAGTTTCTTTAACGGCCCTGTGCCGAACATAATCCGCTTGCTGACCGCGTTCGTGCTGCTTGCGTTCGCCTTCAGCGTGAACGCTCAAAGCAGTTGCATAGACCTATACGCAAAATCCGGCGGGGTTCCTGGGACCTCACAGTGCGTCCTCACTGTGGCAAGCAACACCCCCAGTGGGATGGGGAGTTACGGGTGCAGGAATGACATCGACGCAATCACCGCATCGTGTGCAACGCCCTCCGCTGAAGAACCTGAACAAAGTTGCCCGGTAGCCGATCCTGTTTTTCCGGGTAGCGGTGCCGTCTCGCTGACCTCTACTGACTTCAGAAGCGGCGACGATACGCCGATGCTGTTCACTCGCAGCTACCGGTCCAGGCCGCCAGTCAAAAACGTGAGCGCGATGGGGCCGGTCTGGTTTCATAACTGGCAGCGCAAGCTCGATCTCGGCAATGCAAATGCTGGTAGTTCATCCAGGGTGCTTGCGTATCGTGAAAACGGCGACCCAGTAACGTTTAACTGGTCGGGTGGCTACTGGAAAACAGTGGCCTATAGCGGCTTGGTACTGTCGCAGAGCGGGAATGACTGGACGTTCACAGACACGACTACAGGTGTAGTAGAGACGTACTCGTCGCAAGGCATTCTGAAAACCGAGAGAAACAGAGTCGGCTTCACCAGAACGCTGGCTTACAGCGGCACCGGACAGCTTGCGACCATCACGCAGCACGCCGATGGGACCAGCGCAAACTCGGACATAACGCTCCGTCTTGAGTATGACGACAAGGGCCGTCTCTCACGTCTGAACGATCCCTTGGGCGGAATGACGCAATACGCCTATGACACCAATAGCAATCTGGTGTCCGTCACGTGGCCTGACGGTAACGTGCATCGATACGTCTATGACGATTCGCGGTTAAAAAACGCGATCACTGGAGAGATTGACGAGACAGGCACCCGCATAGCCACGTGGGCCTATAACGCTCAGGGACGAGCGAGTTCGGTCAGTCACCCTGACACATCGCGCAACGTGCAGTTCGCATACGGTGACAAATCGACTGCGGTAACCACTGGCCAGAACACGACTAAGTTGAAGTTTTCATCTGTCGCCGGAATGCTGCGACCGACCGGTACCAGTTCGCCGTCTGCGACGACCAGTTCCGTTTATGACGGATCGGGAAACTTGCTGAAGGACGTGACGGCAAGTGGGGGCACCGTCGAATACAGTTACGACGATGCAGGTCGTCCTATAAAGCGAGCCGTACGCTCCTCCGGAGGCACCGCGGTTTTCTCGGTCAGGTATGCCGACGCAACCAGCCTTCGTGCCTCGACGATTGCCATGCCCGGCAAGGTCCAGTCATTCGTGTATGACGCCAACGGCAACGTCACCGGCTCTAGTGAATTCAGAACCAGCGATCAAACCGGTGAAGCTGGATTCGATGCGATTGCAACGGGGCAGAAAAAATCAATCGGTGTGCACTACGACGGATCAAATCGGATCGACACCCGGCTGGATTTCGCCGACGGAGAAAACATTGCCCGGTGGCAGTATATCTACGATGCGACAGGCAATCTGCGATTCGCTATTGAGCAGAAATCCGGCTGGTCGTGGGGTGTCGTGCAGCGGGACGCTGCACACCGCCCCACTTCCATGGCCGGCGACAACCGCGAAGCAGCCACCGCTTACGACGCACGCGGGCAGGTAACGCGTTTTGTCTATAACGAGTTCCCGACTCCGGCGAATGGGAGCCTCTACCGGTTCTTGACCGTCAACTACGGCTATGCGGCCGATGGGCAACTCGTTTCCCGGGCAGGCACGCTCGCACAGAACAGCGGCGGGTCTACGCCTATCGGTACTCCGAGCACCATCAGCGACGACGAGCTTGATCTATGGCTGGGTAATTACGAGCGCGGCGCGAACCCGGTCTCGCCCCCGGCCAATCGACTGGTGCGGGTGCAGTCTTTGCTCGGCGCGTCACGGGAGGCGGGGCTGGTTCCGATCTGTATCGAGTGCATGTTCAATCCCGCTCTCGGCTATGGATGGGCTATATCCTCGGATAACGATGATCCGTTCGGGATACTCGGGGTTGCTGGCACGATTCGGGGGTGGGTGAACGGGGTTGGTGGCCCACAATGCAAGGCGACGCAGGTCAGCAAAGACGAACTACTGGCGGCGGCGAATAAGCCCTTCAAGGAAGGACAAGCCGTATCTGCGGCTGGCAGAGCGGCCACCAAGCACCCGGAGTATTTTGGGTTCAATTCCGCCGAGGATTTGCGTCAGGTTTACAGGACCACAGATCAGCTAAACGGACTGGCATCTAACGCAGTAAGAAACGCATTGGAAAATGGCGTGCGCACAACAGGGATAGGTGGCCGTTACAAGGATGGATGGGTGACCTATACTCCTCCTACCGGACCTTCAGCATCTTTCTACCCAAACGGCGACTTTATCGGATTCAGGAAATAAATTGGCCACGCTATATTTTGAGTTATTCGCTGACGTCACCGCCGCGCACCCATACATTGCTGTCCATCTTTTTGAAGATGGCGAGTCTTACGACCCCGGCAAGTTCAATCCATTCATGGAGCTTGCCGTTGAGAAGGACAACAATCTGGTACTTACTGTCTACGAAACCAGCAGGGACCGGTCCCTGACTGTTGAACAATGGGACGAGATTTCAAGGCGCGCTCGCGCTTATCACGCAGAAGTCCTCGCCAGCGGGGAGGATTGGTAACGCGACCGCAGCGATTAAAATAGAAGCGCAAGAAATTGAACTGACCCCGCAAAGTCAGACAGTTCTTGGCTAGGGCCGCGAGGGCTGAATTCTGGACATCACAGGATTCAGCCCGTTTATTCGTATTAGTCTGAACCGGACCCCCGACTACCTACCACGCCCAGTAAAAGACCCCCTAACCAACGTCACCATCCTCGGCAATTCAATAGTAAAAACAGTCCCTACAGCCTCGTCGGAATTAACACAAACATTCCCCCCATGCATGCGCGCAATCTCCTGCACGATATGCAAGCCAAGCCCCAAACCTTCGCGCGGCCGCGCCCCACCGATATTCGGCCCAAAGGCCTTGAACAGATGAGGAAACACCTCAGAAGGAATCGTCCCGCGATTAGCGACCTTCAACCGCACCGACTCAACAGACTGGCCATCCACCTCGACGCTAATATCCCCGCCCTGCGCGCCATGATGCAACGCATTGCTCACCAGATTAGAAACGGCCTGCCAAATCAGATCCGCATCCCACGCACCCGCGGTATTCCCACTGCTGGCGAACACAATCCGCTTGCCATTCTCCCGCGAAGCAAATTCGTCGATCACCGATCTGCACAACGTCGCCAATTCAATCGAGCGCGGCTGCAAGGGCAAACGCCCACCCTGCAAACGGGCAAGATTGAGCAACTGATCGACCATCCGCGCCATCCGCAGCGAACTGTTCTTGACACGCGCCGCCACCGTCACCGATTGCTCGTCGGCCGCCGTACGCATCAAATATTCCGCCGACGCCAGCACCGCCCCAAGCGGCGTACGCAAATCGTGACTCAACACCGCCATCAACATCTCGTTGGCTTCCAGCATCTGCCGCGTCGTCACGAGCTGCGCCGCGAGCTGGCGCTTCTGCTGCTCGAGCTGCACGAACACATCGACCTTCGATTGCAGAATCCGTGGGTCGAACGGCTTGTAAAGGAAATCGACCGCGCCGGCCTCGTAGCCGCGAAACGTCCGCGATGCGTCCTGCGCCGTAGCGGTCAGAAAGATGATCGGCACGTGCGAGGTTCGCGGGCTGCCGCGCATCAAGGCGGCCAGTTCAAAGCCGTTCATGCCCGGCATGTTGACGTCGAGAATCGCCAGCGCCACTTCATGCTTGAGCAGCAGATCGAGTGCCGCCGTGCCCGAGTCCGCCACCAGCACGGCAACGTCCGGCCGCACCAGCAAGGCTTCGAGCGCGGTAATGTTGTGGGCGATGTCGTCGACGATCAGGATGTTCACGGGTGAGTTCGTCATAGCATCGGATCAGAGGTAGGCCGGCAATGCGGCAAGCCGCCGGGCCATGGTTTCGGGAGAATAAATGTGATCGGCCGCGCCGCGTTCGATCGCGGCACGCGGCATTTCAGGAGAACT
This sequence comes from Paraburkholderia sp. IW21, assembly GCF_041321145.1. Taxonomy (NCBI): domain Bacteria; kingdom Pseudomonadati; phylum Pseudomonadota; class Betaproteobacteria; order Burkholderiales; family Burkholderiaceae; genus Paraburkholderia; species Paraburkholderia sp. IW21. The sequence continues at coordinate 118,426 of NZ_JBGGWA010000007.1, read as the reverse complement.
TGCGCTATCCGGCGCCTGCACCCACGCGGTGCCCCCGAGCGCACGCACGCGCTTCAGGCCTTGCGCGCCGTCGTCGTTGGCGCCGGAGAGCAGAATCGCCAGCAAACGCGCCCCATACACTGAGGCCGCGGATTCGAACAACACATCGATCGACGGCCGCGAAAAGCGCACGGCGGCATCCGTCGAGAGAGCAACAGTGCGATCCACTTCCACGAGCATGTGATAGCCTGGCGGTGCAACATGTACGCGGCCCGGCATGATGCGCTCGCCTGCGTCCGGTTCGAGCACCGGCAACGCGCAACGATGCGCGAACGCTTGCACGAGGTAGCTCGGTGAATCCGGCAGCAGGTGCGTGACGATCATCACGGCCGGCGCAAAACTCGCGGGCAGCGCACCGAGCAGCACGTTCAACACTTCTACGCCGCCGGCTGAGCCGCCGATTACCACGAGCTCGAAGCCGTGTGCTTCGACAGCACCCGGCTGGGCTTCGACGGCTGGCTTGTCGGTTGAGCGAGACATGATGACCGTGCTAGCGCTTCTGATAAATGCGTTCGCTCGAACGGAACTCGTCGAACGCTTCGTAATGACGGGAAAAACGCAAACTTTCCTTGCTGCCCAAACCGAGAAAACCGCGCCGCACCAGCGCGTTTTCAAACAGACCCAGCGCGCGATCCTGCAAGCCTCGATCGAAATAGATCAGCACGTTGCGGCACGACACCAGGTGGGCTTCGAGAAATACTTCGTCGGTAGACAGGCTGTGGTCGGCGAAAACCACGCGGTCTTTCAGCGAACCGGCAAAGCGCGCGCCGCCATACGCCGCATGATAATAGTCCGACAACGAACGCTTGCCGCCCGCCGCCAGGTAATTCTGCGTGAAGCCCTGAATCCGCTCGAGCGCGTAGATGCCGGACTCGGCGCGGGCCAACGCATCGGGGCTGATGTCCGTCGCATAGAACAGGGTGCGCTCAGTCAGGCCTTCTTCGTCGAAGAGGATTTTCAGTGACCATAGTTCCTCGCCCGTGCTGCACCCGGCCACCCACACCTTGATCGACGGATACGTGCGCAGACGCGGCACCACATGTTCGCGCAGCGCGAGGAAATACGACGGATCGCGGAACATGTCGCTGACCTGCACCGTCAGGTATTGGAACAGCCGCGAAAACTCGTCGCCGTCACGCATGATGCGGTCCTGCAACTGCGACAGCGTCCTCAGTCCGAACTCCTCGAGCGCCTGTGACAGGCGGCGCCGCAGCGACGACATGGCATAGTGCCGGAAATCGTGCTGGTATTTGAGGTAAATCGCCTCCAGCAGCAGTTTCAACTCGATGTCGAAATCGCTGATGCGTTGCGGCGCGTCAAATTCGGACTGGCTCATCCTGTTCCTGTTTCCCAACTACCGTTGCCGCAGCCACACGCGGCACAGCGAGACCAGCTTGTCCACGTCGATCGGCTTGGACACGTAATCGTCGGCGCCGGCTTCGAGGCAGCGGGTGCGGTCGTTCGCCATCGCCTTCGCGGTCAGCGCAATGATCGGCAGATGCGCAAAACGCGGATTGCGGCGGATCTCGCCCATTGCCGTCAACCCGTCCATCTCCGGCATCATGATGTCCATCAGGATCAGGTGCACTTCAGGGCCATTAGCCAGCGCGTCGAGCGCTTCGCGCCCGTTGCGCGCAATCTCAAGTTTCGCGCCGAGCGGCTCCAGTACGTGCGAGAGCGCAAAAATATTGCGCACGTCATCTTCGGCCAACAGGATGGTGCGGCCCTCGAAGGCATTGTCCCGCTGCCGCACGGTGCGCAGCATGCGCTGCTGCTCAGGCGCCAGCGACGACTCCACGCTATGAAGGAACAGCGTGACTTCATCGAGCAGACGCTCCGGCGATTTCGCCCCCTTGATGATGATCGATTTCGAATAGCGGCGCAGGCGGTGCTCTTCCTCATCGGACAGCATGCGGCCCGTGTAGACGATCACCGGCAGCGCCACGTGCGCGGTGTTCGCGGCCAGCCTTTCGAGCAGATCGTAGCCGGTGCCGTCGGGCAGCGCGAGGTCGGTCACCACGCAGTCGAAGGTGAACTTAGACAGGTACTCGAGCGCCTCCGCCAAGGTTGCGACCGCAACGATTTCGGTGTTCTCGCTTTGCAGCAGCGCGCGGATGCTTTCGCGCATCGGTGTGTCGTCTTCGATCACCAGCACGCGTTTGAGGCGCTGTTGCAGGCGCGCTTCCAGACGGCGGATCGCGGCTTCCATCGTGGTCCGCGCGGTGGGCTTGAGCGTATAGCCGATGGCACCGAGGTGCAGCGCCTTGGCGGCGTGGTCGGTGGCCGAAACGATATGGATCGGAATGTGGCGCGTGAGCGGATCGTTCTTCAGCCACTCCAGCACGGTCAGGCCGGAACGGTCGGGCAAGCCGACGTCGAGCAGCACTGCGGCCGGGCGCATGTCACGCACCAGCGCGAGGCCGTGGGCGGCGGTGCTGGCGTGAACGAAATCGAAATCGAGCTCGTGCGTCAGATCGCGGAGAATCTCGGCAAACACGGGATCGTCTTCGACCGCGACGATCAGGCGGCCGGTACGGGTGCGGTTGTCGCGGTCGTCTGCGATGGGGCCGTTTGCGGTTTCCGATGCATTGTCCTCGGACAGGCCGTTGGCGGCCGTTATCACGGCCGGTTGGCTGCTGTTGAACGGTGTGCGGATCAGCAGCGGCTCCGACGCGGTCTCGACGGCCACCTGCCGGGCCGACTGCGCCTCAGTCTGTGCGAAGACCGGCGCCGCCGTTTGCGCATGCTGGCCGCCCGCCAATGCCGCCTCGGCATCGAGCGGCAACCACAGCGTGAACACACTGCCTTTGCCCACTTCGCTGGCGACGGTGATCCGGCCACCGAGCAGACGCGAAAACTCGCGCGAAATGGACAAGCCCAAACCACTGCCGCCGTATTGGCGGCTGGTGGAACCGTCGGCTTGCTGGAACGCCTCGAAGATCATGTCCAGCTTGTCCGCTGCAATACCAATGCCGGAATCTCGAACGTCGATACGCAGCATCTTGTCTTCAGCCGGCGCGACCGAGAGCGCCACCTCGCCATGTTCGGTGAACTTCACGGCATTCGAGAGGAGATTACGCAGGATCTGCGTGACCCGCTGGCCATCCGTGACGAACGTGTCGGGCGTGCCCGGCAGACGGTCGAAGGCGAGGCTCAAATGCCTGGTCGCGGCCAACGGCTTGAACATTTCCTGCAACGACTGCAGAGTCGCGTCGATCGATACCGTTTCGAGTTCGACCGTGACCTGACCGGCCTCGACCTTCGACAAATCGAGGATGTCGTTGATCAGCACCAGCAAATCGCTGTTGGACGCGTGGATCGTCTCGGCGTAACGCACCTGCTCTTCGGACAGATTGCCGGTGCGGTTCTGCTGCAACAGCTTGGCGAGAATCAGCGAACTGTTCAGTGGCGTGCGCAATTCGTGCGACATGTTCGCGAGGAACTCGGATTTGTAGCGGCTCGACTGCTCAAGGCGCGCCGCGTTGGCGGCCAGGTCGTCTTGCGCGCGCAGCAGGTCCGACTTCTGCCGCTCGAGACGCTGCGCATATTCTTCGAGCTGTACGTTGGTCTGCTCAAGCTCAGCCTGCTGCGCCTCAAGGCGCGTTTGCGATTCCATCAGCGCGCGGCCGCGCTCTTCCAGGCCTTCATTCGAGACGCGCAACTCTTCCTGCTGAACCTGAAGTTCTTCGTTCAACTGCTGGGTTTCGGCAAGCGCGTCCTGCAGACGCTCGCGATACAGCGCCGCTTCGACGAAGTCGCCCATGCTGTTGCCGATCAGCTCCATGAACTCCTGATCGCGCGCCGTCAGCTCGCGAATAAAGCCCAGTTCGACGACACCGTTGACCTGCCCGTCGTTTTCGATCGGCATGACCAGCAGATTTCTCGGCGCACTTTTGCCCGTGGCGGACACCACTTGTATGTAGTTGTCCGGCACATCGCGCAGTACTAGCGTGCGGCGTGCGACGGCCGCCTGACCGATCAGCGTTTCCGCCTCTTCGAAGTTGCGCGCGGCGGCTTGCTCGCTTTCGCGGCTGAAACCATAGGTGGCGATGCGGCGCAACGTGCCGTGCTGTTTGTCGCGCACGTAGAGCGCGGCGACGGCGGCATCCAGGTATTGGGCGAGGAAGTCGAGCATCGCGCGGCCGACCAGTTGCGGGGACGCCTGCCCGACGACCTTTTCGGCAAGCAGGCGCTGGCCGGAGCGCAGCCACACCTGCCCTTGCAGTCTGTCGGTCTGTTCTGCCTGCTGGCTCAGCATGCCATCGTAGGTGGACGACAGGCTCATCAGTTCACGGCGCCCCACCCAGGCAAGCAAGCCGCTCAAGCTCAGGCTGAAAAGCAGGAACACGCTCACCAACGTGGTGGTCACGCGGCGGGTCGCCTCGGCGCGCTGCTCGCGCAGGCCCAATTCGACATCGAGAAAATCGCCGAATTCGCGGCGCGTTTCGTCGAATTCGAACTTGCCGCGACCGCTCGCCACCGCGTTTTCGAAATCCAGATGCCTGCGGCGCGCGTCGATCATGTCCTCGGCGAAGTGGCTCCAGCGTTCCTGAACCGCTTCGATCTGCTTGAGTCTTTCGACTTGTGGCGGATTGTCGGAGACCATCCCCTGCAGTGCTTCGATCTGCGTCTTGAACTTCGGGCCACCGGTTTCATAGGGCGTGAGAAAGCTTTCGTCGCCGGTGATCAGGAAGCCGCGCATCGACGATTCGCGATCGACCGCAAGACGCAGCATTTCGTTGGCCTGGCCGATGACACGCTCGGAGTGCTCGGCCCAGTTCATCGTTGAAACGAGGTAGGCGATCAGCGCGACGAACACGGCCATCGTGAGAACACCGACGCCTAAGGGCAGTGCAATGTTGCGGCGGATGATGCTGCGAAAACGATTCTGGTCGACGGCCTGAGATACGGTCATTTTTTCTGTCTTCGGCTTGGTGGATCGAATGAATTCGGAATTTTTTTCGCCGTTTTTGTGGTTTTTATATCGCCACGCGACGGGCGTAATCATACAGGATGGGTATTCCGGGTATTCCGGGTATTCCTTTTGAGAGCGGGGAAACCGGCATCGGCGCAGTGGAACGCGGGGTAAATCCGTAGCATTCGGCTTCAGCGCACTCACAAAAAAAACTGGCCGGTTCTCACCGGCCAGTTCTGCTTGACCCACTCGACTGCGACCCACTCGACTGCTTAACTCACGACGCGATTACGCCGGCACCGTCTCCGCCTGCGCGGCGCGCGACCACACGCGATGCTGTTCAGCGGCCTGGATGAACGTCTTCAGCACTTCGGCAGCCTGCTTGTCGTCGCCGGTTGCCACGCCGTCGGCATTGGCCGGCAGGTGAGCCGCAGCCAGCACGTCACGCCCCGCGCCGATGGCCGCAATCGCCTTCAGGTGCTTGAACGCTTCGAGCACGAAATGCCGTGCATCGCCTGATTGCGCCAGCATCTTGGCGCCGGCCTCGCCCCCCACCACGATCACGGCGTCGAACATGATCGACGGCAAGCCGGCAATCGTTGCGTCCGGCGCCATGCCGTCAATGGCAGCAAGCGTCGGCGCGATCAGCATTGGCGTCGCGCCTTCGCCTTGCAGCGTCTCTTGCAGCTTCCTGATCGCGGCGCCATCGGAGCCTGGCGCCGCCAGCAAGGCGATCTTGCGGGTCTTGAGGCCGGGCTTACCGCAATTGAGCAGACTCAGCGCCGGCGACGCTTTCGGACCTGAAAGCTTTGCCGTGCCTTTCTTCGGCGCCGGCAAGCCAAGACCTTCGGCAACCTTCGCTGCAAGCCCCGCATCGAAATTAGCCAGAATCTCGTTCACCACGCGCGCGCGAATCTCCGGCCTCGTCACCTTGCCGAGTTCGAACTGATAAGCCGAGACGATATGATCTTTCTCGGTTTGAGACATGCTGTTGTAGAACAGCGCGGCCTGCGAGAAATGATCCGCGAACGACTCGCTGCGCACGCGAATCTTGGTCCCTTCCACGCGTTCCTGATAGCTTTCGAAGCCACCGTCGGACGGCGCCGGATCGGTTTCCTTCGGCCAGCCGCCGCTCACCGAATTCGGCTCGTACGACGCTTGCCCGACGTGAATGGCCTGACGGTGCATCGCATCGCGTTGATTGTTGTTAAACGGAACCACCGGCCGGTTGATCGGAATCTCGTGGAAGTTCGGGCCGCCCAGGCGGCTGATCTGCGTATCGGTGTACGAAAACAAACGCCCTTGCAACAGCGGATCGTTCGAGAAATCGAGACCCGGTACGATGTGCCCCGGATGGAACGCGACCTGTTCGGTCTCGGCGAAGAAATTGTCCGGATTGCGATTGAGCGTCATCTTGCCGATGATCTTCACCGGCACCAGCTCTTCCGGAATCAGCTTGGTCGGATCGAGCAGGTCGAAGTCGAACGTGTGCTCGTCCTGTTCCTCGACGATCTGCACGCCGAGTTCGAACTCAGGGAAGTTGCCCTTTTCGATCGCTTCCCACAAGTCACGCCGGTGGAAATCGGGGTCTTTGCCGGCCAGCTTCTGCGCTTCGTCCCACAACAGCGAATACGCGCCCAGCACCGGGCGCCAGTGAAATTTGACGAAACGCCCCTTGCCTTGCGCGTTCACGAAGCGGAACGTGTGAATGCCGAAGCCTTGCATGGTGCGCAGGCTGCGCGGAATCGCGCGGTCCGACATAGTCCACAGCACCATATGCGTGGACTCGGGCACGAGCGAGACGAAGTCCCAGAACGTATCGTGGGCGGAGCCGCCGGTTGGCATTTCATTCGGCGCTTCTGGTTTGACCGCATGCACGAAGTCGGGAAACTTGATGGCATCCTGAATAAAGAACACCGGCATGTTATTCCCGACCAGATCGTAATTACCTTCCTGCGTGTAGAACTTCACTGCAAAGCCGCGCACGTCGCGCACGGTGTCGGCCGAACCGCGCGGGCCCTGCACCGTCGAAAAACGGACATAGACCGGCGTCTGCTCGTTCGGATCCTGCAGGAATGCCGCCTTGGTGTACTCGCTCATCGACTCGTACACCTGAAACACGCCATGCGCCGCGGAGCCGCGCGCATGGACGACGCGCTCAGGAATGCGTTCATGGTCGAAGTGCGTGATCTTTTCACGCAGGATAAAGTCTTCAAGCAGCGACGGGCCGCGCGGACCGGCGCGCAGGCTGTTCTGATTGTCGGCGATCTTCAGGCCCTGATTGGTTCTCAGCGCCTGACCGTCGGGGCTGACTCGAAACTGTTCGAGATCCTTCGATTTCGGATCGTTAGCGTGCGCGGGCTTCGCTGCGGGCTTCTGCGCATTCGTTTTACCTGCCATGGGAATCTGCTCCTTGCGTTCGGGCGCGCCGGAGGATATCCGGTCTAACGCACCCGAAGGAGGCAGCAAACGATGTACCCGCAAACGCCTGGTCGCGCATTCCCGTTTCTAACCGACCAGGCTGATGGACTAATAGACGGCGCGCCAGAGCCGTGTGCCGATACTGTCAAGCCGAGCAACGCGTTATCAGAAACGATAGTCGATGGATATATCGGCCACGCCGTTGGCCCTGCTGTGCGTAATCGGACTATTACCCGCACTGCCGACCAGTTGTTCAAATGCACCGTCCGCCGTGGCAAACCAGTGCTTGTCGAACAGCCACACCGCGCTGATGCCGAAGCCCACCGACTTGAAGCCCGCGCTTGCGTGATACTGCGAGTATTGGGAGTGCGCCGCCTGATTCTGATTCACGCCGAACCAGCTGTTCATGTAGGTCGAGTCCGCGAGGGTCACGTTCGGCCCGGCAAACCAGAAGAACTTTTGCGAACTGCCCGGCATGGGCAGATAGGCGCCGAGATTGCCGATCCAGCCGTTCGAGCCGCCGAAATAGCGCCTGACGTCCGCGCGCAGCACGAGCGGGAAATCCTTCGAGACAACATATTCGCCGGACAGTTTGACGCCCGGCGCGGGATTGATGTTGCCAAGGCCGTTCAGTTCCTGCGGATCGTCATGTCCGCGACGCCCGAGGTCGTAGACGGCGGCGAGACTCGCGCGCCAATTCTGCCCTTGTGCGAAGTTGACCCCGAGACCTTCGCCGCTCGAAAAGAAGAACAGGTCTTTGTAGCGTACGTCGACACTTGGACCGGCCATCAGGTGATACCGGTTGGAACCCTCGTAGCGGGGCTGGAACGACGTCGCCGCGCCCACGCGCACCTGCCAGTCCGGAATATTGGGCTGCCACATCTTCTGCAACGAAATGCCGGCGGAGTACTGCCATTCGGCCAACGGCGAAGGCGTTTGGCCCAAGGCCGTGCCCGGCAAAGCGGCGATACCGCCGAGCGTCACGGCGACCAGCGAAGTTGCCGCGAGGCCTGTTTGTTTATTGCGGAGCTTGCCGTTCCGCTTTCTACGGCTGTTCAACACCAGAAGCCTCCATTTCTCGCGTATCGCGAAGAGGTTTATGTCTCTAGCCCGACGTCGGCAATGGACTTTTAAAACATCCAGACGAGCACCGCATTGCAACGCGCGGCATGTAATTTTTTCAGCAGACGGCACGCACTGCCCGGCACTCCGCTCGGCTAGAACCTGATGACCGCGCGCACATGGCGGCTTTTGTACGAACAGAACCGTGCGGAAGATTTGCCGACGGACGCATCTGTGCAAAATGTGGGCCTGAACGCTGGCGCGCAGGATCAGATCGGCAAAATACAAGGACAGTCGGGCGGACGGACCAGCGGCCGCTGGCAAGCGTGCCGTGGCGATGATGGAAGGCAGGAGGTAACCCGGAAGAGAACCGGGAAAAGGCCACCGGCGCCACGCAACGCGGCGCCGGGAAAAGAGAGCTTGCTGCGCAAGCTTCGCTTGAGGGCTTACTGAGCCGCTTGCACCAGCACCGGTTTGTCGCGATAGAGGTTCGGAAACAGACGCTTCAGGTTCGCGACCTTCGGCATGTCGTTGATTGCGATATAGGCGGAGTTCGGATGCAGCGTCAGGTAGTTCTGGTGGTAAGACTCGGCCGGATAGAAGCCCTTGAACGGCTCCGTCTTCGTGACGATCGGCGCCGGGAAGGCGTGCGCTTTATCCAGTTGCGCGATGTAGCTTTGCGCGACGCGCCTCTGCATCTCGTTCTGCGGGAACACCGCCGAGCGGTATTGCGTACCGCTGTCCGGCCCCTGGCGGTTCAACTGGGTCGGGTCCTGAATCACCGAAAAGTACACCTGGAGCAACTGCCCGTAGGTGACCTTGGTGGGGTCGAACGTGACTTGCACGGATTCAGCGTGGCCGGTGTCGCCCCCACTGACGGTCTCGTACTGCGCGGTGTCGCGCTGGCCGCCTGAATAACCGGATACCGCCTTGGTGACACCCCGCACGTGCTGAAACACGCCCTGCACGCCCCAGAAGCAGCCGCCCGCGAATATAGCGGTTTCTTCGTGCGCGGTCGTGGCGGAAATCGGCTCGTCAAGCGCGGGCGGCGCAATCACCACCGCGGCCTCCGACGAGAATGCCACGCGCTGCGCCAGCAGCAGCGCGAGGGCACCGAGCCCAAACGAAAGCGCGATGGCCGCCGCGCGCGAGCGGGCCGGTTTACCGATAATGCGTTTCTCGATGTTCATGATGTCCATCCTGATTCGATCAGCTCGTGCCGCGCGATGCGGGCGTGAAAGTGAGCGCGAGGCCGTTCATGCAATAGCGCAGACCGGTCGGTTTAGGGCCGTCGTCGAATACGTGCCCCAGATGGCCGCCGCAGCGCCGGCACAGCACTTCGTCACGGCTCATGCCGAACGACTTGTCGGTATGCGTGATGACCGCGTGGTCCAGCGGCTGCCAGAAACTTGGCCAGCCCGTGCCGCTATCGAATTTCGTCTTCGACGAAAACAGCGGCAGCTTGCAACCGGCGCACGCGAACGTGCCTGCGTGGTGCTCGTCGTTCAAGGGGCTGCTGAATGGGCGCTCCGTGCCCGCTTCGCGCAGCACGTGGTACTGCGCGTCCGTGAGCAGCTTGTGCCATTCGGCGTCGCTGTGCGCGACCTCGTAGGCTGCTGCGGCGCCCGTATCCCCTGCACGTGCCGTGCGCCATGCCGCGGTGCCGCCGGCGAGCGACACCGCGCCGATTAACCTGAAGAATGTCCGTCTGCTGCAAGCCATGATGATCTTCCCGGAAAGTCCGTACCGTTCACCCGTTCAGGCGCTCGTTGCGCCGCCCGCGAGTGGTCTCGACGCTTAGTCGGCCACGAGAGGGGTTTATGACAGCATGCGCGTCTTTTTGCGCGACGGCGGCGATTACAAGGGAAATTGTCACGACGTGGCAGGGCAAATCGATGCACGGCATGATCGACATGGTGAGAAACGGCGAATTCCCGGCGGGTTCGGGTGTTGTACGCGCACTTGGGCGGCGTGCCTGCCCTGAATGGGTCCAGCTTCATTTTCCGCAACGGATAAGCGGCAGGAAGCGCCACAGGCAGTGCCCGGCCCGCGTTAAGTCCGCGCCGTAGTACTCCGTAAAAAAGCCGCCCGGCATCGACCAGGCGGCTTTTTTACGGTGTGCCCAGCATGGGTGCACCAGACAAAATCGGCGGCCCGAAGGCCGCCGACCACGACTCAAACGAAACCATCAGACTGCTACTTCCGCTTCAGCTTCGCTCGCCACTTCGTCGACATCGCTGGTACGGATCAGATGATCGAATGCGCTGAGCGATGCCTTCGCGCCCTCGCCCACCGCAATCACAATCTGCTTGAACGGCACCGTGGTCACGTCCCCGGCAGCGAACACGCCCGGCACCGACGTCGCGCCGCGTGCATCAACGACGATCTCGCCGTGCTTCGACAACTCGACCGTGCCCTTGAGCCATTCCGTGTTCGGCACGAGGCCGATCTGCACGAACACGCCTTCGAGTTCGATGTTCTTCGTTTCGGCCGAACGCAGATCCCTGTAGACCAGACCATTGACTTTCTTGCCGTCGCCGGTGATTTCGGTGGTCTGCGCCTGGGTGACGATCGTCACGTTGGCGAGGCTGCGCAGCTTGCGTTGCAGCACTTCGTCGGCACGCAGTTGTGCGCCGAACTCGAACAGTGTCACTTCACGGACGATACCCGCGAGATCGATCGCCGCTTCGACGCCCGAGTTGCCGCCGCCGATCACGGCAACGCGCTTGCCCTTGAACAGCGGACCATCGCAGTGGGGGCAGTACGCCACGCCGTGATTGCGATACTCGCGCTCGCCCGGCACGTTGATCTCGCGCCAGCGGGCTCCCGTCGCCAGAATGATCGTCTTGGCCTTCAGCACCGCGCCGTTCGCCAGACGCACTTCGTTGATGCGGCCCGGGATCAGCGCTTCAGCGCGCTGCACGTCCATGATGTCGACTTCGTAGCTCTTCACGTGCTGCTCGAGCGCCGTGGCGAACTTCGGTCCTTCGGTTTCCGTGACGGAGACGAAGTTCTCGATCGCCAGCGTATCGAGCACCTGGCCGCCGAAGCGCTCCGCCACCACACCCGTCGCAATACCCTTGCGTGCCGAGTAAATCGCCGCAGCCGCGCCTGCGGGGCCGCCACCGACGATCAGCGTATCGAACACCGGTTTCTTTTCCAGTTCCTTCGCGGCACGCGCACCGGCATTGGTGTCGAGCTTCGCGAGGATTTCCTTCACACCACTGCGACCCTGTCCGAATACTTCGCCGTTCATGAACATGGTCGGTACCGCCATGATCTGGCGCGCTTCGACTTCGGTCTGGAACAACGCACCGTCGATCGCCACGTGGCGGATGCGCGGGTTGATCAACGCCATCACGTTCAGCGCCTGCACGACTTCCGGGCAGTTCTGGCACGACAGCGAAAAATACGTTTCGAATTGATAGTCGCCGTCGAGACTGCGGATCTGTTCGATCACCGCATCGTCGAGTTTGACCGGATGGCCGCCGACCTGCAAAAGCGCGAGGACGAGCGACGTGAATTCGTGCCCCATCGGAATGCCGGCGAAGCGGATGCCCGTTGCCTTGCCCGGCTCGCCGATCGAGAACGACGGCTTGCGTTGATCGTCGCCGCGGCGTTCGATCACGGTAACGCGTTCCGACAACGTCGCGATATCGTTCAGCAATGCCAGCAGTTCCTGCGATTTCGCGCTGTCGTCGAGCGACGCGACGATCTCGATAGGCCTGCTAACCTTTTCGAGGTAGGTTTTCAACTGAGTCTTGAGATTGGCATCCAGCATGGCTTTCGATTCCGTGACGAGGGGTGTTGGGTCCCCGGGCGCCGCTTGCATCCGGATAGGACACGCACAGCCCGGGGGACGCGCGAACCACTGTAAAAAGCGGTCCGCACGGAAATGCGCCGCGAGGCGCTTACTGCAAGAGGCTTTGAGACTTAGATCTTGCCGATCAGGTCGAGCGACGGGGTCAGCGTTTCGGCGCCCGGCGTCCACTTGGCGGGGCAAACTTCGCCCGGGTGAGCGGCGACGTATTGAGCAGCTTGCACCTTGCGCAGCAGTTCGCCAGCGTCACGGCCGATGCCGTTGTCGTGCACTTCGCACAGCTTGATCTCGCCTTCCGGGTTGATCACGAACGTGCCACGCAGCGCCAGGCCTTCTTCTTCGATCAGCACGTCGAAGTTGCGCGAGATTGCCAGCGTCGGGTCAGCGAGCATCGGGTACTTGATCTTCTGGATCGTGTCCGACGTGTCGTGCCATGCCTTGTGCGTAAAGTGCGTATCGGTCGACACGCTGTAGATTTCGACGCCGAGCTTCTTGAATTCGGCGTAGCGATCGGCCAGGTCACCCAATTCGGTCGGGCACACAAACGTGAAGTCAGCCGGGTAGAAAACGAAAACCGACCACTTGCCCTTCAGGCTTTCTTCCGTGACGGTCACGAAATCGCCGTTGTGATAGGCCTGTGCCTTGAACGGTTTGACTTGGCTGTTGATGATCGACATTGACTGATTCCTCTTTGCTGAGTGGTTGGAAAGTGGAGTCAGTATGTCAGACGACGCTTAATAGGTAAAGCGGATTGTTTTAATGATGATGATAGCTTTACGCTATTCGACGACATTCCTGTGGCTATTGCGGCGGATCAGTCCTTCATGAGCCGCCAAAGGGTTGTGCGGCCGATTCCCAATGCCCGGCTTGCCGCGGCGCGGTTTCCGCCGGCCTGTTCGAGGGCACGCGTGACGTCCTCGCGGGTCGGTGACGTGCGCACCGGTGTTCCTATTGCTGCCTCAGGCGACGCCTGCGGCATTCTGCCCCCCGTCACCTGCCGCATCCGGTCAAACTCCGGAAACACCGCCTGCAGATCCTGCCAGGCCTCGCCGGCCGAATCGCTAAGATAGATTGCAGCGCGTGCGAGCAGATTTTCCAGCTCCCGGACATTGCCGGGCCATGCATAGTGTTCGAACAGCGGCGTGAGAAACGCCAGCACCTGCTCGAGCCCCGCGTCCGACAGTCCATATTGGCGCGCGCTGTGGCTCAACAAGTGCCGGGCCAGTTGCGCGACGTCGCCGCGCCGTTCGCGCAGCGGCGGCAATTCTATCTGAAGCAGGTTAAGACGAAAATACAAATCCGCGCGAAACGCGCCCTGCTCGACCAATGCATGCAGATCGCGATGCGTGGCGGCGATCACCCGCACATCGACCGGCGTCGCACGCCCGGAGCCGAGTTTCATCACTTCGCGCTCCTGCAGCACGCGCAGCAGCCGGCTTTGCAGCGCCGCCGGCATTTCGCCGATTTCGTCGAGAAAGATCGTGCCGGTGTGGGCGATCTCGAAGAGGCCCGGTTTGCCACCGCGCCGCGCGCCGGTGAACGCGCCTTCCTCATGGCCGAACAACTCGCTCTCGATCAACCCTTCAGGCAGCGCCGCGCAATTGAAGGCGACAAACGGATTGCCGCGCCGCCGGCTGGCGTTATGGATGCCTTGCGCGACCAGTTCCTTGCCCGTGCCGCTTTCGCCACTCAGCAGCACGGTGGCGTCGTGGGCCGCGCCTGCGCGCGCGAGCCGCCGCACCCGTTCGAGCGCCGCCGAGTTGCCCACCAGATCATCCAGATGGTGTCGTGCCACCCGATGCTTCGGCCGCTGGCTGGTGCGCAGCGAGCGGTCGATCCGTTGCGCGACCAGCGCGTCCTGCACCGTCAGCACTGAGCCGGAACGCACACCCTGCTCGACGATCGGCACGCAGTTGACAATCAGCGCGCGACCGCCGATCTGCTCGATACGCTCCTCGATCGACGTTCCATGATCGAGCGTTTCGCGCAGCAATGGGCCGACTGCGCGTGCCACTTGCGCGGAGACGTCCTGCTCGCGGTCGACGCCGAGCAGATCGAGCATCGCCGGATTGACTGCTTCGACCTGGCCAGCCTCGTCAAAGGCGGCGACGCCGTCGCGCAGATGCGCGACGATCGTGTTCAGGCGCACCCGCTTCGATTCCTTCTGACGGCTCACGCTCGCAAGTTCGACCGAACGCTCGAACGCTTCTTCGACTGCCCCTAGCGAATAGAGAAAGACGCTTTCCAGACCGGCTTGCTGGGCGAAATCGCAAGCCATGCCGGGGCCGATGATGACGCGGCACCCTTCGGCGGCCAGGTGATCGACCGCGAGCCGCACTTCGTCGATCGAGCGATACGCGCGCTGTTTCAGGCGGACGTTCAACCACGCACTCAGATCAGCGAGTTCGTGCGAGATTGTTTCATGCAGCACGAGGCCGATCTGTGTGCCAGGCCAGGCGGTCGTGGCGCGGGTGATCGCGCTCAGCACGTCGAAGCCGTTCACCTTGACCATCACGACCGGCACGTTCAGGTTGTCGCGCAAGTAGGCGCCGTTCGACCCGGCTGCGAGCACGACATCGACCGCGCCTGCGTCGACGTACGCCTGCAACGCAGTGACGGCAGCGCCGTAGCCTTCCCGGACAGAAAAGAATTTGGCGCGTCCGGCGTAACGCGGCGCGACAGTTTCGCACAGCGATTGCAGCCGGCTGATACTGACCAGAGCAACGCCGGGGCGGCCGGAATTGGCAAGAGACGACGTGAAAGTGGACACTGCGACGCTCCATTCGTAACTGGAACGTTCCACGAAACGTTTCATGGAACACAGCGGCTATTTTGCCATGAACTGCGAAACGCTTATTTTCCGTCTAACCTGTTGATTGTTAGGTACAAATTCAAGAAGCCGCTCAATGGCATGCTTCCTGCAAATTCAGGTCCGGGTTCCATCACCGATTTTTCCATCTGGAGACACATAAACATGACGACTTCCGCTATCCGCCGCGCCGCCTTCCGCGCCAAAGTCAACCAACGCCAGGGCCTGCTCGTGCCGGGCGCCTTCAATGCACTCAGCGCGCGCGTGATCGAAGACGCCGGCTTCGAAGCGATCTACATCACGGGCGCGGGCGTCACCAACATGTCGCTCGGCCTGCCCGATCTCGGCTTCATCGGTCTTGCCGAAGTCGCCGAGCACACCGCGCGAATTCGCGACGCAGTGGCGCTGCCGCTGATCGTCGACGCCGACACCGGCTTCGGCAATGCCCTGAACGTGCGCCAGACC
The DNA here is from genome assembly GCF_041321145.1 of Paraburkholderia sp. IW21. NCBI lineage: Bacteria > Pseudomonadati > Pseudomonadota > Betaproteobacteria > Burkholderiales > Burkholderiaceae > Paraburkholderia > Paraburkholderia sp. IW21. The sequence goes on along the minus strand of NZ_JBGGWA010000007.1, from coordinate 102,895 downwards.
GTGCGCGTGCTTGAGCGCAGCGGCGCCGACGTCATTCAGTTCGAAGACCAGATCATGCCGAAGAAATGCGGCCATTTCTCAGGCAAGGAAGTGGTCAGCACGAGCGAGATGGTCGGCAAGATCCGCGCAGCGGTGGACGCCCGCGAAGACGGCAATCTGCAGATCATGGCGCGCACCGATTCGGCCGCGGTCCACGGTATCGAAGACGCGATCGAACGTGGCCATCGTTTCATCGAGGCCGGCGCCGACATACTGTTTATCGAAGCGACCGAATCCCTCGCCGACATCGAACGGCTGCCGTCGCTGTTCGACAAGCCGCAACTGATCAACATCGTGATCGGCGGCAAGACGCCGGTGCAATCGCGCGAGGCGCTCGCCAAGCTCGGCTACGGCATCGTGCTGTACGCGAACGCCGCCCTGCAAGGCGCGGTGCTCGGCATGCAGCGCGCGCTCGGTACGTTGCAGAGCAACGGCCGGCTCGATGAAGACGCCACCCTGGTCGCACCGTTCAGCGAACGTCAGCGACTCGTCAACAAGCCGCTGTACGACAAGTTGGATCGCGAGTACGCCGCGAAGGATTGAGCGGCGAGAAATGCCGTGTTTCCCGGCGCGGTACTTTGGTCTGATGCCGCCGTATCGCCGTGTGCCGCTGTATGCGGTCACCCGTGGCTGTTGCCGCTGTTGCCGCTGTTGCCGCTGTGGCTGCCGTGCGTTGCTGCGTACCGTCGTGCACCGCTGCTTGACGCCGTGCGTTGGTACGCGCCGCTGCCCGCCGCGAATTGTTGCGTTACGATGCGGGGTTGGCGGCCAAGGATAAGGGCCATGCGGCGGCTAAGGAATAGCGGCTAAGCGTTGTCGGCGACGCGATCGCGATCCATCCATGACGGCTACGAGTAGGCCTTCCCCGCATGACGTCACTAACGCCAAACAGGTCGCGGCCTCGCTGTTCGTCGGCTGAGGGATGCCGGAAACACGCTTTTCGAAAGGTAGTCGCAAGAACATGAAGCCAACAAGATATCGCGGTACAGGCCAGCACGTTAAAGGCACCGTCGAATCCACGCGCAACGCGTTGAGGAAGGCGCAATGACCGCCGGCGGCGCACGCAATTCACATGTCGGCTGGCTACCGTATATCGTCGCGGCCACCTTCTTCATGGAGTACCTCGACACCACGGTGATCGCCACTGCACTGCCGCAGATGGCGCACTCGTTCGGCGTCGGGCCGAACAGCCTGAGCCTCGGCATGACGGCTTACATGCTGGCGCTGGCGATTTTCATTCCGGCCAGCGGCTGGGTCGCCGACCGCTGCGGCTCGCGCACGGTGTTCTTCAGCGCGATCGGCGTGTTCACGGTGGCTTCGGTGTTGTGCGGCTTGTCGCAGAACGTGACCGAATTCACGGCCGCGCGCCTGCTGCAGGGCATGGGCGGCGCGATGATGGTGCCGGTGGGTCGTCTGATCGTGGTCCGCAACACCGAGAAGAGCCGGATGATGCAGGCGATCTCGACCATCACGTGGCCGGCGATTGTCGCGCCGGTGGTCGGGCCGCCGGTGGGCGGCTTCATCACCACCTATGCATCGTGGCGTTGGATCTTTCTGCTGAACGTACCGTTCGGCCTGGCGGCGATGGCCGTTGCGTTCGCGCTGGTGCCGAACCTGCGCGGCAGCGAACGCAAGCCGCTCGACGTCGTCGGTCTGCTGCTCAGCGCCACGACGCTGACGGCAATCCTGTATGGCGCGGAACTGGCGAGCCAGCCTGGCGAGAACCCGTGGGGGGCTGGGGCGATCATCGTCGGCGGATTGCTGATGGGCGTGGTCGCGTTCCAGCATGCGAAGCGCCACCCGCATCCCCTGATCGACGTATCGACGCTGAAGATCCCGACCTTTTCCGTGACGGTGGTAACGGGGTCGTTCACACGGATTGGCATAGGTGCGGTGCCGTATCTGATGCCGCTGCTGTTCCAGGTCGGCTTCGGATTGTCCGCGTTCAAATCGGGCCTTTTGTTGCTCGCAAGCGCGCTAGGCAACCTCGGCATGAAGGCGCTCACCACGCGCATTTTGCAGCGCTACGGTTTCCGGATGGTGTCGATCATCGATGTGGTGGTGGCCGGTGTATTCATCGTTGCATGCGGGTTGCTGACGCCGAACGTACCGCTCGTGATCGTGCTGTTTGTCGTGTTCATCTACGGCGTAGCGCGCTCGATGCAATTCTCGACGCTTGCCACGCTCGCCTACGCCGACGTTGCGCAACCGCAAATGAGCGCGGCGAGCACGCTATGGAGCGCCGCCGCGCAGATGACGATCGGTTTGGGCATTGCTTTCGGCGCCGTCTCGCTGCGGGCTGCCGCGGTCTTCAACGGCGAGACGACGGGCCGCGTATTCACTCTCGACGATTTCCGCCTTGCATTTCTGTTTGCCGGCGTGTTGACGCTCGCGTCCGTGATCGGCTACCTCGGCCTCGCACGCGATGCCGGTCAGAGCATCGGCGGTGGCTCGCGCGGCGCCGAAGACCCGGCGAAGGGCTGATGGCGCAGCGGACCTGAAGGAAATTTGAAGTGGGTGAAACGGTGGTGCCAGGTTTCGGACGGTTTCGCACGCTAAGCAAAAACCCCTTCCCTAACCCACTTGGTCATAATCCATTTCTCGCCCTCCACAACAGGCGCGCCTCCATGCAAGCTCAATGCATCGAGTTGCCGCAGCCCATTCATATAGCGAAAATAAACAGCCCCGCCGCGCCTAGGCGCAACCGACACCCCGGCATCGGGGAAAAAAGTCTCGCCACCCGCGGCTACATCGTTGAGATACAAAACCAGCGTAGCAACCCGCTGCCCGCCGCGCGCCATATGCACGGCGCTCCCCGCCTGCGACGGCGGAAAATAATCGAAATGTGCCCGATACTCGGCGCCAACCCCATACCTCAGCACCTGCAATCCTTCGCCATTGTCCACAGGCCAGTTCATCAACGTGGCAAAGCGCTTTTCCAGCCGCTCGAGGAAGGGATCCGCACCTCGGTGATACCAGGCGCCTTCGCTAGTGCGATTGGGGATCACGTCGTTCGACCCGTTCTCGGGATTAACGGTGGTGGACCGCTTGAGCAACGGACGCGACCGTTCGATCATCTCATCGCACTCTTCATCCGACATCACGTCGGCGAACGCAACGATCTGCGGCCGTTCGCAGCGCATCAGCACCTTGACGTCGCGATCGTAAGCGCGAATCACATTGCCGGCGGCGACCGGCGCCGGATCATAACGGTATTCGCCCGTAGCCGCCTCGATACCGCACGGCGCCGCGGCAACGGCCGCGCGAGCCGTCTCGGCGGCATTGAACGAAGCATTCACCGTGGCTTGCGCGAGTTCCGACTCGAAGCCGGCGCCGACCATGGCATCCACCAAAGCAGCAGGGCTAAAGCCGCGCTCGACATGACTGTTCAACCAGGTTTTCACGGCATCATTTACGACAGGCATACTTTTCATCCCACATCCAGAGTTCGCTCGCGCAGCACACGCAGTCCGAGTGCGCGGGCAACCGGGCGATGCTGACTAAAGCAAAGGATGATAGGGACCCAACCCGGCGCATTCCACGCGACGATTCGGAAACGGGCCCTCCCTGAAGCGCATTCAGCGTCGGATAAGAGGCGGCATCAAGCGCGAAATTTCCTACTCTGGAGCGGTCGAGGTACGGTGATCGGCCCGATGATTCTGCGCATGGGGCGCGTGAGTGGGCGCAGCGCATTGAAATAACTGTCCGCGGCGCATCGGCAAAAGCCGCCGCAGGCCACGCGGCCGAGCAACGCGGCGTCAGCCGTAGGCCCGCTCGCGCATCCACTTCGTCATGATCCACTTGTCGCCGCCGAGCACCGGCGCGCCGCCGTGCAAAGTGAGCGGATCGAGCTGACGCTGGCCGTTCATATAGCGGAAATACACCGCGCCGCCCTGCCTCGCCGCGACCGACATGCCCGCTTCAGGAAAAATCGTTTCGCCGCCGTCGGGCACGTCGTTCAGATAGATCACCAGTGTGGCCACGCGTTGTCCACCTTGGGCGGTATGCACCGCGCTGCCAGGCTGATCGGGCGGAAAATAGTCGAAGTGCGGGCGATATTCGCCGGTCGTCCCGTAGTGCAAAATCTGCAGGCCTTCGCCGTTTTCAACCGGCCAGTTCATCAGACTCGAGATACGCCGGTCCATCTGTTCGATGAACGCGTCTTCACCGCGCTGGTACCAGATGCCTTCGCTGGTACGGTTGCGAATCACGTCTTCCTTGCCGGTGGCGGGATTGACCGTGGTGGAACGTTTCAGCCGATGACGCGAGCGTTCGATCATTTCGCTGCATTCTTCCGGCGAGAGCACGTCCGCAAACACGATCACCTGAGGCCGTTCGCATCGCATCAGCACGCGGACGTCGCGATCGTGCGCGCGAATCACATTGCCGCGCGCCACGGGCGACTCGTCGTATTGGTACGCTTGCGGCGCGGCTTTTACCGGGGCGGCCTCGGTTGCTGCGGCCACCGGGTTCGTCGCGTCCAGTGAGCGCTTGCCAAACGCTTTGTGCACCGCCGCGCGTGCCGCTTCCGTGGCGAAACCGGCCTGCACCATCGCGTCGATCATCGAATCGATGCTGCATCCGCGCGCTACGTTGCTGCTCAGCCACGCTTCCCATGATGCTTCCACTACAGGCATAGGGCTCCCCGTTGATCGGTGTCACGAAATACTGCCTCAACTGGCCGGCTCATAGCAAGCGAGAGGCTGGGCGCGAGACGCGGGGCGGCCCTGCTAGGTACGGCGCTGCCGGCGTCGATAGAGGTCGAGGCCTTTTCTCGCCTGCGCTCTGATTGCGCGCCGCACGAAAGGCGTCCAGCCGAGCAGCGCGCCTTTGATGCCCAAAGCCTGACGGGCCCAACGCCACAGATCAAATGTATCGCGATGCTCGATGATGCGGCCTTCGCGAAACACGAAGCGGGCGTCGATCCGGTTGACCACCGCGCGGCCCGTCTGACTGAACGTGTAGCGGGCTACCCAGCGGGCGCGGCCGACGCGCTCGTCCGCTTCGACGCCCTCGAACGTCAGCGAGAAGTCCCGCGCGCGCGCAACCAGCATGCGCCACATGTCGCGCGCTTCCTCTCCGCGCAGCTCGCCGAATGCCGGATCGCTGAAGACCACCTCGTCGGCATAGCAGGCGGCCATTGTTTCGGCGTCGCGCTGCTGGAATGCGGTGTAAAAACGCTGGATCAATTCGGTGTTGGGATGGCTCATTTTCTTGTGGTGTGCGTTGTCCGCTTGTGGAAGCGGGCAGGAAAGGATCGCGCGCGGAGGTTTGAGCGCGCCCACGCAGCACACAATATCGGAAAATAAGCCGGCCGGGGCCGCGCAGCCGGTTCGTCGGCGTGCCGTTGTCCGGCCCTCGAACTCGCTATCCGTTCGACGCAACTCCACGCACGCGAACAGCTTTGCCTTTGCGATTCAGCAGCCCTATGCCCGCGATGATCGACACCCCAACGGCGGACGCCAGATAGAGCGCTGCAGCAAAGCCGCTGGCGAAGCTCGCGTGCGCGGCCGACACCAACACGGCCTGCCGCGCGGGCGCCAGATGCGCGGTGGCCTGCACCACGTCGCCGGCCAACACGTGCGACATGAAACCTGCATCGAGTGCGGCTTTTACATCAGGCGTCATCTGCGTACCGGCCACGAACGCAGCATGGGTGCGGGCCGCGAGTACCGCGCCCAGCACACCCACGGACATGACGATCGCAGTAAAGCGCGTCGTCGTGCTGATGCCGGACGCCATGCCGGTTCGGTCAGGCGGCACGCACGCCATGATGGCCTTCTGCGTATCGCCATTCATGATCCCCGCGCCCAGCCCCGTCACGACCATGCCGAGCGCCACCAGCACATAGCGTGCGTCGCCGGCCACCAGCGCCGTTAGCAGATTGCCGGCGGCGATCAGCAGCAGCCCCGTCGACAGCAGCGTCATGCCAGACAAACGCCGCGCGAGCGCCGCGCCGATATATGGCCCAACCACCATCGCCAGCGCAAACGGCAGCATGCCGACACCCGCCGCCACCGCCGACAGACCGAACGCGTTCTGCAGATAGAGCGGCAAAAACGTCATCATCACCTGTGCACAGGCGGCGTACCCGAACATCGCGAGTACGGCGGCGACCAAGCGTGGCTCGCGGAATAGCGCAAGGTCGACCATTGCATGCGCCCGCGTGCGTTGCACCTGGATGAATGCGCCAAAGAGCAGCGTGCACGCCGCGAGCCTTGCGCCGGTTGTCCGGCTCGCGAGTCCGTCGGTCGGCACCTCGATCAATGCCCAGATGGCGAGCGCGAGCGCCAGGCCGAACAGGATGCTGCCGGCGACATCGAGCGGACCGGGTTCGGGATTGCGCGACTCGCGAATCGAGCGTGACGCGCACCACGCGAGCACCGCACAGACCGGCAGGTTGAGCAGAAAGATCCAGCGCCAGCCGAGCCATTGCGTAATCACGCCGCCGACCAGCGGCGCCACTGTCGTCGCGAGACCCATGCAGGTGCCCCACACGGCCCATGCGCGCACGCGTGCGGGGCCTTCGTGAAAGGTATTGGCGATCACGGCGAGTGCCGCGGTGAGCAGCATCGCGGCACCGACACCTTTGACCGCGCGCGCCACGTTCAGCATGGCCGCCGATGGCGCCGCGCCGCAACCGAGCGAGGCGAGGAAAAACACCGCAAGCCCCAACAGCAGCATCCGCTTGCGGCCAATGCGGTCGGCGAGACCGCCCGCCGGCAGCAGGCACGACGCGAAGGCGACCATATACGCGCTGACGACCCATTCGACATCGGCGAAACTTGCGTGAAACGAGCGTGCAATCGACGGCAAAGAGACAGCCACGACATTGGTATCGAGAACGATCAGCGCGCAGGTCGCCGATGCGGTGGCCAGCACGAATGCGGCGTTGACGGGTTGCGAGCCGGACGACTGCGCGGGAAGTGTGTGACGGGCGGATGTGGATGACATACAGGCAGACGGAGTCGAATCGAAGTCGCTTGATGGTAGCGAAACGTCTATTTCCTGTCATTGGCATAGAATCATAAAATAATTAGTTCCAGCGGAAATACCGAAAGCCATGCGGCAACTCGAACTCCGGCATATCCACGCATTCGTTTGCGTCGCCAGGCATCTCCACTTTTCGCGCGCCGCCGACGAATTAGGGATCGCCGCACCGTCGCTGACCAAGCTGATCCAGGAAGCGGAACGGCTGCTCGGCGTGCGGCTCTTTCATCGCACCAAGCGCTCGGTGGCACTCAGCGCGGCAGGCAACGCCTATCTCGCCGAAGCGCTCAGCGCGCTCGACCACCTCGCGCGCGGCGAAGAGCGCGCGGTTCTCGCCGAGCGCGGGGAGCTGGGGCGGATCGAAGTCGGCTATGTGGCGTCGGCGGCGTACGCGGGCGTTTTGCAACGGGCGGTCGGCGGCTTTCGCAGTACGCACCCTGGCGTCGACATTTCGATTCGGGAGGTGCCGATGGACGACGCCGCCGAGATGCTGCGAGACGGTCTGCTCGACGCGGCCTATGTGCGACCGCCCATGCCGCTCGTCGACGGCATTCAGGCCACCACCGTGCATCGCGACCGATTCGTCCTCGCAGTGCCGGATGATTGCGCCCTGGCAGCCTTCCCGAGCATCAAGCCCTCGCAGCTGCGCGACCAGTGTTTCGTGCTGCCGGAGCAGGAAGCCGGTACCTTCGAAGTGGCGCGGCGCGGGCGTTTTTCGCCGCGTCTCGGATCACGCCCCGGCACGCTCGCGGCGGTGCTCGCGTGCGTGTCGCTAGGCGGCAATGTTGCGGTCGTACCGCATACCCTGGCCGGTTGCATCGCGTTGCCGGGCGTCGTGTACCGAAGCATCGCCGGCAAACCCATCGCCTCGGAAATCGCCATGGCCTATCGAAAGTTCGAACGGGCGCCGGCCGTGCGGGCGTTTCTCGAGTTCGCGCGAAGCAAGTAGGGGCGCCTGCATACCGAACATCTTGCCCAGTTGCGCAATCCGCCGCCCTCGGCGTTGTGCCTGCGGCAGGCCGAGAGCTGGGTCGTGAGCCGTAAGCTCCGAGTCCCGGCGCTGTGTGTTGCGCCGTGCTGCCCTTGTGCTGCCTTGGTGTCAACCGCTCAGCCGCGAATCAGCGAATCAGCCTGGTCAACTCGGCGATCTGTTTCGCGCAGCTTCGTTGTGCCTCTACTTCGACATCGCGGTACAAGCGAATGATGTTTTCGCCAACCGGCGTCAACATGCAGCCGCCGCCGCTTTGGCCGCCCTGCTCCGAATGTGTGGCGGGCGCCTTGAGCGAGCGGTTCAGCTCGTCGATCAGCAGCCATGCGCGCCGGTACGACATGCCGAGGCTGCGCGCTGCCGCGGAGATCGAGCCGGATTCGCGTACCGCTTCGAGCAATTCGACTTTGCCGGGCCCGAGCGCGACGGCCCCGCCGCTGCGGATGCGCATTCTGAAGCGCACTTCGGGGCGCGGTTTCGCGGATTTTGTCGTGGGTCTTGGTTTGGTTTTCGCGGTGTCAGCCATGCGCGAAAGCATACACGAACCGCCTCCGTCGCGACCGGCAACGCCGAGGTCGCGCCACAGGTGATCCGGCCGCAAGCATGCATGCGCGATGATCGAGGCGAGACAGTGGGCGTCGTCCGCATCGACGGCTGTGCCGGCATGCGTAAGCATGCAACGCATGGAGCGTTTCGACGAACGCCGAGTATTCGCCGGGGCCGATTGGCGGCAGTGCAGGCATGGTTGCGTGCGCATGCACAAAATGCCGCTCCAGTAGCGCGCGATCCATACGGGTTGTCGTCCCGCTCAATTGAGCACACCGACCCACCGCGCAATGCGATGACGTCGTAATATAGCGCTCTTAATAACGTATCGGGTTAATCGCATGATTCGCAAGCTGCTCACCTCTTTCGTGGTCGTCGCCGGAATGGTGACGGCTGCGCCCGCCTTCGCGCAGGACAATACCGTCAACGTGCTGTACGCCGGTTCGCTCGTCAATCTGATGGAGCGCAGTGTCGGCCCGGCGTTCGAAAAAGCCACCGGCCAGCAGTTCCGCGGCTACGCGGCAGGCTCGAACAAGATCGCCAACGAAATCAAAGGCAAGCTGCGGCGCGGCGACGTGTTCATCAGCGCGAGCCCGAAGGTGAACAGCAGCCTGATGGGCGAAGCAAACGGCGATCACGTCACGTGGTACGTGAATTTCGCCGAATCGCCGTTGATGATCGGCTATAACCCGCAAAGCAGGTTCGCGGCGGACTTCAGGAGCAAGCGCTGGGATCAGGTGCTGCAGGAGCCGGGCATCCACATCGGCCGTACCGATCCGAAACTCGATCCGAAGGGTGCATTCACCGTCGAGATGGTGACGAAGGCCGCGCAGCTCTACCATCAGCCGGATCTCGTCGAGAAGACGCTGGGCGCCGCGGAAAATCCCGCGCAGGTTTTGCCTGAGGAAACGCTGGTGGGCCGCCTGCAATCCGGCCAGCTCGACGCCGGGTTCTTCTACTCGACCGAAACGTCCGACCTGAAGATTCCGGCGATCCGTCCGGCGCCCGAATTGCAGGCCAAGGCCAGCTACACGCTGACGATTCTCAACGATGCACCGAACCGTGCGGGCGCAAGCAGCTTCGTCGACTTCCTGCTGAGCGCGCAGGGACGCGCGCTGCTCAAGCAACATGGCGTGGACGTGATCAGACCCACCGTCGCGGGCTCGGTAGAAGCGATGCCGCCTTCAGTGCAAGCCGTGATCGATGCCGCGCAGTAACGCCGCGCAACAGTCCGCCGCGCGGCCGCTGCTGTGGCTGGCGGCGCTGCTCGCCCTCTATTTGTGTGCCCCGTTTATCGCGAGCGTGCCGCAACTCGGCGCGGCCGATTGGCCGAATGTCGATTGGCACGCGACGTGGTCGGCGGTCGGCGTATCGGTGGCAAGCGCCAGCGTGGCCTCGCTCGTGATTCTGCTGGGCGGCGTGCCGCTCGGCTATTTCCTCGCGCGCTCGAACTCACGCAAGGTGGCGCTGCTCGGCTTCGTCGTGCAGTTGCCGCTCGCCTTGCCGCCGCTCACCAGCGGCATCCTGCTGCTATTTCTGCTCGGCCCCTATAGCTGGGTCGGCAAAATCACCGGCGGCATGCTGACGGATTCGTTTGCCGGCATCGTGCTCGCGGAAATCTTCGTGGCCGCGCCCTTCCTGATTATCGCCGCGAAGTCCGCGTTCACCGCTGTCGACCCGGTGCTCGACGACGTGGCCGCGACGCTCGGCCACCATGCCGGCAGCCGCTTCTTTCGGGTCATGTTGCCGGTCGCCTGGCCGGCCATTCGCGCGGGACTCGCGCTCGCGTGGCTGCGCGCGTTCGGCGAATTCGGCGCGACCGTGATGGTTGCCTATCACCCGTATTCGTTGCCGGTGTACACGTACGTGGTATTCGGCGGCCAAGGCCTGCCGGCAATGATGCCCCTGCTGTTGCCGACGCTCGCGATCGCGATTGTCTGCGCGGCGCTGTCGATTTATAGCCTTCGGCAGAAAGTCGCGCTCGAACAAACCGAAAATGGCGAGGACGCGCTGGAACCCGGCACGGATCTGACTGCGAGCCGTGGCGAGACGTCCGATCTTCGTCTCGCCTTTCATTTGCGGCGCCGATTAGGCGCATTCGATCTCGACATAGCGTGGGCGCCTGCCACGCGGCGTCTTGCGATTATCGGGCCGTCCGGCTCGGGAAAATCGTTGGCGTTGCGTCTGATTGCAGGGCTCGAATCCGATGCGTCGAGTTCCGTGCGGCTCGGCGCGACCGAATTGAGCACGCTGCCGCCCGAGCGCCGCCAGATCGGCTATATGCCGCAAGACTACGGTTTGTTTCCGCACATGACGGTCGCGCAGCAACTCGCGTTTCCCGTCGATGCCGATGCGGCTAGCGCGCGTTACTGGCTCGACCATCTGGGCCTCGCGCAACTGGTCGCGCGCTTGCCGCACCAATTGTCGTTCGGTCAGCGACAACGGGTAGCGCTGGCGAGGGCGCTGACACGGCATAGCGAAATGTTGCTATTCGACGAGCCGTTTGCCGCGCTGGATACGCCGCGGCGGCGGCGTTTGCAGCAGTCGCTGCGAGCGCTGCAGCGCGAGATTGCGGCGGTGACGATAATCGTCACGCATGATCCTGATGAAGCGGCTTTGCTGGCCGACGAGGTGCTGGTGGTCGAACAAGGGCGCGTGCTGCAGGCGGGTTTTATCGATGCCGTATTCGAGCGGCCGGCTTCGATGCGGGTGGCTGAGCTGCTCGGCTTGCACAACGTCGGCGAAGGTTTGATGGCTGCGCCTGGGCACGTAGAGATTGGCAATGGATTGGTGATCAGGACGGGCGAAAGTGGTGCGGCCACGCCTGCCGGGCAACGGGTGATGTGGCGCGTCTCTTCCCACGCCGTCGTTATTTCGCCCGATGGTGCTTATGCCGGCATGGTCGACGCGGTCGAGTTACGACGCGGCGAGCGGTATGTCCGCGTGAATATCGCGGGGGTGAGGTTCGATATCGCAAACGAGGACGCACGCTTGCGTGAGGGAAACCGTTGCCGGGTCAATCTTGATGCCTTCGGCGTTTCGGTCTGGAATTTGAATTCTCGCCCGCGTGAGCCCGCTTCCTGATTTCAGAAAACGCAACATCGACGAGCAATTTTCCAGCCTCAAACACGGTGACGAGCGCTTCATCCCACTCATCTTCAACGGTACGGTCATCCCACACAATCGGCAGCGTCACCGTCCGATACTCGCCCGTGTGACGATTCACCAGCAGCGTAAGCCGCCCTTTCATCGACCTCTTCTCCGTATCCGTAACAGGGTCCTTGTGCACGTCGTGCCACTCGTCCCCCAGCCGGATCGCTGAACACTTCATCGCGAACCGCTGCGTATCGCGATTGATCTGCTGCAACAACGCGCCCCCCATGCCGAACACGATGTTGTCCGCCGCAAAGCCGGCCTCGTCCATCGCGGCAAGGATTGCCTCGATCGAATTCGCATTCACGCTGTCGCCCTGAATCACGCGCACGTTATTGAGCACTCGCCGCCGTTTGCCGTTCACCGTCGAACCGAACGACGCCTCGAGCGCCCGCATGGTCTGCAGCACGATCGTCAGCGGATCGCCGGAATCAGGCCGGACCACCAGGGTGCCGCCGGAATCGAGCACCGCCTGTTTCAGTTCCGTGCCCCATACGTCGAGCGCGGCGAACAGGTCGTAGGAATCGGACACCACCGAAACAATGGCTCCCGGCTTGCCGAACTTCTCAATCATGTTGCGGAACGCGTCGGTTTCGCGCGCTCGCCCCCATGAAGTGATCGTGCTGTGCTCCGCTGCCGGCACGGAGAAGGCCGCCATCGGTTCGTTGTAGTAGTGGTTCGCCGCAACCACACCGAGCACCGTATCCGAGCCCATGAAACTGACGAGATGCGCCGAGCCGCCGATCGCCGCGGACTCCGCACTCGACACCCCGCGTGCGCCGAAATCGTGCAGCTTGAACGGCAGTTGCGCGAGGTCGTCGCTGCTCTTCTCCAGATAAGCACGGATAGTCTTGCGCAGATGCCAGCTCTGCGTCGCCACCGTAATCGGATACCACACGCGCAGCAGCATCGTCTCCAGATACGAAGCCAGCCAGAACACGTGTGGATCGTCGCATTCGACCGTGACCAGCACATTGTGTGTGGGCACAACCGAACCTTCAGGCACCGCGCGAATCCGCACGGGCAGATAGCCGTCGCAGTGTTCGACGATATAGCGCCAGCCGGCTTCGTTGAACGGCTCGCCATGCGCCGTGAAAAATGTCTTCGCCTGATCGATCATCGCGGACGTAATGGGCCGGCACAGATACTCCTTGATCAGCATCTGCAAGCCGAAGAACAGCGTGCGGTCATAGCGTCCGCCGCGCGACTCGATGTACGAAAACATCGCGGACGCTTCGGGCGGATATTGCAGGTAGTGCGACGCCTTGTACGAATCCGTGTTGAGGATCGGATTGGACAAGATCGACGCCATGTCGTTGATACGGTCTCGATCGTTTTGCATGGACGGATGCTGCGCTCGTGCAGCTCTCTTAAGAGTAATCAGGCGGGCGGGAGGTCTTACCGTTGACGCCATAGGTAGAACCACACCATACACCGTCAAAGTCCACCCGCAATCACCCGGCATCACCAAGCCGGCTTCGCTCAGCGCCCCGGCTTCAGTTGCGGCGGCACATTTGGCCGCGCCGCGAACAGGCGGCCCAGAACCCCTTTGCGGGGCTCGGCGACAGGCGGCCACAGCATGTCGGCCAGCAGGTTGATACCTTGTGCCAGTGCGCTGTCCCTGGCCGAGGTGACGAGCGGTATGCCGCGGTTAAGCGCCTCGTTAACCTGCTTTTCGTCACGCGGAAGCTGATGCGCGACCTTCGCGCCAAGGGTTTGTTCGAGCGTCGTCAGGTTGATCCAGGCGTTCTTGTCGTATTGATTCACCACCAGGCGCACCTTGCTGGCCGGATAGCCCAGTTCCTTGAAAATATCGAGCATGCGGCGCCCGCCGTGCAAGTAAAGAAGGTTCTGCCGCACCACCATGCAAATTGCATCGCTGTGATCGAGGGCAAGGATGGTCAGCGGATTGAGGCTTTGCCCAATGTCGATCAGCACCGCGTCGTACCGTTCGCGCACCAACGTGATAACGCGCTCCAGTTGCGCCGGCAGTAATTCGGCGGCCTTGAGCGGATCGCCGGCACCCGCCAGCACGTCGAGGTTCGCGTGTACATGCATCACGCATGATTCGAGCAAGGCGGCGTCGAGACGTTCGATCTGCGAGCACAGATCGGCGAGTGTCATAGGCGGTGGCTTGTCGGCCATGAGCAAACTCGCATCGGCGAATTGCTGGCTCAGGTCGATCAGCAGTACGCGCCTGTTGCGCAGCGCGGCCAATGAATAGGCGAGATTCACGGCAATCAGCGTGGTGCCGCTGCCGCCCTTGCACGACGCGAGCGAGACGATGCGTCCGGCACAGCGCGGGCCCGCGCTTTTTTTTTCGTCGATGTGAATAAGCGCGGCGGCGATCTCGTAGCCATCCAGCGGCCACGACAGCACATGGCGCACGCCGACGCGCATCGCCGCGCTCAACAAGGCAGCAGACGGCGCCGGCGTCACCAGCATGCAATGCAAATTCGGTGTGCAGGCCAGCGCCTCCTCGACGCCGTCCAGCTCACGCGCGCTCAGATCGACATCGTCGACAATCAGCAGATCGGCACTTCTGATCGCGAGGGTGTGCATGCGCAGTTGCCGCGCCGTGCCATACGCGGTACTCAACCGATACGCCACACCGCTTTCTTCGAGGCGCGCGATGATGTGCGGCGCTCGTTCCGCGCTGGACGAAATCAGGACGATGTCGATCATGTCGGGGTTCCACCGGCGTGAGCCATTCGGTTGGCGAGGCCACGTCAATAACAGTCGGCGTTCACGTGTAGTGGTCGGGATCGGACGGGTGGATGTCCGCACCGCGGTCGTGGCCTCGCTCGGGGGAAACCGGAATCTCATACGTCGCATCGCGCAGCACGTCGCGCTGAATCTCTGCCTGAGCCTTGCGCTTCATCGCCTCCGCGATCACCAGCGTCCGCAGATCGACCGACGGCGCGGCGAACACCGCACGTGGCGCCGCGACATGACGCTCATAAGAAATACCGGAACCTCGAGCCGAGGTATGCCGGCCCAGCCGCAGCGGGGCCGGCTTGCTGATCTTTTTCATGACACCCCCAATAACGGGTCTTCTCAAGGTCTGCACCAGGTGAGCCGCGCCCGCGCAAATTCGCGGACGCGGCGCCTGGTTCACCTCGTAACGAGCGCCTCTCTATGGAGACTCAGGCCATTCCTCCCCGCCTCTTCGCGCCGGCTGGTCCTGGACCGTGCGCTGCCCCTTCCCTGTTCTGTGCACCCCATGCTCGCAACCGACACGAGCAAGGTACCTGTCGTTGTTGCTATGACCGTCGACTTCGAATCCGTCCAGCTTGACGGAAAAAAGTGGCAAGGTCAGCGCTTCACGTCGTCCGGTAATGGATGACCGATACCCCGTATCGATCATCCACCCCGTTTTTTTGACATCCGTTTTTCAGTGGCCCCGCCGCACCCTCGTAAGACACCTTGGCTTCCCCGGCCGCGCTTACGAAGCTTGTGTTGCCGCCAGCTTGTTCTACCTGCGGCTCCCCGTGCTTCTGGAGCCCGGCGGCAATGCATTCGCTTGTGACCGGGTTATTGCAATGGTTATGCCAGATGCCCTCAAACCCTTGCTCCACGGTGATTTACGCCTGCAGCGCGCCTCGGGGCGGCCCTCGGCGTCACACGTTGATTCGTATCTGAGACGCGATTGCCCGACTCACTGACGCACCTCGGAAGGACGTACCTGCTTGCGGTATTGACACGTTACCTCGCGGCCCGCTTCCCGCCTTGGTTCACGCCGCGGCCCGGTCAAATATGCCGATGTTTCGGGACACGAAGCAGCGTGCCAGCGGGCTGCCCAATCTGTCGCAAGCTTGAAACATGACGATGCGAAGACGCATGAGCCGTCACGCGATTGCCACATGGCGGATTGCCCTGCTGTGTGGGACACCGCGCATAACAGGCGTTGACCGGCGATTTTTGAGCGGCAGGCGGGCGGTGCGGCCGGCAAAACGTTTCTGAATCCAGATTTGTTTGTATGGCGCTCGAAAGCACTTTCGCTTATCGTTAAGCCATGCGCCCCATAGAGCGCCAGTGTCAGGCCAACCAGGTAAAAAAGCTTTTGTGGGTTTTGTGATGCGAGGATGAAATCGGTAGGCAGTTCCGGCGTTGGGTGCCGCGCCGCCATCTGTCCGACCTGTCACATTGCGCGGCTCGCACCGCGCGCTCCATGTCCCCGCCATGGCTTCTACCGTGAAGGTGTCATTGCCGGTCTGTCCAGTACGTCGAACAGTAGTGGTGAGAGCAGCAACGAACCGGGGGTAACAATGAATACGACTTGCACGCTTGTAGACACCGAACGCACCGTTCTATATGTATCGAACTCACCCGATCAGCATCTCGCCAGCTTTCTGGCGGCGTCTGGTTGGCAAGCAGTACACGCCAGGAGCACGGCGGTCGCCGAACGGATGATCGAGCGTGGCAATATCAAGGTCGGCCTCGTCGAATTGCCCAGTGAGTGCACCTCCCAGCATCTGTCCGCGCTAGCCTCGTGCATGCGGCGCGTCGAAACCAACTGGGTCGCCCAGATCGCACCGGGCCAGGCGGAGAACGAACTGGTCGGCCGCTTCATCCTCGACTATTGCTTCGATTTCGTTACCCGGCCGTGGTTGAACGAGCGGCTCGTATTCGCGCTAGGCCACGCGCACGGGTTGTCGAGCCTGCGTCACGCGCCGGTCGCTCCGGAACCGACGCTCGGGCGGCATGGCATGGTCGGGCAATGCGAGGCCATGCAGCAGTTGTACCGGCGCATCGACAAATGCGGCGTGACCGACGCGCCTGTGTTCGTCGCCGGCGAATCCGGCACCGGCAAGGAACTCACTGCCCGGGCAATTCATGAGCGGTCGCCTCGTGCCGCCCGAACGTTCGTCGCGATCAATTGCGCGGCGATTCCGCCGAGCCTGCTGCAAGCCGAATTGTTCGGCCACGAGCGCGGTGCCTTTACCGGCGCGCTACAGCGCAAGATCGGCCGGATCGAAAGCGCCCATGAAGGCACCCTGTTTCTGGATGAAATCGGCGACATGCCGCATGAGTGCCAGGCGGTCCTGCTGCGCTTCCTGCAGGAAGGCACCATCGAGCGGCTGGGCGGCAATGGGCCGATCAAGGTCGACGTACGGGTGATTTCGGCAACCCACGTCGATCTGGACAAGGCGGTCGAAGACGGCCGGTTCCGCTCCGACCTGTATCACCGCCTCTGCGTGCTACGGCTCGTCGAGCCGCCACTGCGCGAGCGCGGTGGCGACGTCAAGCTGCTCGCCAACTATGCACTCAGCATGTACAAGCAGGACGGCGCGCGCAAACTGCGCGGGCTGTCGAGCGACGCGATCGTCGCCATGTCGAACTACGCGTGGCCGGGCAATGTGCGAGAGCTGATCAACTGCGTGCGTCGCGCCGTGGTGATGAGCGAGGGGCGTTTTATTACGGCAAGCGATCTGGGCTTGCCGGAAGCCGAGAACGGGCCGGCCGTGACGCTGGCGGAAATCCGCAGCAAGGCCGAAAAAGACGCGATCGAGCACGCGTTGCAGCGGCATGGCTACAAATTGTCCGAGGCCGCGGCCGAGCTCGGCATTTCGCGGGCCACGCTGTATCGCCTGATGCACGCAAACCGGCTGCATCAGGATCCGGCCGCCGGGCGCGCGTCGAACGCCAACGGCGGCGCGGATGCCGGCGAAGAGGAGGAGCGGCAGGCGCCGTCGTTGGTCTAGCCGCGCACGCCGAGCGGCGTTTTGTCGATGTCGTCGGGAAAGCGGGCCCGTCGTTCGTGTGCAGCGCCTTGGTACGGCCATTGAACGCAGCGTGCCTTGCTCAATCACAGTTCAGAATCCCATGAAACGTTCCAATCGAACGTTCGCCATACTGGCACCCGGATGCTTGAGCATCTGAGCCAACCGGGAGCTTGCACATGGCGATTACCTGCTTTATCCGCTACCAGATCGATCCGTTCCAACGCGACACCTTCGACGAATACGCCCGCAACTGGGGACGCATTATTCCGCGTTGCGGCGGTCATCTGATCGGCTATTTCCTGCCCAACGAAGGCACCAACGACATCGCGTGGGGCTTGATCGCGTTCGACAGCCTCGCGGCGTATGAGGCCTATCGGGCGAGGCTACGAGCCGATGCCGAAGCGCAGGACAATTTCAGGCTCGCGCAGACAAAGCGCTTCATTCTGCGTGAAGAGCGAACCTTCACCGAGGTGGTCGAAGGCACGCTTGGCTTGCCGGCGGCAGGTGCGATGGCAGGCTAGGGCTTACCGGACCGGCGTGTCCTTGCGGCGCCGAGCTCTGCGCTTTCGCGCCTTTGCCTCCGTGCCGCAGGGCCTCAATGCCTACGCAGCCTCGCGCCGCTGCGTCCGCGCGTAGTACCCTGTCACGTTCCACGTCGACGGGCGAATTCCTGGACCTCGCGATCGACGTGCGCGTGTCAGTGCCGTCTGACAGGCAAGCTTTCTGCTACCTGTCGCCACGAGTCCAGCCGACGCGCCCGTCCACCCGAAGCCGCCGCCGAAGGAACTTGTACGTCCAAAACGGTGTCGGTTCAGGGTCCTGCCGAACCGATCCACGCGTCACGCACAGCCGTCCGCACCTGGTACCCCGCCTTACACCTTATGCGCAAAATATTTCACGCCTGGTTTCTCGTTCTTCTCATCCTTGGCGCTTCGCCGGCCTTCGCCGCCGCGGCGCATCCGGCTCCCGCGTCAGGGGCATCCGGTGCAGCGATTACCCTGACGCCCGAGCAGGCCCGCGAGGCCCTCAGCGTCCTCAATGACCCCAAACGCCGCGCGCAAGTCAGCGACACGCTCGCAGCAATCGCGGCAGCGGGCGCGCTGAGCGCGCCGCCCGCCGCCGCTGCGGCCGCGTCAGGCGCGTCAGCCCCGGCGCCGGCCAGCAGCGTGGCCGCCCTCGTTCCAGCCGCTTTCAAGTCCAACGGCCTCGCCTCGCAACTCGCCCGACAAGGCGCGCATTGGGCCGCGCAGCTCGGCATGTCGCTGCGCGGGTCGGTCGCCGCGCTACTCGACGTTGCTTCGGTGCGCGCGTGGTGGAACTGGCAATTGACCAACCCGCAAGCGCGTAGCGTGCTCGCCCATGTTGCATGGTCGCTGCTTGCCGCGCTGCTGCCCGCGCTCGTGCTGGAATGGCTCGCACGCCGCCTGTTGCGCCGCGCGTACACGGCGCTCGCCGCGCGCCGCGAGCGTGGCGATGAAGACAGCGCGCCGCCAGCCGATCTGCCCGTCGACGTCCTGCCGCAACCGGCCGATGCGCCCAACGCAGCGCCGCCACTGCCCGTTTCGCCTGTTTCGCCCGATGCAGCGACGCAGACAGCGACGCCCGCCACGTCCGCAATCCCAACCGCCACCGGCAAAGCCACCGAGGTCAAAGGCAAGCAGAGCGCCGTGCATCATTGGACCCTGCTGCAGCGTCTGCCACGCGGGCTGCTGACGCTGGTGCTGCGCGTGTTGCCGCTGGCGGTGTTCGTCGGCGCGGCAAGCGCGCTGATGTCGATCTTCACCGACGACGGCACGCCGCAAGACAGCGCCCTCGACTCGCTGATCGACATCTACGTGCTGTGCCGAATGATCGTGATCGTCAGCGGCTTTTTCCTGCAACCCACCGCGCCGCGCCTGCGTCTGTTGCGCATGAGCGATGCGTGGGCCGTTTTCGTGCAGCGCTGGATGGTGCGTATCGTCAGCGTGGTCGGCGCCGGTTCGGCGGTCGCGGAGATCGCGCAGTCGCTCGGGTTGAACGACGCGGCGCATCTCGCGCTGATGAAGGTGGTCGCGCTCGCCGGCCACGTCATGATCTCGATCCTGATCCTGCAATGCGCGAAGCCGGTCGGCGAATTGATCCGCAAGCGCTTTGCGGCGCGCGCATCGCTGGAAATGTTCGGCAAGGCGCTCGCCGACGCATGGGCATGGGTCGCGGCGTTCGTCGTCATGGCGCTGTGGTTCATCTGGGCACTCGACGTGCAGAACGGCTATCACACGCTGCTGCATCTCGGCGGCATTTCGCTGGCGATCCTGGTGGGCGCACGGGTCGTCTCGATCGTGATCTTCGGTGCGATGGCGCGGCTCTTCCATGTTCAGGACGACGCGGCGAAGTCGCTCGTGCATCAGCATGCCTACCGCTATTACCCGCTGCTGCGGCGGTCCGTTTCGTGGATCATCGGCATCGTCACCGCGCTGGCGCTGTTGCAGGTATGGGGCGTCCACGTGGCCGACCTGTTCCGTAGCGGCTCGGTTGGCCATCGGCTGGCTTCAGCGATCGTCACGATCGGGGTCGCCGCCGTGATTGCATTGCTGGTGTGGGAAAGCGTCAACGTGTCGGTCGAACAGCGGCTGGACCGCTGGACCACCAGCGGCGACCTCGTGCGCGCCGCGCGCCTGCGCACGCTGTTGCCGATGCTGCGCAGCGCGCTCTTCTGCGTGATCGCCTTGGTGGTGGTACTCACGGGTCTGAGCGAACTCGGCGTGAACATCGGCCCGCTGCTGGCCGGTGCGAGCATCTTCGGCGTGGCGCTCGGCTTCGGTTCGCAAAAGCTGGTGCAGGATTTCATTACCGGCATCTTCCTGTTGATGGAAAACGCGATGCAGGTCGGCGACTGGGTCACGCTCGCGAGCGTATCCGGCACCGTCGAGTATCTGTCGATCCGCACGGTGCGGCTGCGCGGCAGCGACGGTTCGCTGTACACCGTGCCGTTCAGTTCGGTCTCGACGGTGAACAACACCAATCGCGGGCTCGGCAATGCGGCCGTGAAGGTGAATATCGTGTTCGGCCAGGACGTCGATCTGGCCATCGATACGCTGAAGGAAATCGGCGCCGCGCTGCGCGAGGACGAGAAGTTCAAAACCGGCATTTTGTCCGACTTCAGCTTCTGGGGCGTGGATGGGGTGGACGGCTCGGCAGTGACGCTGGCCGGCCAGATCCAGTGCCGCGACAGCGCGCGCTGGGGCGTCCAGCGCGAATTCAACCGGCGCATTGTTGACCAGTTCAGCGCGCGCGGCATCGAGATTCTGAATCCGCAACGGCACCTGCTGACGTGGGATCCGGAGAGTGCGCTGCCCTTCGGCACGGCGCCGGCGGGCGCCACGGGCCATGACGCACCGCAGTCCGCCGATCGCACCGGCGGCGGCGCGGCACGCAAAGATGCCACGCTCGCCGACGACACAGCCGCCGACGCCGACGCGCCGGACACACCTGCCAAAGGCCAACCGCCTGTCGAGCCTAAGCCCGAGGCGCCGCGAGGAGCGCCGGCAGCGCCTGGTTCAGCTTCTCCGCATGCGTGAAGTACAAACCGTGGGGCGCGCCTTTTGTAGACCTTCCGCACAGCGCCTTCGGTCCGCCTCGCGGTAGGCAGGTCGACTACCCTTGAGCTAAAGGGATGGCGTTGCGGAAGACGAGCGCCGGAGGGCGCCGCCTCAGCCGTGGTCCATCGCAATCAGCCGCGCATCGAGCCGCCGCGCGAGCGCGAGGCCGCCCTCACGCATCACCATGTCGTGGTTCCACTGGAAGAACGGCCGCATGACGGGCGCAAGCGCATTCATCCACGCCCGGTTCGTATGCACGCGCCAGTCGTAGCGGACCACCGTGTGAGCGGCCTCATCGGTGGAGAAGCGCCAGTGCCCGCTGCCTTCGACATCGCCGCTCGCATCGCCTTCCAGCGCGACCAGCGGCTCGATGCGCGTGACCCGCATATCGAACACGAGCCGGTACGGCAGCAGTCCCTTCCATGTATAACGCTGCACGGCGCCTACACCGTCCGCGTCGCCCGCTTCGAGTTGCGCGACCCGTTCGACGCTCTTCCACCATTCAGGCCAGTGCGCCGAATCGTGGATGACCGCCCATACGGCCTGCAACGGCGCATCGAGGCGCCATATCGTCGAAAACTGGTAGTCGATGCGCTGCACGGCTGCTCCCGTCGTTTTTGTTGTCACCGTTATTGTCGCTGCTGTCGTCACCTGTGCGAAACGCCGCTGCGCTCACTGTACCCGCCACCAGCGCGGCAACAAACGCCGCACTTCGGGCCGCCGGTACCGGTCGTCGATCAGATGCACGACGCCCACGTCCTGCTCCGTGCGAATCACGCGCCCGGCCGCCTGCACGACCTTCTGCAAACCGGGGTACAGATACATGTAGTCGTAACCGTTGCCGAACTTCGCGTCCATTGTGCGGCGCATCTGCTCGTTGACGTCGTTCATCTGCGGCAAGCCGAGCGTGGCGATGAAAGCACCGATCAGTTGCTGACCGACCAGATCGATGCCTTCGGAGAACGCGCCACCCAGCACCGCGAAACCGACGCCCCGGTTCATGGTGCGAAAGCGCACGAGGAACGCGTCGCGCGCGGCTTCGTCCATGCCGGGTTCCTGCGCCCAGACCGGCAGGTCCGGATGGCGCTCGCGCATCAACGCCACAACCCGCTGCAGATACTCGAAGCTGCTCAAGAAACCCAGATAGTTGCCCGGCTGCGCCGCATACTGCTTCGCGATCAGATCGACGATCGGCACCAGCGAACGTTCGCGGTCACGCCAGCGCGTCGACACATTGCCTGCCACACGCACATGCAACTGCTCGGCGCGGAACGGGCCCTCCACGTCGAGCCATGTGGTCTGCTCCGGCAACCCGAGCGTGTCGCGATAGAAATGATGCGGATTGAGCGTGCCGGAAAACATCACCGTGGTGCGCGCGGCGGCGTAGCGCGGCTTGAGAAACGGCGCGGGGATGACGTTGCGCACGCACAGCGTCGAGCTGGTTTTGTCGCGCGGCGCGAAGCGATCGGCGCTGAGCGTGATGTCGAAGATCGAATGCTCGCCGAATTGCTCGGCCAGCGCGACGAAATGCATCGCATCGAAGAAAAACCGCAACGATGCTTCGTCGATTGAGAGCGGCGCTTCGGCGAGTTGATCGGTCACGGCGCCGATCAGATTCTGCGCCGCCGAGAGTAGCTTGCCGGGCACGTCGGCGTAGACCTGATACGTGTCGGTCTGTGCGCGCTTGCCGGCGTTCCACTCGCGCTGCAGCCGTTCAAGCGGCTTGCGCAACGTTGCCGGCGCGGTCTTGCGTGCGAGCCGAAACGCCGCCTGATCGAGCGACGCGGTGTACATGCGGCGCGCGCGCTCGAGCAGATTGTGCGCCTCGTCCACGAGCACGCCGACGCGCCACTGATTGATCTGCGTGAGCGCGTATAGCATCGCGCTGCTGTCGTAGTAGTAGTTGTAATCGCCGACCACCACGTCGGACCAGCGCGCCAGTTCCTGCGCGAGATAGTACGGGCAAATGTCGTGCTTGAGCGCCGCTTCGCGAACCGACGCGCGATCGAGCCGCGCCCCTGCCAACGCCATGCTGCGGGCCGCGTCGAGCCGGTCGTAAAAGCCGCGTGCGAGCGGACAGGACTCGCCGTTGCAGGCCTTATCGGGATGTTCACAGGCTTTGTCGCGCGCGACCAGTTCGAGCGTTCGCAGCGGCAACCGCGCTGAAGATGAAGCAGCGGCGCCTTGGTGCAGCGTCTCGATCGCATCGAGGGCAAGCGCGCGGCCGGGCGTCTTCGCGGTGAGGAAGAACACGCGATCGATCTGGTCAGACGCACACGCCTTGAGCAGCGGGAAAATCGTTGCGAGTGTCTTACCGATACCGGTAGGCGCCTGCGCCATCAACGGCTTGCCGTCACGCGCCGCGCGATACACCGACACCGCCAACTCGCGCTGCCCGCTGCGAAACTGTCCATGCGGAAACTGCAAAGCGCCGAGCGCGGCGTTGCGCGCGGCGCGATGCGCTTCCTCCTGCACGGCCCAATTGAGAAAGCGCTCGCATTGCTCGATAAAGAACGTCTCCAACTCACGCGCGCTGTGCTTTTCGGTCAGCAACGTTTCCTTCTGACTGCCGATATCGAAGTACACCAGCGCTACCGTCAATTCGGCGAGTCCGCGTGCGCGGCACAGCAGATGGCCGTACACCAGCGCCTGCGCCCAGTGCAGCGTGCGGTGATTGGCGGGCATCCGTTCCAGATCGCCGCGATGGGTCTTCACTTCTTCCAGCCGGTTCGCCGCCGGGTCGAAACCGTCGGCGCGGCCACGCACGGTCAAACCGCGATGCGTGCCGGTCAGCGTGATCTCGGTTTCATAGCCGCTCGCGCGCCGCCCGGCGACCGTTACGTGACCCACCATGCCTTCCAGCGAGGTAGGCGCGGGCGTGAAGCGCAGATCGAGATCGCCGCGCCTGGCGGTGAATTCGCACATCGCCCGCACGGCGACCACGTAGGTCATGCGGCGCCCTGGGTTGCGGCGGTTGTAGCGGTCTCGGCGGGAGCGCTTGTGGTGGCCTCCGGTTTGGCGTCAGCCGCAGCCTCTTGCGTGAACGCTGCCGGGGCGCCGGTCACGGCGACGTCTTCATCGGCCCACTGCACATCGAGCACACGCACCGGCATACCGTGCTGCGCGCAGTATGCGAGCCAGCGGATCTGGTTGTCCTGCAAGCGGTCGCCGGGGCCCTTCACTTCGATCAACTCATAACGACGCTCGGCCGGCCAGAAACGGATCAGATCCGGCAAGCCCGAGCGGTTGCTGCGGATGTCGCGCAAAAGCCGCTCGAACCATAGCTTCAGATGCGCGGCAGGCAGGCAATCCAGCGCCAATGCGACGAGTTCGGGCGTCAGCACACCCCAGAACACGAACGGCGATTGCAGACCGGACTTGCTTTGCAGATGCCGCAAAATCGTCTCGCGATAGGCGCTGCTGTCGAGTTGCGACAGACACGCGCAGAATTGTTCGGCACGGCGGGAATAAAAATCCGGCGCATGCAGATCGGCCGGCCCGCGCTGGAACGGATGGAAAAACGCCCCGGGCAGCGCCGCGAACACCGGCTCCCAGCACAGCAAACCGAACAGCGAGTTGATTAGCGCGTTTTCGACGTAATGGACCGGCGCTTCGCCGCACGTCAGGTGATCGCGGGCGAGGTACTCGACCGGTTGTGGCGCCTCGGGCCGTGGCAGCACCAGCGTGCCGCGCTCGACCGGCCGTGCGGCAGGCACACGCGCCGCCGGCTCGCCGCGCTTGCGCTGCAAACGCGGCAGCATGCGCGCGAGGCGCTGCGCTTCCTCTTCGCTTTCAGGCGTGGCGGCGGCTCGCGCGGCCAGGACAAAGGCTTCGTCGAACCGTTCGCTGCGCTCCAGCACACGCAAGCGCCGATGGCGCGCGCCGGGCCACGCGCACCCCTGATAAACGGCAAGCGCGGCGGGCCAGTTCTGTCGACGCTCGCAATACTGCCCGATGCGGAACAGCAGCTTCGCGCGACGCGTTTCGAGCCACGGGTTCGCGATTTCGATCGCGGCGACGGAGGCGACGAGTTCATCGATCGCCTCCGACTCGGACTCCGACGCCGGCTCGCCGCCAGGCAGCCATTCAAGCGCTTCACGGCACGCATGCAGCGCGAGGTAGACGTCAACGTCCGCGCGGCACTGGAAGGCCCGCGACGAAGGTGCGAACGCAACCTTCTCGTACTGGAACACGCCGAGATCGGCGAGCACGAACTCCGACCAGTTCTGTTGCAGATTGCCGAAGAACATCAGGCGCAGACGCTCACCAAGCGGCGCGATGACGACGTGCAGGACGCAATCGGTGGTTTGGCTGTGCCACGCGGACAATGGAAGCGCGGCGCTGACATATTCGTCGCCCTCGCCTTCGTAAAACGGACGCAGGGTTTCGAGCAGGTCGGGTTTGCGCAAGCCTTTCGCGCCGGGGATCAAGGCGACGGCGTCCGCGAAGATCAGCAGCAACTCAGGACGCGTGGTGAGCGCGAAAAGATTGTCCAGCGTCAGGGCCGGTTCGGTGTCGACCCAGCCGAGCGCTGACAGCGGCGCAGCAGCCTGCAAGGAGCAACCGATCTCGTCATAAGACAGACGGCTGGCGCGGAATAGCGCACCCTTGCGCATCAGCATGCGGACCAGCAACGCGCGCGAAGGCTGCGGCAAAGCGGCGAAGTCGCGCAGAAAAGCGTGTTCATGCGCGTCCAGCAGGTCGCCGTAACGCTCGGCGAGCCACGCCAGCGCACGCTCGAAGTTCAGCAGGTAATAAGGGGCATCAGACCGAACGTCTGACGGAGCATCTGTCGCCACGGGCTTTCATGAAACCTGTATGTTTATACAGTGATGATATCAAACTCCGTGATTCAATCCGCCCACGAACGCGGCAATCCGATCGCACGCGTCGATCAGGCGCGCTTCGTCGACCACGAAACCCAGCCGCACGAAACCATTCGCAGTCTCGCCGAATGCGCTAGCGTCGAGCAGCGACACCCCTTTCGCGCGAAACAGCTGCCAGGTGAAGTCGACGGTATCGAGCCCCGTGCCGCTGACGTCGACCATCATGAACATGCCTGCTTCGGGCAGCAGGCAACGCAAGCCCGGCACGCGATGCAAGCGCTCGAACACAACATCGCGGCGGCGGCGGTAAATCTCGCGCATCTCGGCCACGATCGGCGCCTTGTTCCGCAGGGCCGTCAATGCGGCCTGCTGGATGAAGCCCGGCAAGCCATAGAGCATCGCCAGCGCGAGCCGCCCCATATGCTCGATCAGCACGGCAGGCCCGATCGCCCAGCCGACGCGCCAACCCGCCATTGCATGCGATTTCGAGAGGCTGCCGAGCGTCACCGTGCGCTCCGCCATGCCCGGCATCGCAGCGATGCTCACGTGCTCGCGCTCGAACGTGAGGTCCGCATAGACCTCGTCGGACAGCACCCATAGGTCATGCTTGCAGGCAAGCCGCGCGATGCGTTCGAGATCGGCGCGCGGCATCACCACGCCGGTCGGATTGCAGGGTGTCGCAAGGAAAATGGCGTGGGTGCGCGGCGTGACGGCGGCTTCGAGCGCTTCACAGTCGAGGTGGAACGCCCGCTCGGGATCCACGGGCACCGGAACGAGCGTGGCGCCCGCAGCGCGCACACAAGCCTCGTACGTCAGGTACATGGGCTCGGGGACGATCACTTCGTCGCCCGCCTCCAGCAGACACAGCGAGGTGGCGAACACGCCATTCTGCGCGCCCGCCGTCAGGATCACGTTGGCCGCGCTCACGGCACGGCCGGTCGAGCGCGTATGTTCGTCGGCAATCGCCGCACGCAACGGCTCGCGGCCGGACACGGCGCTGTAATGCGTATCACCGCCGCGCAACGCCTCGATAGCGCGTTCGACGATCGGCGCGGGCGTCGCGAAGTCGGGGTCGCCGACGCTCAGTACGATCACGTCTTCGCCGTCGGCAAACGCTTGTTGGGCGACGCGATGGATTTCCCACGCCGACGTGCGCCTGCCTTGCAAACGCTCGACCAGATTCGAGTACTTCATTGACTCACCCCGTTTCGACTTGAGCCGCCAATGTAATGGCCCGCGCACGAAACGTCCAGATACGGAAAAGGGTCGCGCGAACGCCCAGTCTCGCGTGACCCTTCAGTGAAGCCCGTGCCCCAAAGGGGGCGGCGCGCTTAAATCTGGCGGCGCAGTTCCGCCGGCGGCACCTTCATCAGATGCCGATATTTCGCCACCGTGCGCCGCGCCACCAGCACGCCCTGATCCGCCAGCATCCTGGCCAGCGTCACATCCGAGAGCGGGTCGCGGGTGTTCTCCGCGGCGATCATCTCCTTGAGCAGCGCGCGCACAGCCGCGGCCGAACAGGTGCCGCCACTCTCCGTGCCGAGCTCGCGCGGGAAGAAATGCTTGAACTCGAAAATGCCGCGCGGCGTGGCCATATATTTGTTGCCCGTCGCACGCGAGATGGTGGATTCATGCAGACCCAGCTCGTCGGCTACATCGCGCAGCACCATCGGCTTCAGCGCGATTTCGCCGTACTGGAAGAAGGCCTTCTGATGCGCGACGATGCATTCGGCCACGCGTTGAATCGTATCGAAACGCTGCTGCGCATTGCGAATCAGCCAGCGCGCTTCCTGCAGTTGCTGCGCGAGCGGCGAGCGGCTCGTACCGGCCGACTGCGCGAACAGCTCCGCATACATGCGATGGATGCGAGCCCGCGGCTGCACCGCCGGATTAATCGTCACCACCCATTTGTTGCGCGCCTGACGCACGATCACATCCGGCACCACGTAGTTGTCTTCGGTACGGCCGTAGCAGTTGCCCGGCTTCGGATCGAGCTTGCGCACCAGCGCGCATGCCACCCGCAGTTCCTCCGCGCTGCAGCCGATCTGCTTTTGCAGTTCAGCCTGTTCGCGGCGCGCGAGGCGTTCGAGATGATGATCGACGATTTGCCGCGCCACCTCGCGTCCCGGCGTCTCGGCGGGCAAGGCATTCACTTGCAGCGACAGACACTCCGACAGCGAGCGTGCGCCGAGACCGGGACGATCGAGCGATTGCACGAGACGCAGTGCCACCAGCAACTCATCTTCGGTCAGTTCGGGTTCGAGGTCGACGCTGTCCGCGAGCTCGGCGAGTTCCTGACGCAAATAGCCGTCGTCGTCGAGCGCCTCGATGATGAAGCGGGCCACGGCGCGATCACGGTCGTCGAGTCGATACAGACGCAGCGAGTCGTGCAACTGCTCGCGCAAGGTGGGTTGGGAGCGCGCCCATTCGGCAGGATCGCTGCTGTCGGAGTCGCCGTTCTGGCGCGTCGAACTGCGGCTGCTGTAATCGCCGGAAAAGTCGCCGGGCACGTCGTCCTGGCCTGCGCTCTCAAGCGTGTCGCTGCCGCCGGCTTCAGGCTGCAGCGAATCCGGTTCGGCGGTTGCCACCGTATCCGTCGCGGGCGCCGCGCCTGCGTCATCGCCTGACGAAGCGGTGGCGAGCGCCACGTCTTCCGTTTCCGAGGAGTCGTACTCGAGGAACGGGTTGGTGTCGAGCGCGGTGCGCAACTCCTGCTGGAACTCCAGAGACGACAACTGCAACAGACGCACTGATTGCTGCAGACGCGGCGTGAGTGCGAGAGACTGCCTCGTGCGTAGTTCAATTGAAGGCATTGTAGTGAGGTCCCATTAAAAGCTGCGGATTGGTGTGTGGCCTCTATAGAGCAACTGTCATACCAACGCGCCCAACATGCTGTTTTTTTTAAGTTTTGCCTTTTCAGGCCCGCCAATTGCGCACCCGGCGGGCGCCATTTTTACAAGCCCCCGGCAATTTCCGGGGGTCCGCTCCGCAGCCGGCCAACCGGTGCAAGCGATGTTTGCCTCACCTTATTCCTCAGGCTAAAGGCATGCGCCGTAAAGGCTTGCGCGGCGCGGAGGCGCTGGCCGCGCGTAGCGGGCACACCGCTTGCGTGAGATCACTATGTGGACGGCCGCCGGCCTTTGCACGCGAATCGAAGAAGCGCGAACGAAGCGCAGCAGACGAAACCGCATGCTTAAGCCGTCGTCCGGTGTCGATAACGGGCCCTGACGGAACCGTAGCGGCAACGACCCCACGTGAGTCATCAGCGGTTTCGACCGCGATCGACCGCAGGCAACAAGACCGCAATTTCATCAACACCCGAAGGAGAAACCATGAAGACCATCCAACTTCTGAAGACCGCAGGTAGCATCGCTTGTGTCGCATTCGCACTGAACGCTACGGCGCAAACCAGCGCGTCGGCCCCGTCGGCAGCATCCGAAACCATCAGCCAGCACGTCGACGACAGCACGATCACCACCAAGGCCAAGGCCGAACTGCTCAGCGCGAAGAACGTCAAGTCGACCCATATCCACGTGAAGACACGCAAGGGCGTGGTGTGGCTGACGGGCTCGGTGCCTTCAGCTGACGACAAGGCTGCGGCTGGAGAAGTCGTGAAAGGCGTAGAGGGCGTTTCGAGCGTGAGGAACCACCTGAAGGTCACTGCGGAATAAGATCCAACGATCGATAAAAGGCGCCGGCTTCGGCCGGGCCTTTCCGTCGTTTTAGTGCTACTTGAGTGCTACGACAATGAAGAAAGCCGCCCGCATAACGGACGGCTTTTCTTTTTCCTGCGTCGGCGGTTTGCGATGCACCCGTACACGGGCCCGCTACTGCATTCCTTCTCCACTGCTTTCCTGCTTCAGGCGACCGGCGTCCATCAGAACGCCAGCCGCCCACCGGCATTTACCGCTTGGCCGCAGCATACTGATCGCGCAAATCGCGCACACGATCGTGGTTTTGCAGCACGCCCTGGTACTGACGCTCAACGATAGCGCGCACGTCCAGCGGCAATTCCTTTTCGAGCGCGTCGTGATAGCGCTTCTTCGCAACGTCCTCGCCCTTTTCGCATTCGGCCAGGATCTCATGGTCGCTGCGATTCGACACGGCCGACTTCACGTCGACCCAGCCGCGATGCAACGCACCGCTCACGGTGCCACCGGTTTCGGGCTTGCCGCCCATTGCCTGAACCGCATCCTGCAATTCACGCGCACCACGTGTGCAGTCTTCGGCACGCGATAGAAACATGGTCTTCAACTGCGCATCATGCGCATCTTCAGCCGCCTTGCGAAAGCCCTTCTCGCCATCCTTCGACGTTTCGACCAGATCGTTCAGCACGGAAACAACGTTCGTAGCCATTCAATACCTCCAAGGGGTTTCGTTATCGTGAATCCGCCGCCACACGCTTTCATGTGGCAAGGAGTTCATCTCTCTATGCGCACGAGCCGTGCCTGGTGCGCACTATTGCGGACCCGCTGTGCGAAGCGCGCCAAGCACTCGCAATCTTGCCAACGCGCGTAAAAGTTGCTCGCCCAACTACCCGCCGATCGGTCTGAAAGCCCCACCCGTGAGGCTTTCCATGAATGGCACGGTGGTTGCTTAATACTCTCCGCCCGCGCCGCATCCTGCATGGGATGAACACGCTGCAAGACGTGCAAGGAATTGAAAATAATAGGCGGGCAACAACGACAGGGAGCATCACCATGAAGATCAGGAGCGCAGAACTTCTCGTCGCGGTCGCGATCGTCACATCGGCCACCGTGATGCAGATTCGTGAGCACATGGAACAGCACGATGCGCCGGCTGCGAGCGCGCAAGCCGTGCCGTCGTGCGGCGTCAAACATGACGGGTTGACAGCCGCGGCTTGTGAACCGACGCGCGACGAAGGTCACGCGGATCGTGCCTCGCAGCCGCGACGCGATGCGCTGCGTCTCTGGGTCTGAACGGAAAAGTCGTAAACCGTGCTGCGACGATGAGTGACATGAGGCCTCCTTGCGTCGTTGAGTCGCGTTTTGCGGCCCGGGCAACCGCCTGGCGTCGCGCTGACCAGCACGCGCAGGCGGCACCACGTAACGGGACTACGCAGTGGTGTCGCGACCGGGTTCCATGCCTTCCACTCTGAACAGGCCGCTATGCAACACGACGGCTGCACCGTCGTTCTGGTCGAGCGCTTCCGCGCAGACCGACCGGATGCGGTTGCGACCTTTGTCGAAGGCAGCCATCAACGTCGCCTCCAGTGCGGAATCCGCACCGAAATGATCTTCCAGCGCCTCAGCGGTGATCGCGCACACCACCGGCTCGCCGTCGACACGCGCCATGAAGCGCACAGTCAGATTCGTGCCGTCGAAGGACGGCTGGTCGTCGGAAAAAGTGATGTGCATAAGGGAATCCTCATAGGCCGGCCGCGGCAGGGTCGCATTCATGACGAGCCCTTCATTGCGCCAGCGAGTTGCTGCGCCATCGCAAGGTGGTGTTTGATGGTCGGCAAGGCGTGCATGGCTGCGGCCTTCAGTTGCGCATCGGTGCCGCTCTGGCTTTCCTGCTGAAACAGGTCGACCGCTCGCTGATGCGCCTCCAGCCCAATCTGCTCGACATAGGCCTGATCGAATTCCTTGCCCTTGAGGGTTTGCAGTTTGCCGACCAGCGCGGAATCGGCGGACGGCGCCGTGGCGAGCCCCTTCTTCGCCGCGAGCGCAGCCATGCCCTTCGACAGTTTCGTATGGTCAGTGATCATTTGCTGCGCGAATTTCTTGACGTGCGGATCGCTCGAATTCTTGAGCGCGATTTTGCTTGCCGCGATTTCTGTGGCGTCTGACTTGGAGGCGTCCTGCACGAACTGCTGGTCCGCCGGCGAAAGCTTCGGGCTGCTCATCGGCGCGTCGCTGGCGGGGGCGTCACTGGCTTGCGCGTGCACCGCCCCGATCGACGCAGCGCCTAGACCCAGCGCCACCGTCATGACTTGTAGCGAATATCGGATTTTCATGCTTTTCTCCCTGATCGACTTATCCACCCAAGCGGCTTGGATCAACGCGGCGCAGCATTTCAAAACAGCCTCCGCGCGCCTCGTTCATCCCGCCACGCCTAGTCAGTCTTACGCTTCGACAATTGCGCAATCAGCGTTTTGTTGAAGGCCGGAATATCGTCGGGCTTACGGCTGCTGATCAGATTGCCGTCCTCGACCACTTCCTTGTCCACCCACGTGCCGCCCGCGTTGCGAATGTCATCTTGCAGGCTCGGCCAGCTCGTCACCGTGCGTCCTTTGATGATCCCTGCCGATACCAGCAACCATCCGCCGTGGCAGATCACCGCGATCGGCTTCTTCGCGCTGTCGGCGGCTTTGACGAAGGCCTGCGCCTGCGGCAGCAGACGGATCGCGTCCCCGTTCACCACACCGCCTGGCAATACCACGGCGTCGTAGTCGCCGACGGATGCCTTATCGAAGGTTGAATCGACTTCAACGGTGTCGCCCTTGTCGACGTGCTTGAAACCCTGGATCTTGCCGGGCTTCGCTGAAATGACGTGCACCGTTGCGCCCGCCTCGACGAGCGCGCGTTTCGGCTCGACCAGTTCGGCTTGCTCGAAACCGTCCACTGCGAGTACCGCCACCTTGCAACCGTTCAGCGTGTTAGCCATGCAATTTCTCCTTCACGTTAGTGCAGGGACCGGCGCAGTTGCGCGATTTGGCCCCTATGTTGATGTCTTAACCAGCAAAAGGCGTGCCCATGCGTACCGGCCGCCTACCGACCCTGCGGGTCGTCGTCGAGGCCGTCGTCGTCGGTAGCCAAGGGGTCGACGATTCGATCGGGTTCGATATCGCCGCTTTCCACCAGCGTCGAGTCGCCGTCCGCGGCGGCCCGCTCGCCCGTGCCGGAACGATCGGTGTCGCTGCCAAGTTCGGTATCGCCGGTTTCGAGTGCATGGTTGTCCAGCTCGGAATCGACATCGAATTCATGACGCTTCGCCCCTGCGACATCACTGCCGCTATCGGACGAATCGCTCGGGCCCAGCGCGCCCGTCGTGCCGGAGGTTTGCTTCACTTGCTGTTGCGGCTCTTCATCGGGGTTCAACGTGCTGCTCATGGCGCTCTCCTTGGTTTATCCAGTACCCATAGCGACTATTCGCAAGGACCGTTCCGCCCGCAGGAGACGCAGGGCACGCAGGATCACTGGGCATCGTCTTTGCTTGCCTCCGGACATTGGCGCAAACCGCGCCTCCCCTTGAAACTTCTACCTGCGACGATGGCTGCCACGACCAACCCGATGCAACGCCGCGCCGAACGCACTGACGACAGCGCGAAGCAAGCGGCTCCCGTCGCCATGCCGCCGGGCTTGCGGCACGCCGACGATGCGAAACCGGGCTACACGCGCAAGCGTGAAAAAGACGGCTTCGCGTACTTCGACGTGGCCGGCGCGCGCATCGACGACGAAGAAGAAATCAAACGCATCAACACACTCGCCATCCCGCCCGCTTACGAAGATGTGTGGATCTGCCCCGACGCGCGCGGCCACATCCAGGCGACCGGCCGCGACGCGCGGGGCCGCAAGCAATACCGTTACCATCCACGCTGGCGCGAGACGCGCGACGCCGACAAGTACGAACGCATGGCCGAGTTCGGCCGTGCGTTGCCGAAAATCCGCGCGCGCGTCGCACGCGACTTGAAACTGCCGGGCATGCCATGCGACAAAGTCATCGCCGCGATCGTGCAGTTGCTCGATACCACGCTGATTCGCATCGGCAGTGTGGAATACGCGCGTGAGAACCAGTCGTACGGCCTGACGACGCTGCGCAAAAAGCACGTAAAGATCGAAGCCGGCCAGTTGCGCTTCAAGTTTCGCGGTAAGAGCGGCATCGAGCACGACGTGACGGTGGACAATCCGCGCATCAAACGCATCGTGCGCCGCTGTGCCGAACTGCCGGGCCACGACCTGTTCCAGTATCTCGACGAGGACGGCACGCGCCGCACCGTAGGCTCCGCCGACATCAACGATTACCTGCGCCGCGCAAGCGATGCCGACTTCACCGCCAAGGACTATCGGACGTGGGCCGGCAGCGTCTATGCCTTGGCCGCCCTGCGGCGGCTGATGTGCACCAGTGCGACGGAAGCGCGCCGCCATGTCGTTGCGACCGTCAAGGACGTGGCGGCGTTACTTCGCAATACGCCTGCGGTTTGTCGGCGTTGCTACATTCACCCGGTGGTGATCAGCGCGTTCGAGGCAGACGAGTTACAAGGCTTGACGTCCGGCCACGCGCGCCGTGGACTCAGGGTGGATGAAGTCGCGTTTGCCGCGTTGCTCGCCCATGCGGAGAAACGCGCGGCAAAGCTGGCCCGGCAGGCCGGCGCCAAGGGCCGTAAGTCGACGGTGACTGACGGCATCAACGGATCGCTGACCCGTCTGCTGAAAAAATCGCGCGTGGTGCGCAAAGAGGCTGCGGCGAAGACCGGCGCCAAGGCCGGCGCGCAAACGCCCGCGCGCTCTTCTCCTAGTTCGTCGACCTGATTACGGGTTTCACTGACTCGCGCCAGACGCCGCGGCCGGCATGCTTGCGGTGCCTGCGGCGGCTGCAGCGGCACCGCTGCTCGTATCCGCAGTGCTGCCGGTAGCCGCGTTGCCGTTCATCACACCGCTGCTGCCCATCGCAGAACTCGCGCCCGCATTGTCGGTATTCGCGCGCTTGCAACCGGCAGTCGCAGTCAGTAACACAATCGTCGTCACAATCAGTGCCTGCTTGCTCACGCTCTGGCTGGATAGAAGTTTCATCACTTGCCTCCTGATTGGTCAGGTGAAACCGCCTCGCTTAGACGAGCGCGGCCTCACCGTTTCTCATTGGCGCCTGTTAGCGCTTATTGTCCGCCCTTGGTCGCGTTGCTTGACTCCGAACCCGGGGTGTTGGTCATATCGTTCATCGGCTTTTTCGCCTTTGACTTCGACATGTGATGCATTTTCGGCGCACCGGAACTCATCGCACCCGATACCGGGTCGCCCCCGGCCGTCGGGCCGGCAGTTGCCGCGCCATGCGCGTTACCGGAGCCCCCTGTCCCACCGCCCCCGCCGTTACCGTTGCCGCCGCCCGCTTGCGCGAACGCGGCGCCTGACATGACAACGAATGCCGATACCAGCAATGCCTTTGAATATTTCATTGAAGTCTCCCTGGTTGAATGAGCAGCGCCTCACGCCCGCAGCGTGAGGATGTCAGGCCAATGGCGTCACGTGATGTCGTTCGCCACCGCCGATCGAAGCAAATACGGTTGCTCGCGCTGCTGCTCAATTACGCAGCAAGGGCTATGCCTCGCACGGCTTCCCGCCGTTTGCGATCTTACGTACGCGTCGTCGCGTGGCGAGGTCACCAGGTCTCATGCCCGCGGCACATTCATCAGTTCTCCTTGTTCATGCAGACGAAATAGTTTCAAACGGGTCAGTATCCTTTACGCGCCGTTCCCGTACGGCGCGCGAGCCAGCGCCCGCTCCCGCCTAGACCGCTGCGCCAGCCGTTTCAAAAATTGGAGGAACGCCGGTTGCTTTCCGTTATCCGTACAACGAACCTGTAGGCAAAAATCATCGAGAATACGACTCGATAAGGTAAGGAGCCGGCATCATGGCAACCAGAAAAACCGCCCGCAAATCGAAGCGCCCCGTTGCTCGTGGCAAGTCAGGACGTCCACCGCGCCAGCGGCACGCGCAGGCGCACGCGGCGCATCGCGCGAAAGCCGCCAGCCAAAGCGGCGCGAAGCGTTCGCAGAAATGGTCGCATCACGTGATGGAAACCAGTGACGCGATGGATATCGAACACGACGTTTTTAAAACTGGCAGCGCGGAGTCGATCGCGAAATCGCTGAAGCAGTCTTCGACCCACAGCCGCCGCCGCAAGGGCACGCCGTTCCGGTCGGCGATGTCGATGCTGAATTTCTACATCAATCGCGCCGGCAGGAATCTGCCCAAGACACGCCGGGACACTTTGCAACAAGCCAAACGCAAGTTGCGTGAAGCATTCGGACGCGCGCCTTGAGGTGAGGCGTCCGGCCGCGCGCCCCTCAACCGGCTGGGCATGCGTCGTTCACATGCCGGCCTACACCGGATGCTCATGAACGAAACACTGTGGTTTCTCATCGTCGGCGCGGTGCTCGTATTCATGGGCGTGGCGGCGACGACGCTGCGGCGGCTGCCCGTTAGCGCCGCCATGTTCTATCTCGCCATTGGCTACGCGCTCGGGCCGCCGGGCATCGGCCTGTTGCGCCTCGATATCGTCGCCGACGCGCATGTGGTGCGCACGATCACCGAAGTCGCGCTGCTGGTCTCGCTGTTCGCCATCGGCCTGCGTTTGCGGCTCGGCGTATTCGAAAAGCTCTGGACCTTGCCGCTGCGCCTCGGCTTCCTCGCCATGCTGGCGACCATCCCCCTGCTGACGCTGTTCGGCGTGTACGGATTGCATCTCGGCTGGGGACCGTCTCTGCTGCTCGCGGCGATCCTGGCGCCCACCGATCCGGTCCTCGCCCACGACGTCCAGGTGCACAACCCCGGCGACCACGACCTGCTGCGCTTCGCGCTCTCCGGCGAAGGCGGCCTGAACGACGGCATCGCCCTGCCCTTCGCGATGCTGGGCCTCGCGATATGCGCGGCGCCCGCCGCTCACGCCGGCGACGTGCTGACGTTGAAGCTTGCCGGCAGCATCGTGTGGGGCGTGGCGGGCGCGATCGCGATCGGCGGCGTGCTCGGCTGGGCCACGACCCATGCGGTCGCGTGGCTGCGCACGCGCCATGCGCAGGCGTTGGGTCTGGAGGGCTTCTTCGCGCTGGGCCTGATCGAACTCTCGTTCGGTGCCGCACAACTCGTGCACACGTATGGCTTCCTGGCCGTGTTCGCGGCGGGCGTCGCGATGCGCCGCGTCGAGCATCGCGCGAGCGGCGGCAAGTCCGCTCGCAAAGCGATCGGCACGGTCGATTCGGAGGACGTCGACGCGACAGCGGCGGATCCCAGCAAAGCGCACGCGTATATGACGGAGTCCGTGCTCGGTTTCACGATCGAGCTCGAACGCATCGCCGAAGTGGCGGTCATGGCGATGGTCGGCAATGTGCTCGCCACGCTACAGGTGCCGCTTATCACCTGGCAGACGGTTGCGCTCAGCGTCGTGCTGTTCGTGCTCGTGCGGCCGGCGTCGGTGGAGTTATCGCTGCTGGGGTCGAGCGCGACGCCTGCGCAGCGGCGTTTAATGAGCTGGTTCGGCATACGCGGGATCGGCTCGTTTTACTATCTGGCTTACGCGCTCGAATATGGCGCGGCGCCTGATGTCAAGCCGTTGGTGCCGCTGGTGCTGGCAGTCGTCGCGGCTTCGGTCGTGATTCACGGCGTCTCGGCCACGCCCTTGATGAACTGGTATCACAGGCTGCGCACCAGGGAAAGCTAGCGAGTCGCGCCGAATCACGCGTATGCCTCGCGCATCCGAACCATCGCGAATTGGAGTCGCTGGAATGCGACCGTCATGCTGCAACAGGCCGCCCCATTCGATGACCTCACCCGACGATTCAAGACGGGCAGCACGGGCGAGCGCCGCCAGTCTCGCGTTCGCAATCGGCCGCGCGCTGCATACCGTCATGCCGGATGACGCACCTCTTCAAGCTGCTTGCGCCTCGCCTCGCCCTGACGTGCCAGCATCCAGCCCGGATATTCAGCCGGCAGCGTGCTGACCTGATCGAGCTTCGCGAGCTCGTCGGCGGTCAGGGTCACGCTGGTGGCCGCGATGTTGTCGTCGAGTTGCTCGATTTTCTTTGCACCGACGATCACGCTGGTCACCGCGCGTTGATGCAGCAGCCACGCGAGCGCGACCTGCGCCACCGAGACGCGCTTCGCTTCGGCGATGCCACGCATCACGTCGATACAGTCATACGCGCGCTCGCGATTGACCGGCGGAAAATCGAACGTCGTGCGACGGCTGCCTGCTTCGCCTTGCTGCTCGCGCCCATATTTGCCGCTCAGCAAGCCACCCGCTAGCGGACTCCACACCATCAGCCCAAGACCTTCGCTGTGCAGCATCGGCACCAGTTCGCGTTCGAGGTCGCGGCCCGCCAGCGTGTAATAAGCCTGCAGCGATTCGAAACGCGCGAGCCCGAGGCGCTCGGAAATGCCCAGCGCCTTCACGATCTGCCACGCGGCCCAGTTCGACACGCCGACATAGCGCACATGGCCATGCTGAACCAGCGTGTCGAGCGCACGCACGGTTTCTTCGATCGGCGTGGCCGGGTCGAAACCGTGGATCTGATACAGATCGACGTGATCGAGTTGCAGACGCTTCAAACTCGCCTTGACCCCGTCGATGATGTGATAGCGCGACGCGCCGCGCGCGTTCTGCCCATCCGCGGTCGGGCCAAATACCTTGGTCGCCACCACCACCTTGTCGCGCGGCACTTTCAGATTCTTCAGCGCCTGGCCCGTGATCTGCTCGGACACACCCTCTGCATAGACGTCGGCCGTGTCGATGAAATTGACACCCGCGTCGAGCGCCCGGCCGACCAGCCGTTCCGCGTCCCCCTGTTGCAGATCGCCGATCTGCTTCCACATGCCCTCGCCACCGCCGAAGGTCATCGTGCCCAGGCATAGCTCTGAAACAAACACACCGGTACGGCCCAACTGGTTGTATCGCATCGTTGAAACTCCGTCATGGATTCATGAATGGGTAAGACGTACAGAGAGTACTGCAGTTGGCGAGATCCAGCAGGACGCGGCTCGGCCATTTGGAAAGTTGCCGTAAGGCGTGTATAAGTCGGACCATTCCGCTCGTAAAATGTAATGCCTTCATTAAGGACCGCGCGCATGAAGAAGACGTTTGGAATCGGCCTGGGCAGCGTCGTATTGTTGTCCAAAGCACTGACCCCTTCCGCAATGGCTGCGTGCACCAATACCGCGCCGCCGAGCAATACGACAGTCACGTGCACCGGCAGCGGCCTCGCCGCCGTCATCGCGCAAAACGGCAGTACGGGCGTGACGATCAACGCCGATAACACGGCCTCGGGCAGTTTCGTGCACAGCGCCAATCCGGTCGCTTTCAGCGTGAATCAGAACAGCACGATCAACAGCAGCGGCAACGTCACGCTGACGGGCG
Organism: Paraburkholderia sp. IW21; assembly: GCF_041321145.1. Taxonomy (NCBI): domain Bacteria; kingdom Pseudomonadati; phylum Pseudomonadota; class Betaproteobacteria; order Burkholderiales; family Burkholderiaceae; genus Paraburkholderia; species Paraburkholderia sp. IW21. The sequence continues at coordinate 63,960 of NZ_JBGGWA010000007.1, read as the reverse complement.
GCGGCGGTACCGGCACGGCGCGCGGCGCGGTCCTGCTCGGCGTGGGCAATGCGAATCAGATCACCAACGCGAGCGGCGGGATCATCGTCACGAGCGGCGCATTCAACGACGGCATGGCCGCCAACGGCAGCGGCAACACGCTGATCAATCGCGGCTCGATCACCACCAGCGGCCCGAGCGCTTACGGCATGACAGCCGCGTGGGGGCAAACGAACGTCGGCCAACTGAACAACACGCTGATCAACAGCGGCACGGTGGCGACCTCGGGCAGCAACGCGCGCGCGGCGTCCATTCTGGGCGGCAGCGGCACCATCAACAACAGCGGCTCGCTGTCCACCACGGGCGCGGCCAGTCCGACCGCTTATCTGCAAGGCAATAACGATCAGTTGATCAACAGCGGCACGATCAGCGCGAGCGGCAGCGGCTCGGATGCAGTGTTTTCGAACACGGCAGGATCGAGCTTCCTCGCGACGATCCAGAACCTCGCGGGCGGCAGCATCATCAGCCAGAACGGTTCCGGCATCCGCACGCTCAACGGCAACAGCACCATCATCAACGCGGGGCTGGTGCAGAGCGGCATCGGGACGGCCATCACGATGGGCAACGGCAACGATGCGCTGATTCTGCAAACCGGCTCCGTGATCAACGGCGCGGCCGACGGCGGAGCGGGATCGAATACTGTGATCTTGCAAGGCTCGGGCACAGCGTCGAATGCGTTTACCAACTTTCAGACCCTGCAGATGCAAGGCGCATTGTGGAACTGGACCGGTAGCGGCACCTTCACGCTCGCGCATGTACAGACCGGCACGCTCAATCTCACCGGCACACTCGGCTCGACGGCGACGGCGCTCGTCGACAACGGCGCGACCTTGCAGGCGAACGCCCAGAACCTGCCCTCCACCGTGACCGACAACGGGCTCGTGCGGTTTGCTCAAGACAATGCGGGCACCTACGCGGGATCGATCAGCGGCACGGGCGCAGTCGATAAAACCGGCGCCGGCGTGTTGACGCTCGCGCCGTCCGCGGCGAGCGGCAACACCTACTCGGGCGGCACGACAATCGATCAAGGCGCGATCGCCGTCAGCGCGGACAATGCGCTCGGCGCGAACACGGGCGGGCTCACGTTCAACAGCGGCACGCTGCAATTGAATACGAGCTTCGACCTGGCCGGCACGCGCGCGATCACGTTGGCAGCGGGTGGCGGCACGATCGATACGCAATCGTTCGATACGACGCTCACACAGGCAGTGAGCGGAACCGGCGCCTTGACGAAAGCCGGCAGCGGCAGCTTGCTGATGACAGGCGTGAGCACCTATAGCGGCCCAACCACCGTCGCAGCGGGCACCCTGGCGATCGGCGACGCGGCCCACGCCAACGCCGCGCTCTCGGGTAGCGGCGCCACGACCGTTGCCTCTGGCGCGACGCTCGGCGGCTATGGCAGCGTAACCGGCGCGGTGAGCAACTATGGCACGCTCGCGGTGGCGAATGCCTTGCCGTCGCGCGCAGGCGAAGGCAACGGCACGTTCTCGATCAACGGCTCGCTGGTGAATGCCGGGCTCGTGCAGATCGGCGGCGCGGCCAATGCGGGCGTGGGCAACCGGCTGAACGTGACGGGCAACTATGTCGGGCAGAACGGCAGCATCGGACTGAACACCGTCGTGGCCGGCGACGGCGCGGCCTCCGATCGCCTCGTGCTGAGCGGCGGAACGGCCAGCGGTTCGACGCGCCTGCAAGTCACGAACGTCGGCGGCCAGGGCGCGCAAACGGTAGCGGATGGTATTCAACTGATTCAGGCGGCCAACGGCGCGACCACGGCTCCGAGCGCCTTCACACTGGCCGCACCGGTGAAGGCCGGGGCGTACTCCTACTATCTCGCCAAAGGCGGCGTGAGTAGCGGTACGAAGAACAATTGGTATCTGCGCAATACGGTCGCGCCGCTGCCGCCCGGGGTGACGTCTACACCACCTGTCACCATCCCAGGCGAGCCAAACACTACGCCTGGCACGCCGGGCGAGCCTGAACTGCCCGTAGTCGTGGCCGGCGTGCCGGTTGCGGCAGCGGGCACGCCGCCTTTGCCTGCCGCACCGCCTGCGGGCTCGGCCGCCACGCCGCTGTATCGCGTCGAAGTGCCGGTCTATGCCGCGGCGCCGGGCGTCGCGCGTGAACTCGGCTTGATGCAAATCGACACGTTTCATGACCGGCAAGGCGATCAGGCCTTGTTGAACGACAGCGGCAAACTGCCTGCCGCATGGGGCCGCGTGTGGGGCGGGCATAGCGTGTCGGGTCAGGACGGCGCGGCGAGTCCGCAATTCGACGGCTCGGTCTATGGCATCGAGGCCGGTCAAGATCTTTACGCCGATCACGGCGCGAGCGGCCAGCGCAATCACTACGGTCTGTTCGTCGGCTTCGCCCGGGCGACCGGCGACGTCGACGGCTTCGCGCTCGGCATGCCCAATCTCGCCGTCGGCCACCTCGCGGTCAATGCATACAGCCTGGGCGGCTACTGGACGCATATCGGCCCGAGCGGCTGGTACACCGACGCCGTGCTGATGGGCAGCTCGTTGACCGTCGATCCGCGCTCGCGCGACGGCATCGGCGCGACGACGCACGGCAACGCGGTGACCGGCTCGCTCGAAGGCGGCTTGCCGATTCCGCTCGGTGCGGGGCTCACGCTCGAACCCCAAGCGCAACTCGTGTGGCAACACCTCGCGCTGTCTGAGTTCAACGACGGCGTGTCGAGCGTCGGCTTCAACAGCGGCAATACTTTCGTTGGACGAATCGGCGCGCGTCTGCAAGGCCGGTTCGATGCTTTCCAGACGGCATGGCGGCCCTATCTGCGGGTCAGCGTCCTACGCTCGTTCGGCTCCGACGATAAAGTCACCTTCGGCGGCGGCACGGTGATTCCCGGCAACGTCGGGCAAACCGCTGCGCAATTCGGCGCGGGCGTGGTCGGTCAATTCAGCGCGGCCGGCAGTGTGTTTGCGACGCTCGGCTGGGTCACGAATCTGGGCGGCGCGCATCAGAGAACGGTAACGGGCGACGCAGGCGTGCGGTGGGTCTGGTAGTTTCCTGCACCGCGGGCTGCGCGCCGCGCCGGCAAAAATTGCCACCGAGGGTTGCGCAAACTTCAATGCGCAACCCTCGGCACAGCCCGTGAAAACCTGCCAGACTGATTGCTGATCCTCGCAACAGGCCGGCTTGCGCCGCCCTCTGGATATGGCACGTCGCGCCCCCATCTACGCAAGCATGACTTCGGCCTCGACTTCCGCAGCCGCCCTGGGCGCGGCTTCTGGTTCTTCGGTTTCAGGTCCATTCACGGCCGCCGCGCTGGATGACTTCCATCCCGCGGTCGCCGGCTGGTTCCTTAAAACCTTTCCCGCCGCCACGGATGCCCAGGTGGCCGCCTGGCCGCCGATTCGCCGTGGCCGCTCGACCCTGGTGGCCGCGCCCACCGGTTCGGGCAAGACACTCACCGCGTTCCTGTCGGCGCTCGACGAACTCGTCCAGCAAGGCCTCGCCCACGGCGGTGTTTTGCCCGACGAAACCCTGGTGGTCTACGTCTCGCCGCTGAAGGCGCTCTCGAACGACATCCGCCTCAATCTGCAACTGCCGTTGCAAGGCATCGCAGCAGAACTCGAAGCACGCGGCCTGCCACCGCTCGATATACGCACCGCCGTGCGTACCGGCGACACCACACAGCAGGAACGCAACGCGTTGAAAAAACGCGCACCGCATATTCTCGTGACCACGCCGGAGTCGCTTTACGTGCTGCTCGGCTCCGATTCCGGCCGCCGCATGCTGTCGACGGTGCGCACGGTGATCGTCGATGAAATTCATGCGCTTGCCGGCAGCAAGCGCGGCAGCCATCTCACGCTCAGCCTCGAACGGCTCGACACACTGTGTCAACGGCGTTTGCCGCGTATCGGGCTGTCGGCCACGCAAAAGCCGGTCAGTGCGGTCGCGCGCTTTCTGGTGGGCGGTGCGAGCATCGATAGCGGCATGCCCGCGGACTGCGCGATCATCGACGTGGGTCACATCCGCGAACGCGATCTCGCGCTGGAGATTCCGCCCGTGCCGCTCGAAGCGGTCATGCCCAACGAAGTGTGGGAGCGCGTCTACGATCGTCTCGCGGAACTGATCGCGATGCATCGCACCACGCTGATTTTCGTCAATACGCGCCGCATGGCCGAGCGTGCCGCGCGTCATCTGACCGAGCGGCTCGGCAAGGAGGTGGTCGCCGCGCATCACGGCAGTCTCGCCAAAGAACATCGTTTCGACGCCGAGCAGCGCCTGAAACGCGGCGAGCTGCGCGTACTGATCGCCACGGCTTCGCTGGAACTGGGCATCGATATCGGGGATGTCGATCTCGTCTGCCAGATGGGTTCGCCGCGCGCGATCGCGCCCTTCCTGCAGCGCGTCGGACGCTCGGGCCACCATGTCGGCGGCATGCCGAAGGGACGGCTCTTTCCGGCTTCGCGCGACGATCTGATCGAATGCGCGGCGCTGCTCGATTGCGTGCGGCGCGGCGAACTCGACGCGTTGCGCATTCCACGCGCGCCGCTCGACGTGCTGGCGCAGCAGATCGTCGCCGAAGTATCGAGCGCCGAATGGGGCGAAGACGCGTTGTTCGACATGATTCGACGCGCCGCGCCCTACGCCGCCCTGGAACGCGAGCAATACGACGCCGTGCTGCGCATGCTCGCCGAAGGCTATACGAGCCGCAACGGTCCGCGTGGTGCCTATATCCACCGCGACGTGGTCAGCGGTACCTTGCGCGGCCGGCGCGGCGGCAAACTGGTGGCCGTGACCTCGGGCGGCACGATTCCCGAGAACGCCGACTATGCGGTGGTCCTTGAACCGCAGGCGATCAATATCGGTACCGTTAACGAGGATTTCGCCGTCGAGAGCCTGGCAGGCGATGTGTTTCAACTCGGCAATGCGTCGTACCGGATTCTGCGGATCGAGAGCGGCCGCGTACGGGTCGAAGACGCGCAAGGGCAACCGCCGAATATTCCGTTCTGGCTCGGCGAAGCACCGGGGCGCAGCGATGAACTGTCGTTCGGCGTCGCGCGCTTGCGTGAGCAGATTGGACGCCTGCTCGACGGGAAAGATGCGGATGCGGTCGTTTCGCTCAGCATGCCGCCGTCGCCGCGAGGCAAATCCAAACCGGCAGCATTACCTGCGGTGGCCAAATCGCGCGCCGCACGGAGCGCGGCATCATCGACTGTCGCCGAAGTGCCTGCAGCAGAAATCATGACCGATTCCGAAGTCATGACCGTGCGCATCCAGCGCGCAATCGACTGGCTCATCGACACCCTCCATCTCGACGAAGCCGCCGGCCGCCAGATCGTCGACTATCTCGCGCGCGCCCGCGCCGCCCTCAGCGTCCTGCCGACGCAGAACACGCTCGTGATGGAGCGTTTCTTCGACGAATCCGGCGGCACGCAACTCGTGATCCATGCACCGTTTGGCAGCCGCGTGAACCGCGCGTGGGGCCTCGCGTTGCGCAAGCGTTTTTGCCGAACCTTCAACTACGAACTGCAGGCCGCCGCCACCGAAGACGCGATCGTGCTGTCGCTGACCGGCAGCCATTCGTTCGTGCTCGACGAAGTGTGGCGTTATCTGCATTCGAACAGCGCCGAACGTCTGCTGATTCAGGCAGTGCTCGATGCGCCGCTCTTCGGCGTGCGCTGGCGCTGGAATGCGACCACTTCGCTTGGGCTGCCGCGCTACACCGGCGGGCGCAAGACCCCGCCGCAATTGCAGCGCATGCGTAGCGAAGATTTGCTGGCGAGCGTGTTTCCCGAGCAGGCCGCGTGTCTCGAGAACATCGTCGGCGAGCGCGAACTGCCGCATCATCCGTTAGTGGATCAAACTGTCGACGATTGCCTGCACGAGGCGATGGACAGCGAACGCTGGGTTGCCTTGCTGCGTCGTATCGAACAGGGCGACGTGCAACTGATCGCCCGCGACCTGCCCGCACCTTCGCCGCTTGCCGCCGAAATCCTCAACGCAAAGCCTTACGCCTATCTCGACGACGCACCGATCGAAGAACGCCGCACGCAAGCCGTGCTGAACCGGCGCTGGACCGATCCCTCCAGCGCCGACGACCTCGGCGCGCTCGATGCCGACGCAATCGACAGCGTGCGCGACGAGGCATGGCCGCAGGCGCGCGGCACCGACGAAATGCACGAAGCGCTGACGGGCCTCGCCTGCATCACCGAGGCCGAAGCGCGCGACAACGAAGGCTGGCCTGAATGGCTCGCATCGCTCGCCGAATCCGGCCGCGCGACCCGCCTTCAGATCGCAGACGACGACGCACTGTGGCTGCCCGCCGAACGTGTGACCAGTTTCCAGGCGCTCTACCCCGACGCCCCGTTCGAACCGCCGCTCACCGCCCCGAAGGGTTACGCCGACACCTGGAGCGCCGACGACGCACTGCTCGACGTGCTGCGCGCCCGGCTGACCGGCTTCGGCCCGCTGCCGGTACGCGCGATCGCACAGGCGCTGAGCTTGGCCGCCGCCTCGGTCGAACAGGCTCTGACCCGTCTCGAAGCGGAAGGCTATGTGATGCGCGGCCGCTTCTCGCCGGGCTCGACCGAAGAAGAATGGTGCGAGCGTCATTTGCTTGCGCGGATTCACCGCTACACCGTGAAGCGTTTGCGGCGCGAGATAGAGCCGGTGGAACGGCACGACTTCATGCGTTTTCTGTTCGAGTGGCAGCATTTGACGCCGGACACGCGCAGCGAAGGACGCGATGCGCTGGCGGCGGTACTCGAACAGATGGAGGGCTTCCAGGCGGCGGCAGGCGCATGGGAGGAAGACATTCTGCCCGCGCGCGTGAAGGCGTATTCGAACACGTCGCTCGACGAACTATGCCGTGCCGGCAAGATCGTGTGGACCCGGCTGACCGAGCGGGCTCGTGGCGCGGCGGGACCGGTGCGCAGCACGCCGATCGTGCTGCTGCCACGGGCGCAGGTGCGCGTATGGAGTGCGCTGATCGACCCAGCGAAACAACCCGAGCTCTCGGCTCGCGCGCAGAGCGTGTACGACACCTTGTCGCAACATGGCGCGATGTTCTTCGACGAGTTGCTGGCCGAGGTGAGCGGCTTGCGTATGGAACTGGAGAGCGCGCTGGGCGAACTGGTGGCCGCCGGCCTCGTGAATTCCGACAGTTTCGCGGGCTTGCGGGCCTTGTTGAAACCGGTGGCCAAACGCAGTGCCTTTTCCAGCAGCCGGCGCGTCAGGTCGAGCGCATTGATTGGCGGGATGGACGACGCAGGACGCTGGGCACTCATCAAACGGCCTGAGAAAGCTGGCTCCGAAAAGGGCGACGGCGATGGCCGCGAAAACAGCGGCAAGCCTGCGTTAGCCGCCAATGGACGGCGTGTACCGCTCGCCCCCGAGATACTCGAACACATCGCGATGACGCTGCTGCGCCGCTATGGCGTCGTGTTCTGGCGTCTGCTCGAACGCGAAGCGGAATGGCTGCCGCCATGGCGCGATCTGTTGCGGGTCTTCCAGCGGCTCGAGGCGCGCGGCCAGGTCCGGGGCGGGCGCTTCGTCAACGGTCTCGCGGGAGAACAATTCGCGCTGCCCGAGGCTATTCCTTTGCTGCGCGACGTGCGCCGGCATGCGAACGATGGTGCCTGGGTGTGCGTATCGGCAACCGATCCGCTCAATCTCGCCGGCACTTTGCTGACTGGTGACAAGATACCGGCGGTGGCGGGCAATCGCCTGCTGTTTCGCGACGGCATTCTGGTCGCCGCGCTGGTGGCGGGAGAATTCAATTTTCTGCCGGCGCTCGGTGCCGATACCGACGCCGAGGCAAAGGCACAAGCCCGCCTGCGGCTCGCGCGGCGCTACTGACGCGCCGTGTGCCAATTTGACGCGCCTCACGAGGCTATTCAGGATGCCAAATCATTCGCCTTTCTGCGAAACTCGTCTCCGAGTAGCAAAATCAACGCGACGTCAGGAATAACGTCGTGATCCCCTTCGACTAGCTACTCGCCAAACCGATAACGCCTCTTTATCGCAGTCCACACGGCTGGCGAGGACGCGACGCGCCGGCGCATTCGAAGGAGTAGAAAATGTGGTCCAGTGATGCATCGCAAAATCTCATTCTGTCGCAATCGACCGCCGATGTCACCGCGACATTGATCTGTCCTACGCCCGACGGAGGCTTCTATGTCAGTTGGCTCGACGGCGCCAAAGGGTACTCGTTATACCTTCAGCGGCTCGACGTGAACGGCAACGCAATGTGGGAACGCAACGGCAAGCTGATTTATCAGCGCGACGTCCACAGCACCATCGGGTATGGTTTGAGCATCGATTCGGACGGCAACGCGATTATCGGCATCGACTCCGGCATTGCAGCGCTTCACGCGCCGGGCGGTCCGGTACTCGCGTTCAAGGTTTCGCCCACGGGTGAATTGTTGTGGGGCGCGGCTGGTATCACGCTGTCGCCGCCGGACGAGGTGGTTTCCGTCGTGCTCTGTTGCGGTACAAGCGATCGGGGAGCGGTGTTTATCTGGGGAAAAGTCGAACAGGAAGACCTGATCCGCATGACGAAGCTCGACTCGGCGGGCAATCAGTTGTGGTCGACGAACGTGGCGCGCGATACACCAGATGCAAACCTCACGCCCACGAACATCGTCGCGTCCGACGACGGTTCGGTAATCTACGCTTTTGTTCACGCCATCGACAAAATGACCGGTACATACCACAGCGTGCTCGCGCAAAAGCTCGCGGCTGCGGACGGCGCCAATCTTTGGGGCGACACACCGGTCACGGTGGTCGACAGCAGCGTTGCCACCGCCGTGACATTGCCGATGGGCGAAGTGCCCACCCTGATTCCGGACGGTGCGGGCGGGGCTGTGTTTGGTTATCCGCTCATCGACACGATTCAACGGATTTACGTACAACACGTGAATTCGACCGGTCTGCCCGTGTACGCCCCGAACGGCGTGCTGGTATCGGGGAATTCGAGCGATGCTTCGGCTGCGCGCTTCGGGTTCGAGCCACGCAGCGGCAGGCTCTATATCGCGTGGAATGCCAATTACACCGGCATTTCCGGCGTGCGAGCGCAATGCATCGATAATGCCGGCGCGCGGCTGTGGGACGAGACCGGCGTTGTGCTGGCGGCGTATGAGCCGCTTGCCCTCATGGCGCCGGTCGCCATGCTGCCCGTGACGGACGGCGTAATGGCCGCGTGGATACAACAACCGCCACAAGCGGCCTTTTTGCCACAACCGTTGCGTGTTTCCATGCTGGATCCGAGCGGCGCGCAGGTCTGGCAAAACCCGGTAGTGGACATCAAAACGTCTGCCACCAACACGACTGACAACGCTGTTGGAGCGCTCAGCACAACAGGCTACGGCGCGTTTGCATGGACGAGCGATGACTACACAGTGCGAGCGCAGAACATCAACCCGGACGGCACGCTTGGCGTGGCGCCGTAAACATCAGACGTAAAACGTACTGGGGAGATGGAAGCGCCGGCATCGCAGCCTGGCGCTTCCAACTACCCCGGGCGCTGTGTAGTCCCCAAGGACGAGGACGAAGCGCGCCTCCCTCCGGCAAAAGCGAAAAAGCACGCTTGTGCCCGTATCGAACGCCCCCCAACCCGCTGCCCGCAAGGCGAAACAACCGGCATACCACGCGCCAGTGTGGGTTCCCAGCTAAAGACTAAAGCCGGCGGCCTGCCCAACCGTTAATGTTTATAAGCCGGAACGCCAGCCGCTTCGCTACAATGAGGCCAGTCTTTAAGTATGATGAAGACACTGTCTGCCGCCCACCCGCCTTCAAGGCGTCTCATCGGCACACACCGCCCGGGGATCTCATGAACGACGACCAACACGACCAGGTGCTTTTTGCCCAGTTCGGCACAAGCAGCCCTTGCTGGCGTTTGTCGAACGACAGCAACGCACTGGAACTCACGCCCGTTACCGGTGACGTGCCGGCTAATGTCGCCATTCCGCTGAATCCTCAGCAGGCCTCTCAAATCCGGTGCCTCACCGGCGTCACCGCTCACCTCGTCCTCGACGTGCGGCTGTTCGGCGAACCGCTGCGCCTGCACCTCGTCGGTAAAAAACTCGCCAGCAATACCTGGGCAGGCACCGCTTCGGCCTTCGACGACACGGAATCCGTCGCCCGCGATCTGGTCCACGGCCTCTCTTTCGCGGAGCAGGTCGTTTCCGAAGTCAATTCGGTCGTGGTGATCGTCGACAGGCACGGCCGTATACAGCGCTTCAACCGTCTCGCCGAGGAACTCACCGGCGTCAAGGAAGAAGACATCGTCGGCCGCAATGTGTGGGCGCTGTTCATGACCACCGAATCCGGCGCGGCGTCGAGCCAGAACATCACGGGTTTCTTCAACCGCGGCGTCTCATACGAAGTCGAGCGGCGCGTGAAAACCATCCACGGCGAACGGCTCTTTCTGTTTCGCAATAAATTCGTTCACAGCGGCAGCGGCGTCGAAGAACAGTTTCTGATCTGCTCGGGCACCGACATCACCGAGGAACGGCTCGCGCAGGAACGGCTCACCGAACTGGCGAACACCGATTCGCTCACCGGCCTCGCCAACCGCAATGCGATCCAGGACAAGATCCGCACCGCGATCGAAGAAGCCGGCCCGGCCGAATCGGTCGGCGTGCTGTTCCTCGATCTCGACAACTTCAAGAAGGTCAACGACCACTACGGCCACGTGTTCGGCGACCGGCTGATCCGCGATGTGTCGGCGGCCATCCGCACCTGCCTGAACGAAGACGACGCGCTTGCGCGCCTCGGCGGCGACGAGTTCATCGTGCTCGCGGCCAAAGGCACCGCCCACGATCTCGAAGCCACCGCGCAGCGCATTCTCGAACGCCTGCGCACGCCGTTCAGCCTGGGGCTCGTCGAGGTGTACACCGGCTGCTCGATCGGCATCGCGCTGTATCCGGAACACGGCGACGGCCTCGAATCGCTGATCCGTTCGGCGGACACGGCCATGTATGTCGCCAAAGACGAAGGCAAGCGCACCTATCGGGTGTTCTCGCCCGAAATGAACCGCAAGGTCGCCGAGTACATGTGGCTCGACACCAACCTGCGGCGCGGCCTTGAAGAGGGCCAGTTGACGCTGCACTACCAACCCAAGCTAGTACTCTCCAACGGCTCGGTGCAAGGCGTGGAGGCCCTGGTGCGGTGGAATTCGCCGGAGCGCGGGCAGATCATGCCGGCCGAGTTCATCCGCTATGCGGAGGAGTCCGGGCTGATCGGCGTGCTTGGCCGCTGGGTCATGGAAACGGCCGCGAAGCAGGCCGCCAAATGGAAGGCTGAAGGCTACAACCTGCGCATCGCGATCAACCTCTCGGCGCGGCAACTCGTCGATACGGCGGTGGTGCGGCATTTCAGCGAGGCGCTGCAGCACGCCGGTCTCGACCCGTGCCTGATCGACCTGGAACTCACCGAGAGCTGCCTGATCGAGGACGAAGCAGCTGCGATCGATCTGATCAAACAGTTCCGCCAGCTCGGCGCACAAGTCCATCTGGACGACTTCGGCACCGGCTACTCGTCACTGTCGCAATTGGGCCGCATTCCGCTCGACGTCATCAAGCTCGATCGCAGTTTCGTACGCTCCATCAATGCCGACACCAAAGCCCAAGCCCTGGTGCGCTCCATGGTGGCGGTCGCGCAGGAACTGGATTTCAAGGTGGTCGCCGAGGGCATCGAAACCGAATCGGAAGAGCAGTTCATGAAGGGGCTGGGCGTCGACTACGTGCAGGGGTTCCTGTACGGTCAGGCGATGCCGGCCGCGGAATTCGAACGCTGGTTGCAGGATAGACAGAAGCTCAGACTGATTGCCTGAGCTTCCGCGCGCCCGAAGGAAGTCCCCTTGGGGGGCGCCCCGAAGGAAATTCCCTCGGGGGTGCCCGTCGCGGCTGATGTCGTCGGAACTCGGATCGATTCAGGCGAAATTGGCCGCGCTGGAGACCGTCTGGCGCAGGTTCGAAGTACGGCGGTTTTGCAGCATCACCAGCCGCTCCATGAAGGCGAGGTCCTTCTCCTCGATCGTAAAGGCAGCGTCCACCCAATCCTCGGTAATTTCCATCAACTCGGCACGCGAGACCTGCAGCACGCGCTGGCGGGCCCGCAACATCGCGCGGATCCCGTTCATCTTCGGCTTGAGCGTATCGATGAAGGTACGCGTGGCCATGTAGGCGTCACCTGGCTCGAACACCTGGTCGACCAGACCCTTGCCGAAGTGCCACTCCGCCGTGTGCGATTCGCCCATGCCGATCAACTCCTCGGCCAGACGCATGCCCGCCTTGCGCGCGACCAGCGAATACCCCCCCATGCCCGGGAACAGATTGAACGCGATCTCCGGAAAACCCATGCGCGCGTCGTTCTGCGCCAGCAGGAAATGGTGCGCGAGCGCTGCCTCGAACCCGCCTCCAAGCGCCGTGCCCTCCACCATCGCGATCGAAATCGCCCCCGTATCGAAGCCGCGCGACGCTGCATGCACACAATCGACGCAGGCTCGCGCGTATGCCGTCAATGCCTGACGCTTGCCCGAGCGGATCGTGTCCGCGAAGAAATCGAGGTCGCCTCCGACGTTGAACATGGTCGGAATCAACGAGCCGGTCACCCAGAAGTCGATCGGCAGGCCGGACTCTCGTGCTGCCTGCGCGAGACCCAGAATGTCGTGCACCAGTTCGAGATTGAAACAGGGACGCGGCTGCGCCCGCAGCATCATCCACATAATGTTGCGGCCTTCTTCGTAGTAAGCGGAGACTTGCGACAAATTGCCGGCTTCGAGGAACGGGCGGCAGGCGGGGTGGTTATGCAGATTCATTTGAACGGTCCTTTTAAGGTGTTAAACACTGGCCTTGCAGTGCGAGCCTAAAGCAGACCGGAAACAGATGGGAGCGGGGTAACCAACAGATGAATGCAAGACGCGCGGAGTGCCGCCCAGGCGGCGCTCTGGCAGGAGGTCAAAGGTGAGGCCAGCCAAGGCGCGGACGCAAACGCTTGCGTCCCGAAGATCGGCGGAATTACCCCTCCAATACGTGCCGTCCGCAATAAATTAGCGCACGAACAAAGTTTGAATTTCCTGCCGCATCCGAAAGAGAAGAAATAGTCTTCAATTAGGTAATGCAATCGAAAATATGGCTTGCGGACATTTGTTTTTTTATTGGTGGGCTAGCAGACGGAATATGCACTTCGCAGATTCAAACGCCGGCGGCCCACGCCCGCCGATCCGCAAGCGACGTCACTGCAACCGCGCGGACCACCGCCGAGCCTGCTCCGCGCTCATGCCGACGGCCAGCGCCGCCGCGTGAATCTGCGCCCAGGTGGCGGCGTCGACCGGAATGCCCTCGGCCTCGCGTTGCGTACGCGTCATGCGCTCAGGTTCGCCGGGCTCATAGATAGGATCGGCACCGGCCACGAGCGGCGAGGCCTTCACCCAGTCGATGAACGCATCGGCTTCGGCTTGCGCATCGGGTGCGTCAAACGCAGCGGGATCGATGATGACAGAAAGCATGCAGTTGATGATCGCATTGGTGGTACCCAGCGTGCCGGTGTGCGTGGTAAAGCCGCCCGAGAGCGCGCCCGCGAAAATCTCGCACATCGCCGCGAGCCCAAAACCCTTGTAACCGCCGAAGGGTGTCAGCGAACCAAACGGTTCTTCGTGCATGACCTTGGGTTCGAGGGTGGGAAAACCCTCGTGATCGATCAGCGCGCCAGGCGGCACATGCTTGCCCTGGTTATAGGCGACCCGCGTCTTGCCATACGCAACCGTGCTAGTCGCGAAGTCGAGCACGAGGGGCGGCTTGCCGGGCCGCGGATACGCCGCGCAAAACGGATTCGTGCCGATGCGGCGGTCCGCGCCGCCGAACGGCGCCACGAGCGGATCGCCCGCCACGTTGACGAAATGGAACGACACCAGCCCGGCGCGCGCACATTGCTCGGCCCAGTGGCCGATTCGCCCGATGTGGTGTGCGCTGCGCAAGCCGACCGCGCAGATGCCGAGGCGTTGGGCGCGCTCGATCCCCTGCTCCATGGCCTCGAATGCGACGACCTGGCCGAAGCCCCTGCCGCCTTCGACGGTAAGGACGGCGCCCGCGTCCTTCACGACTTGCGCGTGCAGGTTCAGTTGCAATTGGGCGTCGGCCAACGACGCGGCATAGCGCGGAATCATCCCCACGCCATGCGAATCGTGACCGGTCAGATTCGCCGCCACCAGATGATCCGCCACCAGTTCCGCTTCGCGCGGCGTGCTGCCCGCCTGCTCCCAGATCGCCCGTACGTAGGCGCGCAGTTGATCGGCCGGAATCCGGAGGGCGGCGGGTTGAGCAGTCTGCTTATCGGTCATTTACAGTGTCGGCGTGATGGGGAAGATCAAGACGAAACGCTCAAGCCCAGATCAAGGCGCGGCGGCGATTACTTCGGCAACGGCCGCCGTCAGCTTCTTGCCATACGGCACGTGCAGGAACTCGTTCGGCCCGTGCGCATTCGACTTCGGCCCGAGTACGCCGCACACCATGAACTGCGACTTCGGAAAGCCCGACTTCAGCACGTTCATCAGCGGGATCGTGCCGCCCTGCCCCATGTAGGCAACGTCCGCGCCGTAGTGGGCGCGTGAAGCGTCATTGAGCGCGGTGGCGAGCCACGGTGCGAGATCGGGCGCGCTCCAGCCGCTCGCCGCGCCCGCGTCCGGCTTGAAGGTGACCTTGGCGTTGTACGGTGGATCGAATTCGAGGAGCGCCTTCAGTTCGGCAACGGCCTTTTCCGCTTCGATCAGCGGCGGCAGACGCAGCGACAGCTTGAACGCCGTGCGCGGGCGCAGCACGTTGCCGGCGTCGGCGAGCGCGGGCAAGCCGGCCGCGCCGGTCACCGACAGCGACGGACGCCACGTCGAGTTGAGCAAGGCCTCTTGCGGATCGGTGGTAGTGGGCAGCACCTGGCCGCCGTCCTGCCCGCAGGACCATGGGAGCTTCTTCCAGACATCGTCGCCGAGAATCTGGGCAGTGGCTTCGGTCTCGCGCAGACGGTCGGCCGGGATCGTGACGTGGAAACCCTTCGGCAGCAGTGTGCCGTTGGCGGAGTCCTCCAGCCGGTCGAACAGTTGTCGCATGATGCGGAAGCTCGACGGCGCGATGCCACCGTAGCCGCCCGAGTGAATACCTTCGTCGAGCACCTGGACTTCGAGATCGCCGGCCACCAGCCCGCGCAGCGAGGTGGTGAGCCACAGTTGATCGTAGTTGCCCGCGCCCGAATCGAGGCATACGACGAGGCCGACTTTGCCGAGCCGCTCGCGCAACGCGTCGACATACGGAAGCAGATCGTAGCTGCCCGATTCCTCGCAGGTTTCGATCAGGCCGACGCAGCGCGGACGCTCGATGCCTTGCGCGTCCAGCGCGGCAAGTGCCGTGAGACTCGCGTAGATCGCATAGCCATCGTCGGCGCCGCCGCGGCCATACAGCTTGTCGTTTTCGAGCTTCGGCGTCCACGGCCCGAGGTCGTTGCGCCAGCCGTCGAATTCAGGCTGCTTGTCGAGGTGGCCGTACAACACGATGGTTTCTTCGCTGCCCGATCGCGTCGCAGCCGTTTCGAAGAAAATCACCGGTGTGCGGCCCGGCAAGCGGATTACTTCGAGTTTCAGGCCTCGCACGGGTTGCTGTTCGGCCCATTGGGCCGCATCCGTGATCACGCGCTCGAGATAGCCGTGCTTGACCCACTCGGGGTCGAACGCCGGACTCTTGGCCGGTACCGCGATGTAGTCCGTGAGCGCGGGCACGATCTCGTCGTTCCATTTACGGTCTACGAATTCGCGTAGCGTGTCCTGGTTGATGCGCTTGGTCTGCTGGGTCGTGTCGTCGGAGATCATGGTGGCGGTCCGTGGCGGTTCTGTTCAGTCGAAACGTCCATGATAGTCCTGATGCGAGATTGACTGAACCCCTCGCCGCCTGCTCAGACTGCACAAATTGAATAATCGCGCGACAATCGTGGCATACATCGCATCCCGGGAGCGAGTCCATGGGTGGCTACGTTGTGGTTCAGGCCATCGCCGCAGTACTCGCGCTGGCGCTGTATTTTCTGCCGAGCATCCTCGCGGACCGGCGCAAGCGTCATGACGTGCTGACGCTCGCACTCTTCAATGCGTGCCTCGGCTGGACCGGCTTTGGCTGGCTGCTCGCGCTCTACTGGTCCTTGCAGCCGAACCCGCCGGAACATGTCGCGGCGGAGGTAGAAAAAACGCGGCGCGTGGTCAGCATGCGGTCCTTTTCCGCCATGCTGATTCAGCGCGTGCAAACCCGGTCAACACGTGACAGGAACAAAAATGACGGGTAATCAGCAGTCCGGCCTGCCATCCCGAACTGCATTTAATCCTGCATGCCGCGAATTCCAGCTGCTTTTTTTTCACGAGCCCGTTCTGGTTTCACCCGGCTCACCACCCGAGTGACGGGAACATTTTTCTATCCGCGTTGCCAGTCACGAAGCTGCCTTTGTCAGCGACGCACCATTTGGCAGGATTTGCTCCATATTCACATCAGACTCGAGGACGCCTGTAGCACTATCCTTCTTATCGGTCAGGGTAATCGGGACCGTCACCGAAATATACAGAGACAAGCGAGGCTTGTTGTCGAGTGATTGCCAAAAATTGCCCAAGCTCCCCAATTCATCTCTGGGAGGAATCATGCGCGTGTAGGCGCCAGGAATGCCAGGCAACGTTCGATTATTCACCACGGCGTTGACCACCTGATTCATGATCTTGATTGCCTGATTGTCCGGAGCGCTTCCCGGGCTCCCCACCGCGCCAGTGGCTTGAGACGAATCCCAATAGGTAATGAGGTAGTTGCAGTTCACATTAACCCAGCCGGGGAGAATGGAGACCGCATTGGTGTCAGGGTCACGCACACTCACTCGTGCTTGTGCCGCCCTTAGCTGCAAGTCCTCGTGGATTTCGTATAGAAACACGCTCAGCGTGGGATCCGGGGGCAACTTGTCCAGATCCGGCAATTCAAAAGATATCGCGACGTCAGGCGACAGATAACTCGTTAACGCCTCGTTGAGCGCGTTATTGACGTTAATGATGGCAACATCAGATGGATAGGTGGCGGCCACTTAAGTTTTCCCCAAAAAATTGATCACACGATCAGACGGCCGATCTTGGCCAGCTCCCGCTTCATGGCGAGCTCGATATGTGACGCATTGACGATTCCACAAGATTGATCGGCCGCGAGCCAGCTTGATAAAAGTGCGATGTTGCGGATATTCGCACCGGTAATATCCGCAAGCCTGGCGAGGGCATTGAAATTGACGCCCTGATCCACCTGGATATCCGATGGCCAGATCGCACGCCACATCTGCTCGCGCAGCACCAGATCAGGAAAGGAGAACCGGGTGATGAAAGTAAAACGGCGGCTGAAGGCGTCGTCCAGATGACTGCGGTTATTGGTGGCAAGGATCACCAGTCCGGGATAGTTTTCCAGCCGCTGCAGCAGATAGGACACTTCGATATTGGCGTGGCGATCCTGCGCGTCCTTGGTTTCACTACGCTTGCCAAATAGTGCATCCGCCTCGTCGAAAAACAGCACCCCGGCATCAGCCTCCGCCAGATCGAAGATACGCGACAGATTTTTCTCGGTTTCACCGATGTATTTGTTGACCACGGTAGAGAGATCGACCTTGACGAGGTCGACACCCTGATGTGCAGCCAACACCTCCGCCGCCATGGTTTTTCCGGTGCCGGACGGCCCATAAAACAATGCGCTGATACCGGTGCCGTAGCCCACTTTGTCCGCAAAGCCCTTGTTTAAAATACGCTCGCGATACTCGAAAGCCAGCATGATTTCCTTGAGTTGCTGACGCAATTCATCTGACACAACCAGATCGTCAAGATTGCGTTTCGGCTCGACACGCTGGGCCAGCTTGCCGAAATTCTGCTGTGAACGCATTCGCAGCGCCTTGCGAAGATCCTGTTGATTGACTCGATCGTCCGCATCACGTAGACGGCCGTAAAATACGGCTTCCTGGGTCACGGAAGGCAGCGTTTCCGGCGTGAAATGAAAACAGCGACTTAGCGCGACGACATCGATGTCAGACACGCCCAGCGGCGCCAGCGATTCGCCTAGCAGATGTGCTTTCTCCGCCACACTGCGCGCCGGCATCTCCAACACCAGTTGCGGGATATGATCCAGCCAGACTAGAGGCGAAAAAGGTTCCACCAGACAGACCACCGCCAGCCCGGGCTGCGCGAGCTGGCGAGAAAGCTCGGCTAACAATACTTTGCGAGCCTCGGCCAATTCGCTGAAGTTCCGCAATACCACGCAGGCCGAGCGCATCCGCGCATAGCGAAGCGCCTGAGCGAAGACTTCATGGGCTTCAGCCACCTCTTCCGGCAAACGCGCCATGTCCACGGCTATCGTTGTACGCCCTGCTGCCTCAGCGACCTGGGCAACCGCCATGGCCCTGCCGCTGCCCTCCCTGCCGCGCAGCATGACGACCGGCCGAATATCTTCCTGTGGCGAAACCAGCATGTCCCGCAAACGGCCCAGGAATGGTGCAAAGTTACCCGACTCATCACGGGTTCCCTGGACCGTCATGACTTTGGCACAGGCGCTTAGCTCAGGCGACAGATACTCGTTACCCAGCAAATAGTGAAACACCTCCCTTGCCGTGATAAAGGCTTTCTGGCTCCAGCTTTCACCGCCCGACGCACCGCCGTCCAGCAATCTGAGTAGACGACTGGCAAGCAACGGTGACTGCGGCAGGAAGCTGGCCCGGTGAGCATTTCTTTCGCTCGACGAGTCGCAGAACAACGTCAGCGCGAGCTCAAAAGTAGGGAGTTTTCTTTGTTTGTCTCCGAGCACAGCAGAAAAGAGGGCGTGGTAGCGACTATCGAAATAGGGCAACACGCCAAGCAGCAACACGTCGCCCTCGAAATCCGTCAAATCGAAGCGTCTAATCAACTGGCAAAGGTGATCTTCTTCTGATGCAAAGGCCCGGGCGTTCGCCAAACCCGACTGAGCCCGCTGCTCACGCATCACCCAGGCGGGTGCGCCCTGCGGTTGGTTCAGATGCGCTTCGACCTCGTCCTCGGGCAATAGAAAATCATCGAGAACATGGCTTCTGCTCTGCCGGTGATAGTGTTGCTGCAATAGCAAGTCGATGCGCTCAATATGGCGCATTGCGCGGCGGTAGTGTTCGCTGCCATCAGGGATCACCCTCCGCGCGTCATCGACACGATCCATATTTTTCATGAAGCTATTCCCCTACATCAATTAGGATGACGTGACAATCGGCTAGTACATGCCCTGCGCCGGCAGTGACGACCATTGAATCGAAAGCGGCTGCTCCAGCCAGGGCAGCATGAGCGTATCGAGTGGCCACGGCCAGTCGCGCAGCAGAATGTCGAACGGCTCGGGCTGTACGGTTAATGTCACTGCGTCGTCGCCAAATTCCAGACGACCGGGCCGTTGAAGAAAGAGCGTGCGGATATCCTGCATTCCTAATGTGCGCCACGCCGGTAGCTGTTTGGCCAGCATCGCGAGCCACTGCTGCAGTTGCTCGTTCGCAGCTTCATCTGGCGTTTGCCATGCCACTTCGGCGTCCAGCGGTAACCCGCACAACCACTTGGTGAGCGGCATCCGCCACTCCCGTGCGCAATCGTCGGCCCAGACGGCGGCATCCAGCCAGCTTGCGGCGTTGAGCTGGGCTTGTGCATCAATGAACCGGTCCTTTTCCCATAACCCTAGACGGGTAAAAAGATCCGGGAGTAATGGCCACAGCAGAATCAAGCCGGCATTACTGACGGATATTGTCGTTAAGTCCGGCGCCGCCTCTTGTGGTTCGATGGAGGCACGCTTCTGCGCCGTATTGGGTGCCGCTGTGTCGTCGGGCAGTCCTGATTCCGCCAACGCCAGTTGCACTTTCTCCACGTGCTCAGCAGGCAGGTGATTTTCCAGCCAGGCACGCAGCGGTGGATGCCGCCAGAGCGCCTTTAGCCACGGAATTAGGCGCGGCGTACACCTGGTGGAAAACAAACATGTCAGAAGTTCCTCGTTACCCCTTACCGGCATCACCAACACCTCCGCCTCGACTGCGGGCAGGGACAGGCTTTGCTGAGGATTCCGCTGAAAATAACGCAAGGCGCCGAGCAACAGTGCATGCTGCGTTAGCGGCTCGGCTATATCCAGCCAGTGACGCAATGTATCTGGCGCCAGCAGCCGCCATAGCCGGCGTCGCGCCTGTGGAGAAATGCCGGCGCGGGCAATCAGGGCCTCCCATAGATCAGGTTCATCTTTACGCTGAGTCATCAACCATGCATCAACGCCGCCTCCGCTCAACCAGGCTTCTGGCCACGGCCAATAACCGTGTTGCAAGTAGCGGCGGAACGCGGCGGCGTTGTCGATCTTTTCACCAGTACTGGACGGCGGCAACGTGGTACTTACCGCGGCATCGACTTTGAATTGATCTGATAACTGTTCCGTGGAAACGGCCCGATATTTCTCCAGCTCCAGCGCCAGTTGATTAGCAATACGCTGGCAAAATTGGACCTCGAACTCGGCCAGCGGTATTTCCCCCAGATCGACAACTAGCTGGGCTATTACCTTTGGCAAACGATATTTTTGCCGGGCGTTGCTGGCAATCTGCTCAAAAATAAATCGCAACCTATTTTCAAATAAATTGCTACATCGCTCCATCAGTAGATTCGCACATTCAGCATGGCAATCGAGAGAAATAGATACGCGCATCAAAGAGATTTCATTTCCGGTGATAACGAAACTCATAGCCCAACCACCGACAAATTAAATACTGCCGCAGGATTCTTGCGCCGGCCACCATCAAGTCTTCATGATAAACGCCAGAATATAATATGGTGGAGTTATCGGTGTTGCGTGAGTGTGTTCCTGGTTATTAATATGTATGCCATGAGTATGCCCCTTCCCGCCACCGATAGCGGAGGCAACGAATTTTGAGCCACCAGAAATAGTAGGAGGCTGATTACCGTACTGCCCTTGCGACATAAAACTGCCACTACTATACAAACGATGTATTCCATCTGTAATTTCATGAGCATGAGACGGAATTTGATCTATCGTCAGGGTCGTTTCATCCAGACCAGCCGACACATTTAAATTTCCCTTATCAGATACAGCAGAGAATGACTTGCTCGCGATATTCGACCCCGACATTGCCGTGCTCGTTTTACCGCCAACGTTGCTCAAACTTCCAGCCAGGATAAATCGATCAACCAGATTCGGAGTACCGTTAGTGCCATCACATAATGCCCAACCAGCCGGAATCGCCGTTACACCGGACGGAGGGCTATACATCATGATCATTCCCTTCGGGAGTACCGTCGCAGGATCAACAATGACACAATTTTTAGAATCAATGGTAAGGCCATTCCCGGTGTTAACATTCACACCATCACTATTAACAGAAATACCTCTTGCTGATTTTACATACACTCCAGTGCCATCACTTCCAATACCATTGGCCGCCTTGACCGACAACTTACCCTTGTTAGCCGTATCAGTATCAGCTGCCAGTGCCAGTCCCGCCCCCACAGTATTATCCGTCTGATCCGCGCTTTGCCCGACTGCCCGACGCCCGCACTCCGCGATGTCAATCAGATTGCTGAAATCGGTGGACAGCGGAATGCTGCCGGCGGCAAATTGGCTTTTAAGATCCGCAGTGGTCACCGTTGTAACGGTGGTAGACAACGCATCGCTCAGCTCGTTCGGCGCAGTGTCTTTCCCCAAGATTGCACGAGATGTTTTTTTAGTTGCTGCCAAGGTAATGCTTTTTTCCCCGGTCGATGAAGTGGGTACCTTTTTTTTGGTCATTGCCTGCTCCTGAAAATCAATTATCAAACCGGTTAAGCCGAATAAACTGGCAACTACAGTCACTTTCAGCACCTAGAAATCACAACTATGCCGACGGTGCATAGGCCCTTGGCACGAAGAACAGACTATCTTCAACAATTACATTGATATTCCATTGATCTCCATCGGCACCAACAACATCAGTACGCTGTTTGTCGCTGGCGACAATCATCGTGCCAATACCAGTCAAGCGCGCCGGCAGGCGGCCTAACGAAAGCATCCAGAGCAGCTGATAAGTGGCGGCACTCGGCGCCGTGTCGGTTTGCTGCCAGCTCGCATAGCTTTGAGCAAAACTCTGAAATGAGAAGTAGTTGGAAGCGCTTGAACTCGCGTCATCTAACCAGTGAATCACAATGGAAACGTGGGCCGGGATCTCCGCTTGCACGCATTGTTTGATCCACAACTCGGTGGCGTAGGGATCGCCATCCTGAGGAAAAATCGCCTTATTCAACGCCACACTCACGACAAACGAGAAGCGATCAATGTTGTTCTGATCGTACCAATAGTAATTACCAACATCCGCGTTGGCTGGGTAACTATTCACTTCTCCATCCGCCAGCGTGACAGCGAGGGTTCCCGCAATATCATCGACATCTTTTACGATCACTCTCAATGACCAATCCGAATTGCCGACACCGGGCTCCTGGATCGCTCTGATCACGAGGACGTCATTCTGTTTCACTAATGCCGGGAATGGAGAAACAGGCGGAATAGTTAATATTTTCCCGTTCGTTGCCGCCCCAGTCTGATCAGCAGCATAATCCAATGGATATTGGATATCCTGCAACCAGATTTTACAATTTCTCCAATATAAAGATCCCTTGGTTGCCGCCTCGACAATCTGATCCTGATAGAGCGCGAGCTGCGGATTTTGCTCGATATCCAGAGAAAATGTTTTTGCACTAGCATTCACCTGATCGACGATCAACCCCTGGAGGGTATAGTCATTCGTATCATTGGTTATGCCCAGTCCGCCCACCAGTACAAAATCAACCAATTGCCCAACCCGCAGCTCATCTAGAGAAGGTGTGTCTTTCTGCGTTACCGTAAGCGTAGTTTCGTCTGTTATCGTTACTGCGGCCGGATAGATTGGGCTGTCGTATTGCGATGAGGGTTTTTCCGGCAGCAATGCGCGATGCTCAATCAGATAAAAAGGTAGCCGCCCCATATCCACGTCATCGGCAAACAGGTCGGAACCAAATCCCAATCGGGCGGCGATACGCTTTTGCAGCGCCGAGACCTGGTCGATACGAATGTTATCCCGGTGAAAGGCTAAATTTGTAATTTTCCCTAGATAATTTTGCTCCACAGTCAGAAACTCGTCTGAAGAGGTTTCCAGCATGCGGGAGGCCCGCTGAGTGCCGAAATAGCCCAGCAGATAATTAAGAATTGCCAGTTCATGATCGTAATCATTTGCGTTGGCATTTATTTGCTCTATCAACACATCTGAATAACCGGCATGCACCTGATCTCCAATACTTCCCGATGCATAGGGCCACTGTTCGCCCCATACCGTGTCGCCGCTGCGCTTGAAAGATAGTAGCTGCGGCAGCATCGCCAATTGCCGACAGCCGTTGGCCATCATCTGTTCGAATGGTAATAAGAACTGATATAGCTGTGGCTGTACACCTGCGGGTGGGAGCTGCTGCAAGCCATAGCAAGGAGGGAACTTGTCGCTCACTGGATGATATTGTGCGATATCACGGCTACGCCCGTACGGCAGCACAACCGGCGGAGCAGTTAATACTGGCGTAGGGGTTAGCCTGGCCTCAATATCAGCCACGGTAGCCGTCACATGTTGACCGCCGGCGGTAATCAGGATCACGCTGTTGTGGGTAGGATCCAGCATGATTTCAATGGGATCGTTCCACCACAGCAGTGGGGAATATGCGGCCGCGTTGTTAACGGGCGCGTACAACCAATAGCTATAAGACTGAACGCTT
Source organism: Paraburkholderia sp. IW21 (assembly GCF_041321145.1). NCBI lineage: Bacteria > Pseudomonadati > Pseudomonadota > Betaproteobacteria > Burkholderiales > Burkholderiaceae > Paraburkholderia > Paraburkholderia sp. IW21. The sequence continues at coordinate 40,142 of NZ_JBGGWA010000007.1, read as the reverse complement.
TTTATACCATCAATTTCAAGAAGCACATTTGGCAAATGACTTAGATCGACAACAATCTTGTAAGTTTTACTATATTCGACATCAGGCGGTAATTCAGTAATCCAACCATGCTCCAGGTTCGGTCCTTGATAAATATCCTCGTTGCTCACTCCCTGAGCAGAAAGATCGCCTGCCAGGTAGCGCCGCGCCTTGGGAGAAATATAGTCGTCAGTCGCCGTGTAAATATTAGCCATAATTCCGGCAATATCTTGCGCGTCATCCTCCAGTTCAACCGTCAAACTGAGGTAAAGTGCAGTGGGCTGGACCCATATGGTTTGGCTAATCGCCTCTCCCAGATTGCGATTATTGGCTAGAAAATCCGCTAATGCCGATTGCGCCTCCGGATCGCTTTTTGACGAATCACGCGACGGCTCGAGATAGAGTGCGTAGTTACCCCGCAAACCATATGAAACAGGCACCGAACCATCTATTGGCGTCGGTTTCTGGAAGCTGAATTCTCTGGCATCGGTGTCATAGTAGTAGTTGTAGTCACTCGGATTCAGCGGCACCAACCGCACATTTCGAAACAGATAATAGCTACCCTCGCTATCGGTAAGATCGAGCAACGCCCTGCGATAGTCATCAATAGTGATTGGCCCACTCGTCAGCGCCGCTTGCGGGCCAAAATCGGCCGGAAAGATGCCGTCACCTGGCACTTGATCGGCGACCGGCGGCGTCAGCAAATCAGTCAACGGTAGCGTGTTGCGGTAGGCCAGATCCGAAACGCTGTAGCTGAACCCTTCCATGAACGTGACGCCTGGGTCATGCTCACCCGTGTCCGTCCACGTTTGGCCAGCATAAGTCGCAATCGCCTGTTTTGCCTGAGCGAACAGCGTATCGAAATAGATGCTGTCCCGGACGATCGGCAGCAATTTGGTGGAATTACTCATGCTCTGTCCTTTCGGAAGAATGCAGTGTCGGTGCTGCCCAGGTTAATACCAGTACTTCCTGCTCCCCTCCCTGAACCGAGTTTTTTTCGCCATCGAGAGTTAGCGTGTTTACCTGCTTCACAAAGGTCTGTTGCTGGATCCACGCGATAATTCCGTAGTAATCCAGAGTATTCCCAAGCACCACGCCACTCTGACGGTCCCACGCCCAAGGCATGTAATGCGATGCCAGCAGCTCTTGCAGCTTGCAGTAGCCATAGTCGGGGTTGACCTTAAATGTGACGTCATATGCAATGGCTACATTCCGGTAACTAGGATTAACCAGAACAATGGACGCCCAGACTGTGGTCAAGGTTTGCAGATAGGCCGCCATATCGTGCAGATGAGCCTGACTGAACTTCGGACGCAATGGATCCTGGTTGTCTTTTCTTGCGTTCACCGGAATCGCAAGCAGTGTCTGTGTAGTCGGCGCCGGCAATCGGGTGACGACGTCCGCTGGCGGGATGGCGACGTCAAACACGCTTGCATAGCGGGCTTTCAGCAGCGACGCCATGTCTTGCCATGTGAGGGCCCTTTCACGATGAGACAGGCGCTGCGCCACGCGTCTAAAGAATTGCGCCGGTGTTTCTGCTGGCTTCCCCCCCGTTGAAGGCCAGGGTTGCGCCACCTTTGCGATACCCGCAATCGCCGAGACCGGACGCGTTATCGTTCCGGCGGGCAGCGGCTGGAGAAAGTGACTGGCGTCCACGGTGTCTGGCGCATTCAGGGTCGCGGTCATGCTGTTCGACGCAATCCCACTCAGCCACGGATAGCCGCTCACGTCAGTATCGCCCGTAGCAGCAGGTGGCGACATCAGCGCACGCAACCAGTAACGGCCAGCGGGCATTTGTGGAGCATCGTCGGCGGCGGCATCATGAGGTAAAACAGCGGACCACAGGCCGCTGCCCAGCAAACCCTCTGTGCCGTCCACGACGCTTCCATCCAATGAAGTCCATTGGTTGTTCTGGTTGAGATATTGCCAACTCGGCGTCAATGTCTGCGGACTTCGCAATTGCCAATACAACGACAACGTTTCACCCGGCTCTCCGCCAGTCAAACCCACATAGAGTTGCGATTGGGTCGAATCGTCCAATGGCGTATTGTCGGCGGCGTAGCCAAAAGGCGTGAGCCGGTATTGGGTCATGTCGCTTGTCTTCGCTGTCACGGTGTAACTCACCGAGAGCGCTTTCATCTGCGGCGTGTAAGGCGGGTTCAGTGCCTTGGTTCCTGCCAGAGTCTGGTAGTCCTGATGCCCAAAATTCCGGCCGCTCAACTCCAATCGCAACCATTGCGGCCAATCGCAAGGATCGCCGCGATCGCTGAGCGGGGCGCGCAACGACGGCGGCAGAACTATTGTCAACGTCGCCGGCGCCGGTGCGCCCGCTCCAGCCTTGAACAGAGATTGCGGCGTGGTAGTGGAATCCGCGCCCGGCAGCGGCTGGCTGCCGGTAGCGGAAACCAGCAAAGGTTGCACCGTGAAATCTTTATTGTCCGCGGGCACGTCGTCGTAACCCGCGTACCAGCTGGCGAAACCCTCATCGGGCAAGCCAATCCACTGCGGGGTCAACGTCAACGTGACGGATTCAGCCTGGTTGCACCAGCCGGGCGCCATCAGATTGAAGCCGGAGCCGACTACCGGCAGCGTACCGAACGGATAGCTGACGTTATCGAGCCGGTCCACGCCGTTATCGGTGCTGTAGTGCACATCGCTGCTACCGGATGCGCTCACCACCAAGCCTGTGATTACAGGCAACTGAGTGCCATCACTGCGCCCCAATTTCAGCAACGGGGTACTCGTCGTGATGCCGTCGAGATTCTGCGGCGGGTTGATCGCATCCGCATCCGCCGACAGCGTAAAAGTGAGGTTTGCACCGGATTTAGCGGAAGGAATAGTCAGATCGAGCCAGCTATCGCCACCGCTTACCTGCGCCAGTGTCAGGCTACTCGGATCGACTTCGGAGGCGAATGTCACCTGAATGGTGCGCAGTCCGGTAGGCATGGCCAACGTTGCAGCAGCTACCATGCGGCCGGTGATCACTGCCTGCTCGCCCGAATCTGCATTGAACAGTCTCAGACCGTATTGGGGCCACGCGAGCCGACTCTGCTGAGAGTAGGGAGCGGCTGCCTGTTGGGTATGGTTGATGCCCGGCTGTACCCAACGCAGATCGCTCCAAACTCCCTGGTTGACCAGCAGTGACTGATCCAATGCATAGCGCACCGCGGCGCCGTGTCGGTCCTGTCCACCGTCAAATAGTGTTCCCGCCGGCAAGAAGCGCTCTTTGGTTGCTGAGCTCAGCTCGAACGATAGCGCTACGCTGTCTGGCCTGGCGCCTTGCTCACTGACGCCTAGCAAACTACGGTAATACAACTCCCGGTGCGCTGCGGGAAAATAATTAAGCAGCGCCCGTGGTGTTTTTAGTAAGTTAAGGAATGCCAGGAGAAAGGCCTGATGCGGCAAAAGTGTTCCGTCTGCCTGATTGCTGTTTCCCTGGAGTTGTGCCAGCTTCTCGGGCGAATTGCCCGCCATAAAAAGTAGATCGGCCCAACTCGCATCGCTATTCGTGCTATCAAAGGGAATAAGCTTTGCGTAGCTATAAACAGCATTCAATATCGACTCATCGGATCTGCCATCCAGAACAAATCCGTTGCCGGGAGCCAGATCATCCAACGTCTTCTTCAATTCACTCAGGTCAGTCATGAGCACTTCCTCTCAATCCACACCGATAGGTTCAACCCGTAAAGCAGCATCGATATCCACGGATGCTCCATCACATGACTCATTGCCTCATTCGCACTTTCTGATGCCCGGCTCAGGCGGCACTGACCAAGGTTTGCTGAGACATGAATTGTCCGCGTCCCATACTGGGAGCCAGAGTGTCCGGTGTATTTGGCGGGGCGCTCAGAGTGGCTGGTACTGTTGGCGTAAACCGCGCCACAAACCGTTGCCCCATCAGAATAAGTGGCGCGCCGCTGGTGACACACGGCGCCATCTGGCTACTATCCAACGTCTCGATGCTGACAATGCCCATCCCAGGGGTGTACCCAGGAATAAAGTATTGGGCTTGCCATTGGACGCGCTTTTCGTCGCCTACGATGCAGATGCGCCGCTGTTCAATCGTCGCCTCACCGCTACCTGGCATCATGGCCGGCTCTTCCAGTACCAACTGGCGCTGACCAAACATGGGTTCGAACACCAAGACGTCCCCTTCTACCACCACCATGGAAGTCATGCTATACGCCCTCCCAGAGGGTCACCCACATCCAGCAAACCGAAGATTCTTTGCTCGATCTCACTGCCCCGCAGACAGTACGTCACTTCAACCTGCAATTGGCTCGACTCGGAAGACGACTGATAAACGCGTATTTTGGTCAGATTGGCGCGCGGCTCATAACGCAGTACGCAATCGACGACGTGCGTTTCAACTTCAGCCGTAAGATCGCTGTTAATGTTCTCAAACATCACGTCGTACAGCGCGCAGCCGTAGTTCTCCCGCATGATGCGCTCGCCGGGTTCAGTACTAAACAATATGCGCAGGCTCTGATTCACATCTTCCGCGCCTTCCGCCATCACCACGCCCTCTTCCAACGTGAAGGCGGGGGGGAAAGTCCAGCCACGGCCAAATATTTTCGTCAGAATGTCGTTCGCCATTTTCTCTCTTTGGAACACGGAAGTCGGTTAGCTATTGGCTCAATGGGACAGGTCGATCCGCGCGCCGGTAATGTTCACCACGCTCTTGCCGGACATCGTGGTTTCTTCCCCTTCAATGGAAATACTGGCCGCTTTGACCACTAGCGTGTCTGAACCCTCCAGCTTCACCCCCTCTTGCAGCGTCAATTGATTCTCGGCTGCAGTCAACTGCGCCGAAATCGACAACGTGTCGAAGGAAAGCTGAAGTTGTTTGTCATCCTGATTGATGACGAGCGCCTTGTTGTTGTTTTCCAGACTCGGCTCGATCGGCGCCGGATTGATTGGGTTGTGCATGGAACCCAGAATCACCGGGTAACAAGGATCCTCATCGAAGAAGCCGACTACCACTTCATCACCGATTTCCGGGTAAAAACAGAACCCACTCATGTTGCTGGCATAGGGACTGGCAAACCGCGCCCAAAGCACGTTATTGACATCCCCCAAAACAGGAACGCTGACCCTCAGACGGTTCATGCCGCTAACGTCTTTAACGAATGAAGCAACCACGCCGATATGCAGTCCGTGCACACGCGGAATGGTCTTCGTATCGGCCACAATGTCGTCGGTTCCCAATGACAAGGTGGTTCGCCAACCCTCTTCCTTATGAATCCGTTGAGCAACGCCAGTGATAATCCCCTGGCCATTAAACGATAGACCGAAATCCTCCACCGCCAAGGTCTGCCCTAGCTGGAAATGAGTTGAGCCCTCAACTACAAACTCGCCGCGCGCGCTCGCGGACTGCAGATTCATGAGCAGGCTTTTGGCAAGCGTAGCCGTCTCTTCCAGACCCAGCGGCGTACTGTAATTGAACTCCCATGGGGTAGCACCGAGCCGCTCACCCGTCGCCGAATCAAATGCCTGAGTGCCGAGCGGCGTCACGGCTGCCAACGCCATATCATTGGTCTGTGCCTCGTCATTCCAGCTCGCCACCGTCAATTCCGCCGGCTGGCGTAGCTCACTAAATGACCAGTCGCTTTCTTCGATCAGCACATCTTCATTGCTCAGAGAGGCACGTTGACGCAAGGTATGTTCAGGGACAGCAGAAAGCGTAGGCGGCATAATCGACACGCCGTCCGGAGTGGGCAATAGCCAGACACCGTTCGCAACCAGCCGGCAACGAATGAAATGCCAGTCCGCGCAGCGAAACTGGACGATTTGCTCGTGCAAGATGCCCATGCCGGCCGCACCAAGCAAAGGAATCCCCTGCGCCAGCAGCAGGCTGCTGACAATCGCGGCGTCGTTTTTCTGCTCGAACACTTGCGAACGGTGTGTGCTCAGCAATTTCTGCAGGTTGTGCCGCAATAGCAGCGTGAGTTCAACCCGGCTGCGGCGCATTTTCAGTGTTTGCTGGACGATCACGCCGCGAAAAATGCAGGATTCCACACCATTTTCCATCAGCAGAACTGTCACTGCCCTGCCCGGTTTGCACAGCGCAATGTCCTCGTCGCACGATGGCAGTGTTCCCAACGGATCCCCCGCCACCGACAAAACGATCTTCGCAGTAGGAATACCATTCACCGTGTGGAGCGTTTCCGCCCAAACAGGCTTCAGTACCGTCAATGGCAACGCCGGCTCGCCGGTCTGCAATACGATGAGAGGAACGGGCCGCATTAACTCCGCCCTCCTTTACGCGCCGAAATCTGTAAGGTCTGCCCCGACTTGATAGCATCCAGACTGTCCAGATCATTTTCTGCCGCGACGGCCAAATAGTCCGTGCCGCCAGCCAAAGCCGTGCCGGCACCGTTGGCAATTTGCGGCAGCGAGGTTGCATCCGGCACATTCACCACGGCAGTCGCGGGGGACTTCAACTGTTCTTCAGCTTGCTGCAAGGTCAAACTGCCGTCGGCTGTCAGTACAAGCGTCGCAGTCGCGCGGATCGGCGTCGCATCGCGTTCGAAAAGCGTATAACGCACGGACAATGAACGCATCCGCCCGGAAAAATAGGTCTTGCCGCCCCACTTCATTTGCCCCCACTTCACTTGCAGAAAGCGGGGCTGACTATCAGCAGGGTCGACGTTGTAGCACAGCTCTCGCAGCACGGAGAGCTGCTTATTGATTGAAACACTTCCCCCCGGCATCTTTGCATCGAACAGCAATTCCAGCCGCAGATCACCAGGCCGTGTTTGTACATAGCGATTGCTTTGCCTGGTCGTGTTAATAAAATGGTCCGGCATGTAATCCGTTTGATAGTCGAGTGTCACGGAATCCGGGTTGTACATGACCGACAGGGGCGCCCCCCTCAACTGGGTCATCTCACGATCGCTATACGCGCTCAGCGTTAATCTGGTCGGCTTGCGTTGCAATACGTTCATCGTGGCCCCCATCCTTCTTCGCGCAGCTGCTCCATGACCCGACGGGTTATCATCCGTATCCAGCGCTCCTCCTGGAGACGCTCCTGCCCATCACCGGGTGATAGTGGTTGCGCCGGCATGCCATCGTCAGACGCGGTGACCTTCGCCTGGATGACCAACTCCCTGATTTCAATGGTCATAGTTTTATACCCAGCGGAATCATTTCCTGGTAACGCAATTCCATCGTATTGATGAGAACGCGATTACTGTTGGCGTCCAGGTCGCCGGTTTGCCAGCGAACCGGTAACGCCCTGGTTATCAACCAGTTAGCCAACGGCAGATCATCAATGTCGAACAGCGTAATCACTGCGTCCAGATACATCACCTTTCCGCTAAGCAACTGAGCATTGAACATGATGCTCAACGGCGTGGGGGCCATCACCCCGCGCTCCAGTCTTAGCGATCCATGCTGAATCTTTTCGGCGAAGTATTGGTTGCGAAGGTTCTCCCCTCCCTCACTAAAGGACGAGACATTCAACTCACGGCTCAAACCGGAGATACGCTGAAAGCTGGAATCCACGATATTTGGAACGGGCATTCGTCCAAACCAGAACGTCGCCGCAAAACGATGCGATAGAGACGGCTGATAAATCGCTGGGCTGTCCATCAAGCAGCTCCCGCCGAAGCACGGGTCACCGGTTGTATCAAACTCGTGCGCGCATCGAACGTCAGGCTAACGGCAATGAACTCTGCCGGATAAGTCACCGCCAGGCCTACGTTCATGATCATTTTTCCCTGATTGATATCGTCGTCTGTCATGGTTTCGTTCAGACCAATCTGGACATAAAAGGCCTCCGATTCCTCCGCACCATAGAGGCCGCCGACCAGCCAAAGCTGCCGCAGCCATATATGCGCCAACCCTTTGAATTTGATCCACGTGAGGGCGTTGTTGGTCTCGAATACGAAGTGACGCCCAATCCGGCTGAGCTCCGTTTCTATGTAGCCAACAAATCGCCTTATTTGCACGTAGCGCCACGGGGAATGGGTATCCGATGTGAGCGTACGGCACCCCCAAACGCGTGTACCGCGGCCTGGAAAGCTACGGATCAGGTTGAGTGAAGTGCTGGTTGACTGGAATAGCCCATCTGACTGCAACCAGGATTGGCTCGGTTTGACGACTTGCGCCAGCGCCACGTTCGCAGGCGCCTTCCATACGCCGTAATGTTGATCGCTGTATTCGATCACCGCCGCCACTGCCGCCGAGGGGGGCACCACCACCGGCTCCCCTCCCTCGACACCGTAATTGGTCACCAGATGTGGCCAGTACGCAGCTCCCCATTCAGGGTTCGCGGGTTCACTACTTATAAAGCTGGCGAGACAAGCGCTTGCATTCTGTGCCGTGTCTGGCGTATCAAATAACCCGAACACACCGCGTCGTATCTGGCAAATGGCCTGCAATGCCAGCCATGCCTGAGCCCAATGGCTCGCGTCAGCGTCGTCGAGCAATACCATATCGGGTATCGCAACCAGTGTGATGGTGCTTTCCGCAGCCACCTCGCTTGATATTCTGGCGTCCCCAAATGCAGCAACCAGTTGATCGGCCGTAATATTTTCCAAGGTGCTGTTGGCACCCAGTGAAAGCACGAAGCAACCACTGCCTCCATTATCGAAATAGTGTTTCAATGCGTAATAGAGGATGCCAACCGTAGTCGATGCGCCGCCGAATTCATTTTCAAAATCAGAAAAGCTGTTTATCCGGACCGCTGAATAAATCGGACCTTGCTGCGTATAACCGATAAACAACGGCACGGCGCTATCTACCTCGCCGGATTGCCCCGGAATCACGTCATCACTGAAAATGACATCCGGCTGGTTTATCCCCATCATGAAAACACTCCTTGCATGAATTTCTCGAAACTCGGCGCGCCAGCTGAGGTTCTGGTGTGGGGGTGGCTACAAGGACATGTTTTGCGTAAATTGCAAAATAATAAATTCCGCGGGGCGAACTGCCGCCATGCCAACAGTGGCAATCATTTTTCCCTGCGCGATATCATCGGCGCTCATGGTGACGCCCTCGCCGATCTGAACGAAATAGGCGTCCTTCGGCGTGGCGCCCGCCAGCGCCCCTTGGGTCCACAGGGTATGCAGATAATTTTCAATTGCAGCTCGGACTTTTTCCCAGGTCGGCTGGTTATTTGGCTCAAACACCATGGTTTGCATGGACTTCTTGATATCCCGTTCCGCGCTGTTAAATAGCCGTCTTACCGGGATATACCGCCAACTGGTGTCACCGCTGGAGGTCCCTGCCAAAGTTCGCGCACCCCAAACGACTGTTCCCCGGTTGACAAAACTTCGGATAGCGTTAATTCCCGCGCTATTCATTGTTCCGTTGAAGTCGTCGGTTACCACGGCGCTCACGCCAGTAGTACCACTGAGGGTCACGTTCGCGGGCGCCTTCCATACACCGCGCTTCGCGTCCGTGCTGCAATAAATACCCGCCATTGCCGAATTCGCCAGCAAGACAACCGTGCTTGCAAGCTTCGCATCAATGCCCTCACTTACAGTTGCATAAGTGGCTGAATCATACCGACTCAAATCAGCCATATTTGAAACGCTATTACCCGCATCATTCTTATAACCTGTCACTGAAATCAATGAATCTGCGGGACGTGACAATGTATAACTTGTCATTAACGTTGGGTAATACACTGCAGTCTGATCCGGCTGCGTGGCCGGCACTGCTCTACCGTCGGCGCTAGAAGTTATATAGAAATATCCATAACCTGAAGTCAGCAAAGGATTTAAATAGGAATCGAAATTGCCAGGCTCACCCACTGGAACCAAAAGAGTTATATCATTTTCCTTCTGAATTGCAGAAGCAAGCGCGTTCAGCTCGGCGGTATTAGACTGGTTAAGTATTGGTAAAATGTAGCAAGGCCCACCCCCGTTCTGAAAATAAATCTGCACATCCAGCGACGAATTACGATTAACAGTGACCGTATAACTATAAGTATATCCTGCCGTCAAATTTCCGCTTTCCTCATCATCCTCACTCTTCGCAGCGGTAGAGGTAATAGCAACAGAAACAACAGGATCAAAGGAATACTTCGAACTGAACTCGAGCCAGTTGCTGATTCGAATACATTGACTAGCAGTTAGCGCAGCGCCACTGGCGAGAGCAAATGTGCCGATAAATACCGGCACAGCAGTCGGCGCGTTGCTGACTGAGATCGACGGTGATGCATCTTCTTCGATGTATACGCCGGGATAACTGGTAGCGGTCGACATGGCACTTTCCTTTCAGTTAGACATTTTTAATAAAATTCAACAGAAAATTTATAAAATCAAAGCTGACCCGCATCCTGCGTGAATTGCAAAGTAATAAACTCAGCTGGACGTACAGCTGCCATACCCACCTTGACAATCATCTTTCCCTGCGCAACATCATCAGAGATCATGGTAATACCCTCTCCAATTTCAAAAAAAACAGACCTCTTTTTCTGTGCCACCTACCAGCGCTCCGCACTTCCGCAAATTATATAAATAGTTGGCGAAGGCATTACGGACCTTTTCCAAGGTTGACTGATTATTTGATTCAAATACGATTGACTGCAGCGCAATCCCAATATCCCGTTCACCGCTGTCAGCGGTATCCAGTGTATTGGGAGAAATTGCTGGAGATGCATCCTTTTCAACATAAACACCGGGATAACTGACAGCAACAGGCATATCACCCTCGCGCGAATAATTAAAATGGCTGCCAAACGAAATCAACAACTGCTCAGGCTGGTCAATCCCCTTATCCTACATTCTGAGTAAACCGTAAAATAATAAACTCAGCCGGACGCGTAGCTGCCATACCTACCTTAACAATCATTTTCCCCTGCGCAATATCGTCAGAATTCATGGTGATCCCTTCACCAATCTGGACAAAATAGGCATCCTTTTCAGTGGCGCCCATCAAAGCCCCGGCCCTCCAAAGGCCGTACAGATAGTTATTGATGGCGCTACGAACCTTTTCCCACGTTGGCTGATTATTTGACTCAAATACCATTTTCTGCAGGGCTTCTTTTATATCGCGCTCCACGCTATCGAACAGGCGTCGCACGGGGATATAGCGCCACTTATCGCTATCCTCCAATGTCCTGGCGCCCCATAGAATGGCCCCCTGGCCATCAAATTTGCGAATCATATTGATCGCCAAGCCCTGATTGAATTGCCCCTGCAGATCGTCTGTAACTTTGAACAGGGGTTGGTAATTTGCCGGAAGATAAACATTCGCTGGCGCCTTCCATACCCCCCGATTGCGGTCGACTGCGCAGTAGATACCGGCCGCCACCACGCCGGGAGAGATTTCGTTGGGCGACCAACTGGCTTTAAGATAGGGATAGTAAACCGCAGTGCACGGATTGCTCGCCCAGTTTGGCACAAAGCTGGAGGTGATTTCGGTCTGGGGGCCATCAATGATGCCGAATCGCCCAGTGCCAGGTTGGCATAGCGTTCCCATACTCACCCACCCGTGACTATTATTCTGAGCCGGAGCAATCACGGTAATATCGCTGCACCTTGGAATAGTTTGGTTCGCATGATCAGGCGTCACCAGATAACAATATCCCCCACCATTTTCAAAATAGGCGCGAACGTTCGTATCCCTCCTACCATTAACCGTGGCATCGAAACTCAAAGAATAACCGGGGCCAAAACGCAAATTTAGTTTTTCAATATAGTCGAACCATGAGTTAATTCTCAGACACTCTCCCGCCGCATCCACCAGATTATCATTATCTTCAACAACAATTGCGGGCACTGCCGTCGGGGAACTATAAATTGATAGTGCCAGAGAAGCACCCTCTTCCGCATAGACACCCGGATAACTTACTGTAAGAGCCATAGTTGAACCCTTGCATGCAGATTAAGATAATATGTCAATGCGTCTGGATCGTCACCCGATCCGCCATTAACGTCAGCTCCTGCACTGCCGCTTCATTACTGGTGGCATCCAGCGACGGAGAAGTCAAAGATGTAGGAAATGCATTTGAAACATTCCACGTGATCAGGAGCGTGGTTCCGGCGTCATCCGTCAAGCTAATGGTAATATCTTTCTTCTCAACCTTATTTAACGAAATTGAATTAATCCAGTCGTAGAGCTCGGAGTCTCCAGGAAACACTCCTTTTCTCAGCGTAAGCGTAACAGCCTGGCGTTGCCCCGGCATCTTGAACCAGTTGCCAGTACCATCACGATATTCGATCGTATCGTGGGTGATGTTGAGCCCGGACACGTTGTTGAATGGGATGTTCTCGCTACCAAGCGAAACTACGAATCGGTAAGTAGGAATCGGATATGAAGCAGAAATTTGATCAGCGGTCGTCGCCATTTAACTTTCTCCTTTAATAAAGATCACTCATCTTCGAACGAAAAAATTTAAAAAAGATATGACGGCGCAACCCAAACAGGCAGTCCGGCACTAATCGCTTTTATATCCTCACTGCTTAAAACCATAGTCGCAGCAGCTCATCGCATGTTATGCAGATTAACAGGGAGACCATCTGCGTTGATTCACAGGTTAAGTCAATTTCGAGACAGAATCCGTGTGGTCAATCGTCTCAGCCTCGCCTGGCAAGACGGAATGACGCACCTGTGAAAATAAAATTCCATCCAAATCGACGCCGCCGCTTCAGATCAATGACCATCAACATATTAAAGATCGAATTGCCCCCTGAAGCAGAACAATGCCCTTATTAAAACTGAAATCTTCTTGGAGGGAGCTCAAGCTTGCGCCGGCAGACGGCTTTGGATAGCTAACGCAACGCGGTTATTTTCGATATCACCGAGTCAAGTCGGAGAGGTGTACGCGACGGTACCGTGACAGTGACTAGCGTTGCAGGGATTGAGGAAGCCGGAGTTATTGAGTCGAACCAGAACAACCCTTGGGGCTTGCCCTGCGAGACGTTCAGAATCGAATGGCGATGATGGGATTACCAGGGCATGACCTGAATCCACTCTTTCAACGGCTCATGTAAAAGGCGCGGAATGTGGCGTGTTCGAGGCGCTAGCGCTCCCGCGGGATCGCTAGCGCGCGATCGCCGTGCGCTAAGACCGTTCCGTCGCACACCTGCCGGAAAGACATTTACCGGGCCGGCATGAACGAATCACGATTGCAAATTCAGTGACGTACGGATTGCCCGTCGCCTTCACGCCTGGCTCATTCAACACGAGCCACGCGCACGAACTTCTGGAACTGCACCAATCCCGCGGGGATAGAACGAGGCTCGAGACGCACCTGATCGCGCGCGAACATCTCACGGCGCAGCTCGCCGTGTTCGTCAAACCACTCACAGATCAGCCAGTCGCCGGGATTGAGCGCCACCGGGCCCGCGTGCATCACGGTCATGCGAGGGCCGCCTCCCTTCAGCGTGACGACGTCGCCGACATCGAAGCGTGCGGCTGGCTGTGTTTCGAATGCGTCAATGGTAGCGGTCAGCATATTCAATCCCCTACGGAACCCGTTGAGCGGAATTAAGTCATCGCATCGTGCTGTGCAACATTGAACTTGCGAAGGAAAAATCTAAAAAGTTTGCCAAGATTAACAATCGAATTTAGCAACGGCAAGTGCTTTTTATTGATACCGTTTTCATCCGCACTGGAATGAGTTTCCAATGCCGGGCGCTTGCAGGTAAAGCCGGGAAAACCCTTCACTCGGGCGCAAAGCCACGACCCATGCGGCATTGCACGATTGCAAAATTTACGGCGCGGCACCTCGTCGGCAAGTAGAAAATGCGGAATAGATTTGTCACATCTATACGCCCGCTGACAAATCGATCCGGGTTTATTCCGATCATCTGAAAATGGAATTACCTGTGAACGGAAAACTCACCGGTAAATTCACCTCGATCCAGAATATGATTTTGTTTAAAGTACATAATAATTTTCAGCCGCCTACCCCATGAAAACGATTTCGCGGGCGGCATTTTCAAACCAGCTGGGCAGCGCGGCGCAATGCCAGTTTCTGATGTCGCACCAGCAGCACGCTCAAACCGATACACACGAACATCAGAACCGCGTTGATCGCAAGGCTGAACTGGAACGCGTGCGCATAGGCGCCCGGCGTTGCGCGGCCGCCGATCACGCCGAAGAACGCGCCGCTGATAGCCGCCGTGCCGAACGCCGAACCGATCTGCAGCGTCGACGACACCACGCCCGAGGCGAGCCCCGCCTTTTCCGGCGCGACTTCCAGCAGCACGATGCGCATGATCGACGGCAACAGCAGGCCGTGGCCCACGCCGGCGCACACCAGTCCGCAATAGAACAGCAGATCCGGCGTGGCGGCATGAGTCGCGGACCACCCCGTGACCGTGAAGCCGACCGTCATCATCGAAAAGCCGAGCGCCAGCACATGACCGCCGATGCGCTTGACCACGGCCGGCGACGTCAACGGCCCGACCACGAAGCCAATCGCGAACGGCATGATGGCCATGCCCGAAGCGAGCGGCGTCCAGTGCAAACCGGTTTGCAGGAAGATTCCGTAGGTCAGGAAAAACGCGCTGTTGCAGTAGAACAGGAACGCGAGCACAAGACCGAGTGCGAAGGCCGGGTTGCGGAACAATTGCAGATCCACCAGCGGATGGCCGCCGCCGCGCTCGACGCGCCGCTCGGTCGCCACGAATAGCGCGAACGCGGGCACGGCAAGCGCGAACATCACGAAGGTCCACACAGGCCAGCCGGCTTCGCGGCCGTGCGTCATCGGATAGATGACCAGCAGCAACACCGCCGAGAGCAGCGCGACGCCCTTCAGGTCGATGCCGGTACTCGCAGCCGGCTGATTTTCCGGCACGAACTTCCACGTGCCGATGAACGCCACGATGCCGATCGGAATATTGATCAGAAAAATGATGCGCCAGTCGAGCCCGAACGGGTGATAGGTGATCAGCGCGCCGCCGCCCAGTTGGCCGACGATCGACGAAAGCCCGAATACGAAACCGTAGAGGCTCATTACCTTGGTCTGCCGATGCAGTGGCACGACCGCGCGGAGGGTCGCGAGCACTTGCGGCGCCATCACCGCGGCCGCGATGCCCTGCACGATCCGCGAGATCACCAGCATATGGCCGCTGGTGGCGAAGCCGCACAGCGCGGAAGCGACAACGAATGCCGCCATTCCCGTCATGAACATGCGCCGCCGCCCGAACAGATCGCCGAGCCGCCCGCCTGTAATCAGCAACACGGCGTACGCGGATGCATAGGCGGACACCACGAGTTGCAATTGGGCGTCGGTCGCGTTCAGGCCGGTGCGAATCGATGGCAGTGCGAGGTTGACGATGAAATAGTCGAGCGGCGCGAGAAAGGCGCCGACGAACAGCACGGCGAGCGCGAGCCCTTGGCGCTCGAAGCCCGGCGCGGGCTTTTCGACAGCGGCCGCTGCAGCGCCGGCACCAGCCGGCCTAGGTCCAACGAATGCCGCCGGAGCGGACTTGATGGCTTCGCTATTCATGACCGATCGTTCAATAATTAGGTAAAAAAATTCAGACGAGCGCCCGCATGGCGACGTCCACGATGCCGATCAGCGCGTCTTCCTTATGCGCCACCCGCCCCAATACTCGCAGTCCTTGCATCACGCACAGCAGGAAATCGCCAACGGCTTGTTCGTCGAGCGTGGAATTGAAGGCGCCGCTCGCCTGGCCGCGAATCACCGACGCCGCCAGCAAGGTCGCCATACGGCGCTGAATCGCCGCGACGCGGGTTCGCAACGCCTCGTCGTCGGGCTGCATTTCCAGCGTAGTGTTGGTGATAAAGCAACTGCGCTCGCCGGTCAGCGCGCACGCGACCCTCGCGTAATGCAGCAAGGCATTGCGCAGCGCTTCTTCCGCTGCCACCGGCGCGTTCAGCCGCTCGGCCAGCCGCGCGACCGAACCTTCCGCGTAATGGTCGAGCGCGGCGAGCATGATGCCGTGCTTGTCGCCGAAAACCCCGTACAGGCTGCCGCGCAACAGGCCGGTGGCCTTGCACAGGTCGTCTATCGAGGTGGCGTGATAGCCGTGGTTCCAGAAAACCTGGCTCGCGCTCGCCAACACGGTGTCCGTGTCGAACTCGCGCGGCCGGCCGCGGAGGCAGGCTTCGCCCGCTTTTTTCGCGGATTGCTTTGAGTTGTCAGATTGCTTCATGGAACGGATATTATGACTAACCGTTCAATAAAGCAAGGCGTGACTTCGTAGGCTGAGCACCAACTGTCTCAGAGCGGCTTCTGCCACTTCTGCGCGGCCGTCGCAAACAGCTGGTTGATCTCACTGCCGCTGGCGGCTTCCTTCGTGTAGTTGAAGGTGCCGTGATCGCGCATTTCGTGCGCCGCCCTTAAAAACGCGCCCAACGCCGCGCGCGCCAGCGAACCGCCCACACTGACACGTCGCACACCCAGCGCCCGCAGGTCGTCGAAACTGAGCAGAACGCCTTGCAGCCCCATCAACACATTGACCGGCCGATCGAGCGCGCCGACCACCGCGGCGATTTCCTCGCGGGTTTTTAGCCCGGGCGCGTAAAGCACGTCGGCACCGGCTTCCTGAAAAGCCTGCAGGCGCCGGATCGTATCGTCGATATCGGGCCGGCCCACCAGATAGTTCTCGGCGCGCGCCGTCAGCGTAAATGGAAACGGCAGCGCGCGCGCCGCTTCGGCCGCAGCGCGTACGCGCTCCACGGCGGCGTCGAACGGGTAGATCGGCGCATCGGCACGACCGGTGGCATCCTCGATCGAACCGCCGACCACACCCGCGGCGGCCGCCTGCATGATCGTTTCGGCGCAGTCTTCCGGAGCGTCGCCGAAGCCGTTTTCCAGATCGGCGCTGACCGGCAAATCGGTGGCGCCGGCGATCTCGGCGAGATGCACCATCATCTGCGCGCGGCCGATGGCGTTATCCGGCAAGCCGCGTGAAAACGCATAGCCTGCGCTGCTGGTAGCGAGCGCCTTGAAGCCTGCCAGCGCCAGCAGCCGCGCGGTGCCGATGTCCCAGGGATTCGGGATGATGAAGGCTTCGCCCGCTGCGTGATATGACTGGAATTGCCGTGCTTTTTCGGTTTGCGTTGTCATCGACGGTCCTATCGAAAAACGGCGGCCGGCGTTTCGCGCCCATGCGCTGCCGGAGCGTCGTCAGGTTGTTAAAGGGCAATTGAATGGCAAATGAGGTCGGGCCGGCAACTGGCTACCCTTGCCGACCCGACCTGCTGGTGTCTGCAACAGACGAACCGCGCTCAGGTTTCGAGCTTCGCGTCCATCGTGATGGTGGCGTTCAGTACCTTGGAAACCGGGCAGCCCGCCTTGGCGTCCGCGGTGGCCTTCTCGAATGCGGCTTTGTCGCCGCCGGGGATTTTCACCGCCACATCGAGGTGCACCGCGGTAATCGAAAAGCCGCCACCGTCCTTGTCGAGGGTGACGGTTGCCGTGGTGCCGATACGTTCGGGCTTGATGCCGGCCTTGCCCAGTTCCGCCGATAACGCCATGGAAAAACACCCCGCATGCGCAGCCGCAATCAGCTCTTCCGGATTCGTGCCGATGCCGTCCGCGAAGCGTGTCGCAAACGAGTATTGAGTTTCCTTGAGGACGCCGCTGTCGGTGGAAATCGAGCCTTTGCCGTCTTGCAGGCTGCCTTGCCAGACTGCTGATGCCTTGCGCTTCATCGCTCTCTCCTGGTATGCCCTGCTTCGCGCCGCTCCAAAACCCTGCGTGATGCCGACCGCAACGGTCCCACCGGGGTGCTTGCGGTTTCGACATCGGTCGCGAGTGCCCCTGGTGGACTTCCTGCGGGGCATGCCGCGCGGCGCTGCAGGCGCGGGCGTGGACCGAATTTCATCATAGGCGCTTCCGCGTGCCAGCGTGATGACGGTGTCGACAATGAAAGCCGCCGCTTAACGATACCCACGTCCGCAACAATCCGTCCTACCGGTCGGAACCGAACCCCGCGCCGCGGCCGCTACTCGGCGAACGGCAAGCTCTCCTGCCCCAAGGCCCGCATGTCGAATACGTTCAGCGTCATCGCCACCAACGCGTAGTAGCCGAGCAAGCCCACCAGGTTAATCACCACCTGATGGCCGAAGCGCCCGACCGCCCTCGCATAGGTGGCATCCGAAACCCGTTTGGTGTCGTACAGTTCGCTGGCGAAGTCGTGGATCAACGCGTCATCGGCGTGCGCGAAGGCCGGACGCTGCCCTTGGCGGATCGCCTCGGCATCCGCTTCGGCTATGCCTGCTTCCAATGCGATCGGATAGTGGATGTACCACTCGGCCTGCGCCTGCCAGCGCGCCGCCGTCACCAGAATCGCCAGCTCCGACAGGCGCAACGGCAAACCCGTTCGATAGCGGCAAAACGCGCCGAGACGCTGCGCCTGCTGGGCCAGTTCCGGGCTGTGAATCCAGCCGAGAAACGGGCCGTTCAGGTTACCGCGTGGACCGGACAAAATCTCGTCGAGCACCGCCTCCTGCTCAGGCGTGGCGTCGGATAGTTCGAAATGAGGCAAACGCTCGGTCATCGCAAATCTCGCAGATGTTGGAGTGATTTCAAGTGGCCAGCGCGGCTTCGATCGCATCGGCAACGCGGCTGACGATCTCGTCGATGTCGCGCGCCGTGCAGATGAACGGCGGCGCCAGCAGCACATGATCGCCGATCTTACCGTCGGCCGTGCCGCCCATCGGATACACCATCAAACCACGCGCGTACGCTTCACGTCGGATCGCCGCGTGCAGTTTCAGCTTCGCGTCGAAGGGGGTCCTGGTCGCGATCCTTCACCAGCTCAACGCCGACAAAGAGACCTCGCCCGCGCACGTCGCCGATATACGGATGCTGCGCATAGTGCTCGCGCAGCCGGGCGCGCAACTGCTCGCCGCGCGCCTGCACGTTCGCGAGCAGATTGTCGTCGGCAATCACGTGTTGCACTTCGAGCGCCGCGGCGCAGGCGGTAGCGTGGCCGATATACGTATGCCCGTGCTGAAAAAAGCCCGAGCCGCCGACAATCGTCTGGTAAATCCGGTCGCTGACCAGCGTCGCGCCGATCGGCTGGTAGCCGGCGCCGAGCCCCTTGGCGATGGTCAGCATGTCCGGTGCGATGCCGTCTTCTTCACATGCATAGAGGTAGCCCGTGCGTCGATCACGCGCTGATTGCTGTGGCCTAGACACGAGACGGCGGCGCCTCCCGAGGCATCGATATAGCGCTTGCCGGTGGAATCGATGATTTCGATGCCATCGCCACCGACAGCAATCGGGAGCGACTGCTTCGGTGAACGATGAAATACCCCGGACATGGTTTTCACTTTTCCTTTCTATTTGAACCGGCTGTTCAGACGCCGATCGTCGCGGTAAATCGGCAGGCCCGAAGGCGCGCGGTCCTGCAGTCTGCTTCGACGCCACAACCCGCACCCATTCAACAATCGGTATGCGTTTATATTGCAAAACAACATTTGCTGTCAGGCGGCGTCGCGATGAGCCGAACGGTGTTCCGTGCAGACATCAGCTGGGTCAGACGAGGGACATCAAGGCACGTATGCGCCCTTCGCGTGCAGCGATTGCTCAGCGATGCCCAGTTGCTCTACGGCACCGGCCCCTTCCAGCGCGAGCAAATGCGCGACCAGCGATTCGGCGATCGCCGTGGCTGCCACCAGCGACGGGAAGAACGACGGGCTCTCGTGCGAGAAGATCAGCACTTTGTCGGCATTCAACGCGATCGGCGAGACCGCGCTGTCGGTGATCGCGATCAGCTTGCTGCCTTTTTCCAGCGCAGCTTCGGCCACGCGCGCCGCTTCGACTGAATACGGCGCGAAACTGATCACGATGGTCGCGCTGTCGCGTTCAACCGTGCGCAGTTGCATCTCCAGCGTGCCGGCCTCGCCATTGAGCAGCGACACGGAGGAGCGGAACAGCCGGTAGCCATAGACGAGGCCAAACGCCACCGCATAACAGGAGCGGAAGCCGGCCACATGCACATGCGGCGCGCGCCTCAAAAGACGCGCCGCTTCCACGATCACGCGACCGTTATGTGCGGCAGTGACTTCAAGATTGTGCTGTTGCGCGACCAGCAGATCGCTCGCCAGTGCGTCTTTGGATTTGACCAGCGACCGGGCGCGGCTGGTGAGCGGCTCGGGTCGCGTGCGCACGCGCGCGACGAACAGGTTGCGCAATTCGTTCCAGCCGGGAAAACCCAGTTGCTGCGACAGGCGCACCAGCGACGCCGGTTGCACCTGGGCCCGTTCGGCCACTTTGCGCATCGACGAGACCGCGACTTCGTCGGGATGGTCGAGCAGGAAACCTGCTCCCATCTGGAACTGCGGACTCAGTTCGGAGAAGCGCGCCCGGATCAGGGCGGCGAGCTGGTCGAAACTGTCTGGCATGCGATGGTCCGGGCGAGCGGTCGATAAGGATGACAACAAATGTTACCACCCGGTGCATCGCCTCCAACAGAACTTCCTGCGTGTGGTGGCTCGCAAACAATACCTGTCCTATCGCAATCAAACCTGTTCCAGCTGGCTTTTCACACAACAAACTGGCCCAACTCGGAGGGGCTTCTCGTCCCATCTCAGTAGGGTCCGCTCACGGCTTGTCCTTGCGGCGAACATGACCAGGTGGTTCCCCGGCGCTTCCGCCGTTCCTCCTTCGGCGTTGAAAGAGCGCGCCGAATCCAACCGCTACGATCAGGGCCGCCAACAGGCCCCCGCTCATGCCGGTTGTGCCACGCGATTCACTCGCGCTCAAGGGAGCAGAAGCGACCGTAGGTGAAGAGGCGTGGGCCTCCACGGGTTTCGGAAGCGCCACGCCGGCGGCACTCCCTTGACGCACAAGAGAGGCTTCCGATGTCGGCAAGGCTTGGGATGCCGGAAGGACGATTGCTTCCGAAGCAGGTCCGACCGGGGCCATGGCAGTAGCGGAGGCCATAACCGGGGCCACTGCGGCGCGAGAAGGGGTTTCGACAGACTTGGCCATCACCGCCCACCGGGCAAATACGCCGTCGATGCAATGAACGTCGGTGCAGGCGTTCCGCGATTGCCTCCACTGAGCGAGTTGTTCGCGTGAGAGCTTTCCACTTCTCAGCAAAGCCTGTTGCTGCGCGAAGACATCGTCGTATTCGTTGTTCAGGATGGTGTGGTCGCATATCGCGCGCTCTGCTGGTTGTCGCGTGGTCGCACATTGAATATCGCTCGCCCGTGCTGCGGTTGAACCAAGCGCTGCTATATACAGCAGCAATGCACAGTAATGTTTCAGACGCATCAGTCCTCCTTTAAGCCAGATGGGCATGTGGCGGTGGCGGACCTCGCTACCCGTCGGCCGACCAATGGGCACGATTCATCCGTCACTTTGACCTCCTGCGCCCGACGGGCCGTGCGGCCGTCGTTGGTGTCTTCACACGCGCCATCATGACATAGCGACCGCGCCAGAGTCCGGAAAGCGGGAGCGTCCGATCGTGGTCAAACGCGTCGTTGGCGAGTTCGCATGCGGCATTCCCGTCCTGCGTGGTGCCGCAGCCGCCTTTCGACTAACCGAGCGCTTTGCGGGCGACTCGGCAAGCTGCCAGGTCCCATGCAGCGCATCCGACACTCTTGAAGAAAACCGGTGCACCGGGGCTCAGCTGACCTTGAATCGCTTGCGCCAAAGAGCCAGCCCTGCTCCAGTCGAAGTTGGCCAGGATAAGGTCGCCTGCCTCATGCTTCGCGCCAACCGGGTCGTCGACGACCACGAAGCTGCCATCGACGACCTGCTTGCTGATTTCAGCAGCGTCCGGAGTAAATGCGCCTACGCCGATTACCAGGCGACCAGCGCGTACCGCTTCGTTGTAAACAGGCTGCTTGCTCGTCGTCACGGTAACGACCACGTCGACGGATTCGGGAATCTCGCCTTGCAACGCTTCAAGCCTCGGAGCGACCGCCTTCTGACGCTCGACAAAGCTTCGCGTGGCGTCGTCGGAGATGCCCTTCGACAGGATTCGCGCGTCGGGGAAGAGTGTGGCGAACGCTTCGACGTGGTTGGATGCCTGCTTGCCGGTACCGATGACCAGGATTTCCTTGGGCGAACCATTCGAAAGCGTCATTGCGCCCAGCGCCGAGACGGCGGCAGTCCGTCGGCCAGTCACCGTCGGGCCGTCCAGAACGAACATCATCTCGCCGGTAATCGAGTCACACGCGATGACTTGCCCGTTGATGGTCGGCAGATTTCGCGCGATGTTGCCGGGGCAGACGTTCACGAGCTTATGGATTGCAATGTCTTCGGCGCTCGACGGCATGGAGAGCATCAGCCCGCCTTGCTGCAACGGAATGGCAACGCGCTCGGGGCTAGCGATGCGTCCGGCCCCGTACTCCACAATCGTCTCGCGCAGGACGTTCACAAGCGTGGCGTATTCGAGAAGCGAAGCTGTCGTCTCAGCATCAAAGGTCGTCTTGTCTGTGTTCATGCTTTTCCCACGGAGTGTTGAAAATTCACGGTGGACACGCTGAGTTCGTGCTGAACCGATGGAGCAAATTTAAACCACTTGTGGTTCATTAACAAGCCAAAATCGACATTTTTAATAATTTTGGTTAGGCAGATGTACCACTCATCCTGTAGGGAAGACCCTGAAGCGGACGGTCCTTCGATGTGGTCTGGACGCCATTCTCAAGTGGTATATTTGGAACCACCTATCTCTTCGATTACCTCCATATATGGCGTCCGCACTAGCCGAGTTCTCCCGGAACTTCCGCCCGCTTCAGATTTATGAGCAGGTCTCCGAAAAAATCAGGGCCGAAATTCGCGCGGGACGGTTTATGCCCGATGCGCGACTGCCCTCGGAGCGTGAACTTGCTTCACTTTTCGGTGTAGGGCGCCCTGCCGTACGCGAAGCAATCGGCGCCCTTCAGAACGAAGGACTCGTCGTCACGCGCAGAAACTCCGGTACGTACGTCGCGGGCAACGCTCCCGAAGTCCTGGCTAAGAGCGTGGAGGTGGCGCAAGCACCGGATGGTCAACTGCAGTCCGACTACAGCCCCTCAGCCACGCTGGACGTTCGTCTGATACTGGAGCCTGCCATCGCGCGCCGCGCTGCCGCCAATAAAAAGCGCGACAAGCTTGCAGAGCACTATCTGTCGCAGATGGAAACGCTCACCGACGTGTCCGACCCGGAACAACGTACGCTCTGGAACAACAGCGACCGACTCTTTCATCGGCAACTCGCCCTGATGACGGGTGACGCGTTGCTGGCAAGAATCGCCGAAGAAATCGCGGAGACAATGGACCAGTCCTTGTGGAAGCGGATAAAGGATGACGGGATATTCGACCCACAGCGCATCCGTCTCTACGTCGCGGAACATCGACTCATCTATGAGGCAATAGTTACGGGCGATGCAGATGCCGCAGCGTTTTACGTCGAACAGCACATCCATCGTGTGAAGAGAGACATCACTCCAACGTAATCGCGCGACGGGTAGTGTCTGTCGTAGCCCGCGCTTCTGCTGCTGTGTCGAGCAAAAAAAGACGCGCAATCGAAGAGATTGCGCGCCAACCGGTACAACAAGAGGAATTACAGCCTCGACAACATCCGCGAGGCGATGAGCCCCGCGTCAACGGCCATCGCGAGGCGTGTGCGACCAGCCACCTTCAGCTCATTTGACAGCCGTCATCTGACCGTTCTTAAAAGTGAACACGGTCGTAGGCGCGTGGTTCAGGTCGCCCGACTTATCGAAGGCATAAGTTGCAGCGACGCCCTTGAAGTTCGCGTTGCGCAGCGCCCGAATCAGCTTGGCTGGGTCAGTCGTCTGGGCAGAGGAAATCACATTCGCCAGTAGCATCATGCCGTCGTAATAAGTGATGCCGTATGCCTGCGGTTCAGTTTTGAACCGCGCCTTGTAGCGGGCGATGTAGTCTCGTCCTTCCACCGTACCGTCAAGGCCCGAACCGCTCATCGAGCAGTAAGCATTTTCCGCAGCAGTGCCCGCAACCTTTGCCATGTCGTCAGCACAGATGCCGTCACCGCCAAGGAGCCTGGCTCGTACTCCGCGGGCGACCATTTGCTTCGCCATCGGCGCGCCTTGGGGTACGTAGCCGCCGAAGAAAATGACGTCGGGATTCTTGCCCTTGATTGTCGTCAGAATACCGAGAAAGTCCGTTGCCGCCGAATTGGTGAACTCGCGGTCCACGATCTGCAGACCAGCCGATTTCGCCTTCGCAACGAATTCGTCCGCGAGGCCCTGGCCGTACGCCGTCCGGTCGTCGATCACCGCAGCGGTCTTGGCATGCAGCTTCTCGACGGCGAACGTCGCCATTGACGAACCGAGTACGGAATCACTTGCGCCGGTACGGAAGATGGTGTCGTAACCCAGTTTCGTCAATTGAGGATTCGATGCGACCGTGAGCATCGGAATATGCGCCCCGCTCGTCAACCGGGCGACCGGAATCGCAACGCCGGAGTTCTGCGGACCAAGAAATGCGATTGGCTGCTGGTCAATCAGACGTTGGGCAACCTGGACACCCGTTTTCGGGTCGGCCTGGTCGTCTTCAGACAGCACTTCGAATTTCACTGCCTGCCCGTTCACCTTAATCTGCTTCTGATTGAGCCTCTCAACGGCCAGACGAAGACCATTCTCATCGTCCTTACCGCTAACGGCTTGAGGACCCGTCAATGGCCCGGAAAGCGCGATTTTGACGACTTGGTCAGCGTGTACGGCGCCGATTGACATGCCACCCAACGCGAGCGTAGCGATTGCGGCCCTAAGTTTCATGAGGTCTCCTTTTCTAAGGCTCACACTTGCGCGAGCACTGTTGGTCATCACATCTCGTTTTTTGCCCATTACGACGCGATACAGCGTCAACGGGGGCACTGCGAAAATCGACTTGCAACTTGAATACCTGCGCGGGACACGGACGCGAGCCCAAGTCACTCGACGCGCGCAGCGGCTAGCGAGAGTCGAGATAAACTCTTGCTCCGCCTTCCCCGCAGACGGCCTCAATACGCAAAGGACCAGGTGCTGAAACGACCTCGTCAAAAGCAGCGGGTCCGAGACAGACAACCGGCACCTCGAGGTTGTAGAGTTCGGCCGCAACGATTGCACCAATCGAGATGATGAGGTCGCGCTCTCTGAGCACGATGCCTAGCGGGCCTGTGCCATTGCGAATTGCCTCAGCGAGCACGCTGCTGCTTGAGCTTGAGCCTTTCGCATGGGCCATCACCATAATCTTGCCGGCGAGGCTTTCGCCGACCAGGGGATGAGTACGGTCAATAATCTTGCCCGCTTCCGAGTCGTAGCCACCCCAAAAGCTCAGGGGTTTGTCGAGCACCACCTTTTCAGCCTGCGCGGTGCCTGCCACCAGCACATCACCGACCAGAACCCGGCCAGCAGTTGCCGCTTTCGCGGAACCCGAAACAACCTCGGAATTGTTAGTCATTGAAACGCACCTTCCCGTCAAAAGCCGATTGCACGCATTCGTCCATGCTTCCATACGCCACAGTCACGCCGATGTTCGCCGGAGCGTACGACGCCCATTTGCCTGAGTTGGTCATCACGAGCCCGGTCAGTTTCTTCATGACAGGCGTGATGTAGGTGCATGTATCGACAACGATCTGAATACCTCGCTCTTCGAACTTGCCCGCAAGGCCCATTTCATCCAGTTGCCAGAGAATGAAGCGGCTTGTATTCACGTAGAAATCTGCCTTGAGCTTGCCTTCGAACCGGTCGAGGATGTCCGACAGCCGCTGAAACTCTGAAACTGAGAAGTGAGGCGTGCCCAGCGAGACCGCCACCAGCTCGTCACCTTCGCGGCCACTGTTGAGACTTCGCCTGATTTCGTTGAGCTCGGAAAGGAAGACGTCGACTGTCTTCAACGGGGCGTGTCCCTGCAGCGCGACTTCCAGCGTCGGCGCTTCGGGTGTAATGCCGACAGCGTGAAAGAGCGCAACCGCGCCGCTGGAGGCCGCCGCGGCACCCAAGGCCTTCAGTTCGTCTTCGCTTGTGTCGCTCGGCAGGCCAACCAGCACAGGCACTATCGCGCCGGCAACCTTGCCGACCAGCAGTCCTAGCGCCGCGAAGTAAATATCGCGCGAAGGCCGGCTGGCGAAGTCTTCGACATTGAAAACAATCTGACCCGCGCGGTTTGCCTCAACGTGCAGTCCCGCATACGGCGCCCGTCCTGTGATGGCTGCAGCCAAATCAAGAAAATCGCCATAGCGGCTAGTTCTTGCTCCGAGAACCGAGTTCGCGAAGACAATCGCATTGGATTCGGCCCATGCGATTTGTTCGCCCTTTGCAGGCCTGTTCTTTAACTGGTAGGGCGCGCACGTGAAGCTCGACTCGCAGCCCAGTTCAATATGAGCGTCCATTAGCCTCTGCGCGTCGCGCTGAATCGAACGGTCGCCGTGATAGAGCTCGGGGTGAATCAAATCGAGTGAGCCCACGTTCAGGGTGGTAGGCACCGCCACCTTTGCTCCGGCTGCAACGAACAGTTCGACGAAGTCGAGACTTGTTTGCCCGTGGTAAAGACAGCCGTCGATATGCGCCGAGCTGATGTCAATCAGATGCGGTGCCGACATGACGTCAGCCGTGCGCGTAACAATTCGCATCGCGCGCGCCGCTCCTTGCCCGAGATCCCCATTCAACATCGCCTCATCGCGCTCGCTTAACTGCAACATCGGGTGTTCCTCTTAGGTCGTCACGGGACTTCGTTCCGAAGTATCTGGGCATAAATGTACAACTGGAACAAAAAACTGTCCATACTGGTAATTATCTAGTCCACTTTTCTTCGTATGCCTGTCATACGGCCTCAACACAAGGAAAAATGGCCTCTTGCAAGCCATATTTGGATCAACAAAGAACCAATTGGAAGCAATTTTGGCGCAGTCATCGGTGGTAGCTCATCAGATGGGCAAAGTCGGTGGCCAAACATGGCTCTGGAACATTCCCCGCTCGCTCTGCCTGAGCGCGATGGCAAAAGCCTCGCTGTTTATAGGTTTGCGAGCGCGGAGTACGTTGCAGCGCATAACCGGAATACCCCGCTGCTGGGTATACCCTGAAAATTTTTTGGTTCTTAAATATATCCAATAATTTTGCAATTTGGTACGCTTTGGTTCACGCATGGCGCACAACAGCACCAAAAGCGGTGAAACATCACGTTTTTAGACCGAAAATCAACCACCGAACGGCTAACGTGGTTGCCACGACACCACCTCGGGTCTCGGCCTGAGTAGACCAACTGGAGTTCTTCGTGAACACAACCAGAACGACCGCCGGCACGGCGATGGCTGCAGGCAAGGCCGACAAGGGTAAAGCAGTCGCCGCCACTGTAATCGGCACGGCACTGGAGGTTTTTGACTTCTCCAGCTACAGCTTCTTCTCCGTGACTATCGGGAAGCTGTTTTTCCCGACTCACGACCCCGTCCTCTCACTGTTGCTCGCGGCGCTTACATTCGGCGTGGGCTTCTTCATACGGCCACTTGGCGGCATCGTTTTGGGTATTTACGGCGACCGGGTGGGCCGCAGGCAGGCCTTGTCTCTCTCGATCATGCTGATGGCACTCGGAATTGCCATCGTCGCATGCGCGCCAACGTACCAACAGATCGGCGTCGGCGCTACGGTTCTGCTTGTGGTGGGTCGCCTTATTCAGGGCTTCGCGCATGGCGGCGAAATGGGTACGGCCGCAACGTTCCTCTCCGAGTATGCTCCGGCAAACTCTCGTGGTCTCTACGCCAGCTATATCCAATCGAGCATCGGCTTTGCCGTGCTTGCCGGAGCCGGCGTCGGTGTTTTCATTTCTTCCGAACTGAGCCCCGAAGCGCTGGAATCCTGGGGCTGGCGCATCCCCTTCGCGCTTGGTCTCCTGATTGGACCGGTCGGCTGGTTCATTCGTCGTGGGCTCGACGAGACGCCGACCTTCAAGCACACGGCCAAGTCCAACACGCCGCTGCGCGAGGTGATTCGCGATTATCCGCGACAGACATTCGCAACAATCTCACTCGTAATCCTGTGGACCGTGTGCACCTATGTGCTGCTGTATTACATGCCGACTTTCGTCGTGAAATCACTGGGATTGCCACAGGGTCTCGGCTTCCGCGCAGGGCTCATTGGCGGCGCAGTCATTCTGGTGGCGTCGCCCATGTTCGGGTGGCTGTCGGACCGAATCGGACGTCGATTCATCGTTGCAAGTTCGGCGCTGCTGATCGGTGTGCTCGCGTTTCCGATGTTCGCCTATATTGTGCGCAGTCCGTCGCTGACCTCGTTGGTCCTCTTCCAACTCGTCTTTGGAGTGCTCATCTCAGCATACACGGCGCCGATTCTCGCCGTCTTCGCTGAGATGTTTCCAAGCCGCGTGCGCTCGACCGGCCTTTCCCTCGCTTACAACATCGCAGTGACCATTTTTGGCGGCTTTGCGACATTTGTTATCACCCTTCTTATCACCTGGTCCGGAAGTAAGTTGGCACCGGCCGGATATGTTGCCTTCGCTGCATTGCTGAGCTTCCTTGGCGCGGTGGTCTACCCCAAACCCGTGGACGACTTCTGACACAACCTGGGCCGCACACACACGCGGCATAGCAGATTCTCGCAGCGTGAAATCCGTCGAGGCCGGATTCTTCGGCCTCGACGTTTCGCATTTTTAGAAGAGGAAACGATGCTTACACTTTTGAAACGCGGCCGAATTGTCGACGTCAACCACAACGAAGACGACCAGCTTTACGATGTTTTGATTGAAGACGGGGTTATCCGGGAAGTCGCGGGAAACATCAGGATCGACTCGGAGGTGAACGTCCTGGACATTAAAGGCAAGACATTGATGCCTGGGCTGATTGATTGCCACGTCCACGTCATGGCAAGCATGGCCAACCTGGGAACAAACGCGAAACTTCCAAACGCTTTCGCGTTGTTCCGCGCAGTGCCAATTCTCCGGGGAATGTTGGAGCGAGGTTTCACAAGCGTTCGCGATGCCGGCGGCGCCGACTATGCACTTGCGCAGGCAGTGGAGACCGGGCTTGCTGAAGGCCCGCGTCTTTTCACGTCAGGAAAAGCCCTTTCTCAGACCGGCGGTCACGCGGACTTTCGTGTCAGGCTCGACCACGGCCCCGACAATTGTCCCTGTTCGCAGTACTACGGTGCGATTGGCCGCATCGTGGATGGTGTCGACGACATTCGCCGCGCGATTCGGCAGGAAATCCGTCAAGGCGCAACGCAAATCAAAATCATGGCGTCCGGCGGTGTTTCGTCTCCGACTGACCCCATTGGCAATCTGCAATTCTCCGAGGACGAAATTCGGGCCGCTGTCGCGGAGGCTCGTCAACATCAGACATACGTCATGGCACATGCTTACACCGCCCAGGCAATCAAGCGCGCTGTCGAACTCGGCGTTCGCACGATTGAGCACGGCAACCTCGTCGACGACGAGGCTGCCAGCGTAATGGCGGAACGGGGTGCTTTCGTCGTGCCGACCCTGATTACGTACGAAGCCTGCGGAACCGATGGCGCTGAAGCGGGTTTTCCGCCGGATTCACTTGTGAAGAACGCCGCAGTCCTGCAAAAGGGTCTGGACTCGCTGGAAATCTACAAGCGCAACAAGGTCAAGATGGCTTATGGGTCCGACCTGTTGGGTACGATGCATCAACGCCAGAGCGAAGAGCTCATGCTGCGTACACGAGCATTTTCGGCCTACGAAGTTATCTGTCAGGCGACGTGCGTGGCGGCAGAAGTTTTGAACAAGACGGGCGAGCTAGGCGTAGTGGCGTCTGGTGCCGTCGCCGACCTGCTGGTCGTTGATGGTGACCCGTTGAAGAATATTGGTCTGCTGGGTGAGCAAGGGCGCCATCTGGACCTCATCATGAAGCAGGGTCAGCTTTTCAAGAACCGTCTTGCGGCCTAGAACTTCCAGGCCGGCCGTTGCAACTGGATTGACCGCAATGTGCCCGCTCCGTCTGAAGCGGCACAGCCACTGGAGCGAACGGCCGGGTTGCCGGCCCAGAACTCATGGTCAGCCCGTATCTCCGCCAGCGACTGGCAACACGGTGCCGGTGATATAGCTTGCCTCGTCCGAAGCGAGGAACAGAATCGGAGCGACCTGTTCGTCGATGCTGCCGTAGCGCTTGAAAAAGGCCGATTCAGTGACCTGCTTCACCGCATCGCCCATCCAGATTTTTTCCTGCTCGCTATCGCCGGCAGTATTGCGAGGGACGCGTCGCGGAGGTGCGTCGGTCCCGCCGGGAGCGGTGGCGACCACACGGATGTTGTGCTCCGCATACTCCATCGCAAGTGACTGCGTTATCGCGTTGACACCGCCCTTGGCCGCCGAATACGGTACGCGGCGGATACCGCGCGTGGCATTCGAGGAGACGTTGACGATGGTCCCGCCGCCACGCTTGAGCAGATGCGGCAGCACAGCATGGCACGCGTACAGCGTGGGCATGAGTGAACGGCGGATTTCCGCGTCAATCTGCTCAGGTTCGAACTCAGCGAATGGACGCATGCGAATCGCGCCGCCGACGCCATTGACCAGTATGTCGATGCCGCCAAACCTGCGAACTGCAAAAGCCATCGCCGATGCCGCGCCTTCGTACGTCTCCAGGTCGGCGACGAAGCCGGCCGTGTCCGCGCCACTCGCTTCGGCGGCAACTTCGGCGACGAAGTCGGCGCGGTCGACGAACAGCACCTTGCCGCCTTCGGTGGCGGCACGAAGCGCTACGGCGCGACCAATACCCTGTGCGGCGCCGGTGACCACCATGACCTTGCCAGCAAATCGTTGAGTGCTCATGCGGTCCTCGGTGCAGCGTTGGGAGTGAACTTCTCGTAGTGAAAACTGTTGGGCTTCACGCCGTTGTCGTCGAAATGCTTGCGCACCGCATCGACCATTGGCGGCGGCCCGCACAGATACACGTCGACGTCACCCTCATTGACGGCCTCCGCCGGCATGTGCTGCGTCACCCAACCCTTGCGGGGATGGATCGAATCCGTGTCGGCCACGACGGTGCTGTAGGTGAAGTTCGGCAATTTCGCCACGTACGCGTCGATTGCATCGACTTGCACGAGGTCGAGGTCTCGCGTTACGCCATAAATCAGATGAACCTTCTGCTGCGAATTCGCGTGAGCCAGCACTTCGAGCATCGACAGGAACGGTGCCAGGCCTGTGCCGCCGGCGAGGAACAGCAACGGCCTCTCCACCGCGCGCAGATAGAAGCTGCCGAGCGGCCCGGTCAGTTCCATTTTGTTGCCCGCTTGTGCGGATTCGAGCCAGGTGCTCATCACGCCACCGGGAATCTTCTTAATCAGAAAGCTGATTTTCGACTCACCCGGCGCCGACGAAAAAGAATACGAACGGTGCTGGCCGCTGCCTGGCACATCAATGTTGACGTACTGGCCCGGCAGAAATACCGGCGCGCCCGCATCCACGTCCAGTTCGAGCACGATAGCCGCATCGTTGTGCGGTTCGACCCTGGATACGGTCGCGACGAACTTGCTTTGCTCGGTTTTGCATGCAGTGGAAGATGCCGGCACTGCAATCACACAGTCGCTTTCCGGCACCATCTGGCAGGTGAGTACGAGACCGCCTTCCTTCTCGTTCTCGGTCAGCGCATCTTCGATGTAATCGTCGCCCAGGTCGTAGCTTCCGCTCTCGGCTCGGCACTTGCAGGTACCGCAGACTCCGTCCGAGCAATCCATCGGCAGGTTAATCTTTGCGCGAAAGGCGGCATCAAGCACCTTCTCGCCTGCTTTGCATGTGACGAAGCGGGTCACGCCGTCTTCAAAATTCAGTGCAATGTTGTAGCTGGACATCTTGCCTCCTGTACTTCTCATTTCCGCGGATGTTCGCGCTCAAACGTGATAAACGTCGAGCACCTGGCGGATGTAGTCGTCCTTCAACACGATGCGCTTGTAGCAAATCAACAGTTCATCGTTGACTTGGCGCAGAGTGACGAACATCGTGCCAAAAAACTGGTCGGTGGTTTTGTAACGGTGGCTGAGCGTGTTGAAGTTGTAGCGCACGTCCACTTCGTTCTCGCGCTCGGCCAGCACTTCCACATTGGTGACGTTGTGACTGGTTCGCGGTTCAGGCATCGAGGCACTACTGCGTTCGGTCCTGATGCGGAACACACGGTCTTCCAGGCCGCCACGGTCCGGGTAGTACATCAGCGAAATCTGGCTCTCGTGGTCGTCGGTGAGCTGGTCGTCGTCATCCCACGCTGGCATCCAGTAAGTGACGTCCTCGGTATAGCAGGCAAGCCAGTCGTCCCATTGACGGTCGTCGAGCAGGCGCGCTTCGCGGTATAGCACGGCGCAGATTGTCGGGTAATCGAAGCTCATGTCAGCGCCTCCCCTTGTTCCTTTTTGAGTGCGTCGCGCATCAGCTTGACCCAGTATTCGTGCTGACACACAAACAGGCCTTCGTCTTCGCTACGCTCGCCTGAGATGAGCGGTTTCAGACCCATGCTTTTCGCGTTTGCGTCGGGACCTTCGACCCACAACGGCGCCCCGCGCGAAAGGTCGTTCCACAACGCAGTGGTACCGGCATAGCCGGCCTGGCACGCGCGAAACTCTTCGAGGTCGTCTGCTGTGCCCATACCCGAGACGTTGAAGAAGTCTTCGTACTGACGGATGCGGGTAGCGCGGTCGGCTGCGCTCTCGCCTTTCGGAGCGAAACAGAAGATGCTGACTTCGGTCTTGTCCACGCTGATTGGACGTACGACGCGAATCTGGGTGCTGAACTGGTCCATCAGGAACACGTTCGGATACAGACAAAGATTCCGGGTCTGGTTGACGATGAAGTCCGCCTTCACGTCGCCAACGCGTGCCTTGATTTCGTCGCGGTATCGATAGACCGGTCGCACTTCCGGGTTCATCGTCTTGGTCCACAGCAGGATGTGGCCGTGGTCGAACCCGTACACGCCGGCTACCGACTTGCTCCAGCTGTTCGCATCCACGGCCTTGGTGCCCTCGACCTTGCGCCGGTCCATCGTCGCGGCGTAGTTCCAGTGCACGGTGCTGACGTGGTAGCCGTCGCAGCCGTTCTCCATCTGCATCTTCCAGTTGCCGTCGTAGAGGTACGATGAATTGCCGCGCACCACTTCCAGCCCGTCCGGGGCCTGGTCAACGATTTGGTCGATGATGGTCTTGGTCTCGCCGAGGTAGTCCTCCAATGGAATCGCATCCGCGTTGAGGTTGCCGAACAGGAAGCCGCGATAGCTCTGGAAGCGTGCGACTTTTTTCAGGTCATGCGAGCCGTTGGTATTGAATTGCACCGGGTATTCGGTGGTCTTCACATCTTTCACTTTCAGCAGCTTGCCGGTGTTGGCGAAGCTCCAGCCGTGGAACGGACAGGTGAAGGTGCCTTTGTTGCCGTGCTTTTTCCGGCACAGCATCGCGCCCTTGTGCGCGCAGGCGTTAATGACCGCGTGGAGTTCGCCGCTCTTGTCGCGAGTGACAACCACGGGTTGACGGCCAATCCAGGTGGTGTAGTAGTCGTTGTTGTTGGGAATCTGG
This sequence comes from Paraburkholderia sp. IW21, assembly GCF_041321145.1. NCBI lineage: Bacteria > Pseudomonadati > Pseudomonadota > Betaproteobacteria > Burkholderiales > Burkholderiaceae > Paraburkholderia > Paraburkholderia sp. IW21. The sequence continues at coordinate 6,764 of NZ_JBGGWA010000007.1, read as the reverse complement.
CTTTCATGCGCGAGATAGACCCAATTGCTCTCGAAAATGTGCTTCATCTCGAGATCGAACACATCGACGTTCGTGAAGATGTCGCGTCGGCAACGGAATACACCGTTTTGCCTGTCGTCCTGAACGGCGGTGTGCAGCAGTTCATCCAGCTGCGTGGCTTTGTCGATAATGGCAGACATGTGTGCTCTCCCTACGCGTGCTCCAGGCTATGGAGCACGTGCATCGGTGTCGAAAGATTCTTGCGGAGAATTGAGCGGCAGCAGCGGTACGGCATAGCAGCCGCGCTGAGCGGTTACGCCGTGGCAGTCGCGCGCAGGCGATTGACGACCTGGTTATCCTTGCCCTGCACCAGCGGGGTCAACTCGATGTTGAACTCGATTTCCTTATACGCGTCGGCCTTCATGCCGAGCGCAGTGCCGCCGGTCTTTTCGACGACATGCGGAATCAAATCTTCGCGGGTGGCGTAGGCGAAGTCGTCCCAAATCAACGGGTCGCCCTCAATGTTGATTTGCGTCGTCAACTTCCGGTACTTGTCGGTGGTGACGAAGAAGTGGACATGCGCCGGCCGGTTGCCATGGCGGGCGAGCACGTTCAACAGCTGCTGGGTCGCGCCCTGCGGCGGGCAGCCGTAGCCTACGGGCATGAGCGTACGGAATTCGTACTTACCGTCGCCACCAGTACTGACCGCGCCGCGGAGATTGAACTCGTTCTGAGCACCGGTCGGGTCGAAGTGCGAATAGAACCCTTTCGAATTGGCGTGCCAGCACTCGACCAGCGCACCTGCGACGGGCGTCCCGTCCGGGCCGGTTACCGTGCCGCGGATGACCAGCGGGCCCGAATCCTCGTCGGGATTGATGTCGATCCTGGACACGCCCTCGCGCACCGGCGCACCGGCGACATACAGTGGGCCTTCGATGGTACGCGGCGTGCCACCGATGTCGGCCTCCTTGTCCGCGGCATCCATGCGAATGTCGAGATACTTTTCCAGACCGAGCCCAGCGGCAAGCAGCGCCGCTTCGCCGTCCTGACCAAGTTTGTTGAAATAGTGGACGCCGACCCAGATTTCATCCGGCGTCATATCGAGGTCGTCGATGGCCTTGAACAAATCGCTTAGCAGGCGATGGACAATCTGCTTGGCGCGAGCACTGCCGTCCTGGCTCCCGACGTTAGCCGCGGCCTTCAGCAGGTCCTGCACTTCCTTCGTATCGAACACTTTGACGCTCATGTCTGCTCCTGAATCTCTATTTTCTCGCGGGGGTTAACCCTTGGTTTAGCACCCTTTTAAATATGCCTGGGAGGTATAATCGAGTGCTGAAACAGAGTGTGAAAGCAGAATAATGGACGCCAGAAGGCCCCGTCCAACACCGATTTAGTATTGGTCTATATCCACGAGGTATTGAAATGGAACTGCGGCATCTTCGCTATTTCGTAGCGGTAGCCGAAGAACGCAATTTCACGCGCGCGGCACAGCGACTGAACATGGCCCAACCGCCTTTGAGCCGTCAGATACAGCAACTTGAAGAGATTCTTGAGGTGCAGCTATTCCAGCGCGACTCGCGCCCATTGAAGCTCACTGAGACGGGTAAGTTCTTCTATGCTCATGCTGTCCAATTGCTGGCCCAGACGTCCGAACTCGAATCAATGACGCGGCGCGTGGGCAACATTGAGCGCAGCCTCTCTGTCGGCTTCGTGGGCTCAACGTTGTACGGAATGCTGCCCAAAATCATCCGGCGCTTCCGCGACGAGAACACTACCGTTGAACTCAGCCTTCACGAGATGTCGACGATGGACCAGATTAGAGCGCTGAAGGACGGTCAGATTGATGTCGGCTTCGGCCGTATTCGGCATGAGGACGCAAACATCCGTCGGGTGATTCTTCGCGAGGAGAAGATGATTGTTGCATTCCCGGAGGGCCATCCACTCTCACTGGTCAAGCCCGTCCTCGCTCTCAGCGACCTGGTCAACGAGACCCTGATTATCTTCCCTAAGGCGCCGCGACCCAGTTACGCAGACCAGGTGCTATCGGCATTCGAAGACCGCGGTCTCAAGCCGCGCCGGATATATGAAGTACGAGAGTTGCAGATTGCGCTAGGCCTCGTCGCAGCGGGGGAAGGAATTTCCGTCGTTCCGAGTAGTGTGTACGGCCTGAAGCGGGACGACGTGAGTTACAAAGAACTGGACGACCCTACTCTGGTATCGCCGATCATCATGAGCATGCGCATGCTCGACGAGTCGCGGGACATTCAGGAACTGCTTGAACTCATCTATCGGCTGTACGAGGAGGAAAGGATACCCTTTGCGCCCCGTAACGACTTCGGGCGGTAGTATCTGCTATACCCCGGGGGTATGGCACTAGACGTCGATGGTGTTGGACAGGGGATTATTGCGCGCGCAATACTTCAGCAACCCCTCAACTCCAACATTCCAGGTATGAACGCCCAAATCATCTCCGTCGAAGCGATTCTGGTTGACCTCCCCACCATTCGCGCGCACCAGCTAGCAATGGCGACGATGCAGCATCAAACCTTGGTCATCATCCGCCTGCGCTCAAGCGATGGCATCGAGGGTATCGGCGAAGCCACTACGATTGGCGGTCTGTCGTACGGCGACGAGAGTCCCGAAGGCATCAAGCTGACCATCGACACTTACCTCGCACCTGCAATCGTTGGGCAAGATGCGACCAACATCAACGACGCAATGCTCAACCTGAACAAGGTTGCTCGGGGAAACCGGTTTGCCAAGTGCGCAATCGAAACGGCTCTGCTGGACGCTCAGGGCAAGCGCCTGGGCGTTCCGGTTTCAACGCTTCTTGGCGGCGCTGTCCGCAAGACGCTTCCGGTCCTGTGGACGCTCGCAAGTGGCGATACCCAACGCGACATCGATGAAGCAGAAACGCTGCTTGTCGAACGTCGCCACAATACATTCAAGCTGAAGATTGGCCGGCGTAGCGTTCGTGATGACGTAGCGCACGTATCGAAAATCAAAGCCGCGCTCGGCGACCGCGCCAAAGTCACGGTAGACGTGAATCAGGCCTGGAACGAAGTTGACGCAGCGCTGGGAATCGAGGCGCTCGAAGCTGCTGGCATCGACCTCGTCGAGCAACCTACTCCGCGAGAGCAGCGCGGAGCACTCGCCAGACTCGCATCGCGGTTCATCGTGCCCATCATGGCGGACGAAGCAGTGACCGGCCCGGAGGACGCCCTTGAACTCGTGCGCGGTGCGTGTGCGGACGTGTTTGCATTGAAGATTGCGAAGTCCGGCGGAATCTACGGGATGATGCGTACAGCCGCCATTGCGGATGCGGCCGGCGTGTCCCTGTATGGCGGCACGATGCTCGAAGGCAGCATTGGGTCGATTGCATCCGCACACGGATTCGTCGCGCTCCCACAACTTGCCTGGGGTACAGAGCTGTTCGGACCGCTCCTGTTGAAAGACGACATCGTCACTGCGCGCCCCCAATATCGGGACTTTGACCTTCACATGCCAGAAGGACCGGGCTTGGGCCTCCATATCGATGAGGACAAGCTCGCCTTCTACCGTCGCGACAAAAACATCTGAGCGCACGCGCTCAACGCAGACCTATTCACTTCGACTTTTTCCTGCCAGTGAACTGGCAGGAGCGTCGCATTTTTTGGAAGAGAGCCATGCTTTATCTGGTAAGAATGGACGTACACCTGCCACACGACATGCCGGCTGCTGAGGCCGATGAAATCAAGGCTCGCGAGAAGGCATACTCGCAAGCGCTTCAACGGCAAGGCAAGTGGCAGCAACTGCATCGCGTGGTCGGTGAGTATGCGAACTACAGCGTTTTCGACGTCGACTCGCACGACGAACTGCACACCATCCTTTCAGGTCTGCCGTTGTTTCCGTATATGACGATGAAGGTGACCGCGCTCGCACGTCATCCGTCGTCCATCCGTTGAAGCTGCCAGGCCAGGCCGAACGGACTGACACGCAGTGCCTGTTCCAGAGCATTCCTTCAACACTGCGTGAGCAACAAACCCGCGGAAAGAATTAACCGCGGGTACGACATTTGGCTGCCACTACGACACTTGAGAATGGCTTCGACACTCGCCCGCGTCCCCAGGACAGGTATCGTGTGCGAGCCACGCGTGCGCTTCGCGCCTGGTGAAGGCGCGCTTCTAAAGAAGCGCGATCACTCGCACATCGCCTTCCTCGGCAGATGCGACGACCTTCTCGCCGATCCGCCGGAACGTGATCGACACCGACGAATCGCCCACCTTCAGATCGCCGACTTCGAGCCAGTCGATGCCTTCGGGCAGCATGGGTTGTTCGATGACCACTTCGCGCCGGGTCGCATCGATCGTGATGCCCAGGCAGGCTTCGAGCATCATGAACGGCGAGCCCGCGGCCCATGCCTGCGGCAGACACGCCACCGGATAGGCGGTGGGCGGCTCGCCGCGCCGCCGGAGGAATCCGCAGAACAGCTCGGGCAGACGCATGTCGAAATTGACCGCCGCCTGAAACAACGCCTGCAACAGCCGCACGGCCGCCGCCTTGCCGCCGTAACGCGACAGGCCGCGTGCGCAGAGCGCGTTGTCATGCGGCCATACCGAACCGTTGTGATAGGCCATCGGGTTGAAGCGCGCCTGGCTGGCGGCCAACGTACGCACACCCCAGCCGGTATGAAACAGCGTGGAGTCGAGCGCGCGCACCACCGCTTCGCCGCGGTCCCGCGCGGGTAGACCGAAGGCCAGCAAGTGGCCCGCATTCGACGCCATCACGCGGCACAGTTCGCCGTGGCCGTCGAGCGCGATGCCGTAGAAGCCCGACTCTTCCATCCAGTATTTTTCTTCGACGCATTGACGGATTTTCTTCGCGCGTTCGCTGTAGTGCGCAGCCGGATCGTCCAGGCCGCGCTGCTTCGCGAAGTGAGCCATCGTGTCGAATGCCGCGCTCGCATACGCCTGCACTTCCACCAGCGCGATAGGACCGTCGGGAAAGCGGCCGTCGGCGTGGAATACCGAATCGTGGCTGTCTTTCCAGCCTTGATTCGCGAGACCGCCATCGGACTCGCGCTGATAGTCGAGCAGACCGAAACGGTTCTTGTCGCAGACGCCCACGACCCATTGCGCCGCACGCTCGAGCGCCGGCCACAATTCGTCGATCAACGCGAGGTCGCCCGTGCGGGCCGCGTAGGCGCCGGCCAACACGATAAAGAGCGGCGTGGTGTCGACGCCACCGTAGTACAGCGCGAACGGCACTTCGCCGGTGGCGGCCATTTCGCCCTTGCGCATCTCGTGCATGATCTTGCCGGGCGCGGCGTCCCGAAACGGCGAGTTCTCGCGCGCCTGATGTTCGGCGAGAAAGCGCAGCACGCCCGCGGCCAACTGCGGCTGCAGCCACAGCGTCTGCAGCGACGTGATGATGGCGTCGCGGCCAAACGGCGTCGAAAACCACGGAATGCCGGCATAGGGATAGGGGCCCGTGGCGAGATCGGTTGTCAGCAAACCGAGATCGGCGAGCGAGCGATCGATCCATGCGTTGAAGAGTGGATTGCTCGACCGCACGCGTGCTGTGACGCGCCGCCGTTCACGCATCACGAGGTGGGCGTCGACCAGCGCGGCGCGCACCGCGGCGCGGCCGACGCGCGGGCGCTCCGCATCGATTTGCGACAGATGGGCTTCGCTCAAAGCGTGCGTGGGCTGCGAGACGCCGGGGGCGGGTCGATCTGCTCGCGCGACGACCTGCACCGCGACGGACAGATAGATGGACACGCAGGCCTGGGCGGGCAGCTTGACGGTGTAGTCGGCGCGATTGGCGAAGAGGTTGTCCGGTTCTGGCGAGAAGGCGATCTGCACATTGCGCGCCACGTCGTCGAGACCGATATAGCCGAGCAGCACCTCGCGGTTCTCAACGCGCGCCGGTTCGACGCGGCCCTGTTTATTGCGCTTGAGGCCGCGCACTTCGAACATATCGCGGAAGTCGCTGGCGAACGAGATCGAGAGCGGCACGACCGCCTCGCTTGTGCCGTAGTTGGTGAGTTCGATGGCTTCGTTGAGGACGGTGCCCGAGAGCACGCGCACGCGCTCGACGTGGATCACCCCTTCCGGCGTGCTGTCGCCGCCGAGCGGCGGCAAGGGACGATTGGTGAGGTGCGCGGTGAACGAGGTGTTGTCGCTGCTGACGCTGCCCGACAGCAGCGAGGGCGCGCGTCCGCCGAAAGTCAGACGCAGTTGCGAGAGAACGCGGGTGTCGTTGACGAACAGGCCGTCTTCGTGGCCGGTGATATCGCCGAGGGGATCGTTGACGATGAAAGTGTCGCCAGACTTGAGCACGTGCTGGGCGGCGCTCGCGACGTTGAGATTTTCCGTCGGGATGAATGCGCCGTCCGGCTCGGGTTCGCGGTGGTCGATTCCGCCCGAGTGGGACAGGCCGCCGAGGGCTTCTGGCTGCTGCATCAGGGTCGCTCCTATGGGTTCGCTTTTGCGTTCATGGTCACTTTCGGTGCCGTTGGGGGATGCCCGGTCGCTTCCGATTGTAGAGGGTCTGTCCGCGTCAGACGAACTTATCGCCTGGGAGTTTCGGGTTTTTTGTTTGGCATGGGATGTGCAGGGGTGTGCTTTTTGCCTCGCGTGGCGCTTTTTTGTCTGTCTGTTTGGGGTGTGGGCTTTACTTGATTTGTTTGTGGTCTATTAGTGTTGCCCCTGTGCGGGGCGGCACTTACTTCTCTTTGCCGGCTGCAAAGAGAAGTAAGCAAGAGAAAGCAGCTCAAACCGCTAATGCTAAGCGGCTCCCCTGGC